>NZ_JBIVUF010000007.1:0-461304 GCF_044757085.1 Streptomyces sp. NPDC091376 | reverse complement strand
CCGACACCCACCGCGGAACCGAAGCAAACCCACCCCCACCCACCACCCCACGCCAGAACTCCCGACCCGCATCCACCCGCACATCCACGCCCATGGTTTCCGTCCCCTCCTCTCACCGGCGCCGCAGCGCGACTCGCCCCTCGGGGCGGCTCGTCAGCGCTGCTGGTTGATAGGGGACCTTGCGCGACTCCGTGGCCGGGTTCCCGCCCCACCGGGCGTGATCGGGCATTTCCTCGCCTTTCATCAGGAAGGAGTCGGCGGCGAGCTGCGCGTGGTCGCCGACCGTCACGCCGTAGTGGATGTGGGCGTTGACGCCGAGCGTCGCGCCGGCACCGATCGTGCTGTGATCGGACTTGAAGGTGCCGTCCTCCTGCGAGTGGCACTGGATCTTGCTTGCCGCATTCAGCGTGCAGTCGTCCCCGATGGTGGTGAGCGTCCGCTCGGTGATCGAAGCGCCGTCGTCGAAGAGCCGCTTGCCGACGCGGACGCCCAGCATCCGCCAGAGCAGACTCTTGTAGGGCGTGCCGTTGAAGAGGTTGAGGTACTCCTCGGGCACCTTCCAGAGGCGTTCGTGCCACCAGAAGTACGGGTCGTAGATGGAGCACAACTGCGGTTGCAGCGACCGGAATTTCGTGATCCAGCGCTCCATCATGGTGAAGTAGACGGCCGAGAACGCCAGCGTGGCCGCCAGGTACACGGCGATCATCAGCTGCCCGAAGACGCCGTACATGTCCAGGGTCGCGAGGCCGAAGAGCGTCAGCGCGAAGACGTGCAGCCAGCGCACGAAGAGGCAGAAGATCATGGTGCGGAGGTTGTAGCGGTTCTTCGCGGCGAGGCTGCGGCGCAGTTGGTCACCGGTCCTGAGGTGGTCGAACCGGGTGTCGCGCAGCACCGTGCGGGGGATCTCGAAAGCCGGCGATCCCAGCAGGCCGACCCCTTCGCGGACTTCGCCGTCCAGGGGAACCATCACCTTGGTCGCGAGCAGGCAGTTCTCGCCCGTCCGGCCACCCGAGGGATAGGCGACGTTGTTCCCGAGGAAGTTGTGCGCCCCGATCGACGCCCGGGACACGCGGAAGGACGTGCCCGAGAAGTCGGCGTTGATGAGGGAGAGCCCGTCGGCGACCATCGTTGCGCTGCCGACCGTGCTGAGGTAGGGGGTCTCGTGCTGCACCCGGGTGCCGAAGTTCGACCCGGTCTGCTCGACCTCGGACAAGTCGTAGCCGAGGCGGCGCAGATAGTGCACGATCGCCGAACTGTCGCCGAAGAGCCAGGCGAAGAACTTGATGTTCGTCATGCGGGCGATCAGCCGGTGCAGCGAGTAGTGCAGGCCGTAGAGCGGATAGACCTTGTCCGGCTTGATCGCCAGACTCAGCAGACGCGGCACGGTGAACAGGAGGACCATGCCCAGGATGACGAAGCCGAAGAAGAGCACGCTGGAAAGGATCAGCGCGTCCAGGTAGAGCCCGAGGGTCCTGACCCCGGTCGCCCCGGGGCCGAGCAGTTCACCCGCCGCCGGCACCTCGGTCACCAGCATGTACGCGCCCCCGACGGTCAGCGGCACGTACACCAGGAACAGCTGGAGCACGGTCGCGAGTCCGAAGCCGAACCGGCGTGGTGTGCTGCAACGTGCCGGTGCGACCCGTACGTAGTCCACGTCCGTGCGCTCTGCCGGGGACCCGTGCCAGTGCTCTCCGTCCGGGACGGCCTCGCCGCTCTGCAACGCTGACGTGTGGCCCAGCTGCGTCCGGTCGCCCATCGACGTGTCGATGTCGAGGACGGTCTTCTCCCCGACGCACGCTTCCTTGCCGAAGGTGACGCGGCCGGTCTGGATCCGTCCGGCATGGGCCCGGTAGCAAGTGAAGTACGACTCCTTGCGGATGACCGTACCGGCGCCGATCGTCAGCAGGTCGGTGCAGACCGGAATGATGCGGGAGAGAATGGTGACGCCTTTTCCGATGTGTGCGCCGAGGGCCCGCAGGTACAGCACGTACAAAGGATTTCCGACGAAGAATCTCATCGGGTTCGCGTTGACCAGTACCTTGACGATCCAGAAGCGAAAGTAGGTAAGACTCCAGACGGGGAACTCGCGTGGCCGCCAGCGGCCTATGAGAATCCATTTGGCCACGACGGGAAAGACGCAGAGCCCGATGAGGCCGGCGCCGCCGAATATCAGTGACCGCACATAGACGTCCACCAGGCCGGAGCCTTCCGAAACCCATTCGTAGCCACGGGCGGTCACGATGCCGAGGGCGAAGCAGTAAGCAAGAAAGAACAGCGTCTGCAGCATTCCGCAGAAGATGTACTGCCCGGTGCGCGCGGGGATCGGCGTCTCGGCCGGAACCGATACTGACGACTCGGCAGGTTCGGGCGCCTCGACCACGAGTGCCGTCACCAGACCCCGGATCGTCGGGTGCTGGTAGATGTCCTTCATCGACACCGACGGCAGGTCGTCCCGCTTCCTGATTCGTGCGCAGAAATGCGCCATGACCAGGGAGTTCGCGCCGAGGTCGTCGAAGAAGTGACTGTCGACCGACACCTGTTCCGCGTCCACGAGGCCGGCCAGCACCTCGGTGAACGCCTTCTCGGTGCGGGCCGCCCCGTTCCCTGTCGGCGAGCCGTTGAGCCTGTGCTCGGTGAGCGCAGATTTATCCGGATCGGGCGTCAGGACCTCGACAGACTTTTCCACCATGCGAGCTCCTTGAGGAAATGCCGGTCGCCGTCGTCCCGGGCAACCGACACTCGATGTCCTCGCGTTCCGGCGGTGGCCGGAACGAGCAATCCGGAAGTCACGTGTTCGTGAACTGTTCTCCGGTCGCAAACCACGACCCCTAGTCTCTGTCGTCCACCGCCGTGTTGCCACTCGAACTCGATCCCGCCGGACCTCAGTACACCTCGACGGAGCTGCTGCTGACACGTGGCCTGCGTACCGCCGATGGCCAGCGGTCCGGCCACCGCATCAAAGTTTTGCCATCGTCGAACCGGAGCGATCGCACCGGGCGCCGGACGTTGTCGGCGGCGCCCGAGCCCTCCTGGCGGGAGGAGCCTGAATCGCGCCTGAGAGGTATTCGGCACCGCGGCCGGACCGGATGGGAATTCACACGTTCAAATGTCCGCAAACTCGGCACAGGCACTTGGGCCGGTCGGGTGACACGTGGAACTCCTGGCATGCCGCCGACGGTGAAGTCCCTGACCGGGGCCCATGTCCGGCACCGGCGTACGACGGCGCCCCGTGGACTCCCGCTTCCCCCGGCCGTCGGCCCTGCCGGGAGGCAGGCAAGGCGACGAGGTCGGGTCAGATCTCGATGACGGTGACGCGCCCGCCGCCGCACAGTGCGGTGATGTCCTCGGGGCCGGAGGTGAGGACGGTGGTGGGACCGGGGGCGGCGAGAGCGGTGGACGCGAGGATGGCGCCGACGGCGTACTTCCTGCCGTGCAGGCCGGCGTCGGCGAGCAGGGCCGCGGCGTGGCGGGCGATGGGCTCGTCGACCGGTTCGACGACGATCCGGGACAGGGTCCACTCCAGGGCCCGGCGGTTGATCCGCGGGTGGATCACCTCCACGACGGCCGCCGCGCTGGTGATCACCCGCATGTCGTCGGCGCGGGCGAGGGCGAGCCATCCGGCGACCGCGCGGTCGCGCAGCACCGCCTTGGCCAGTCCTTCGCCGTCGAGGACCAGGGTGCCGCCCGGTACCGCGGGGGACCGCGTCACGAGGAGTCCGCTCCGCCGCTCGTCCGCTGCCGGCGGGCCCGCAGGAGCCGGTCCCGCAGGGCCTGGACCTCCTCGTCGGCGACGGGTCCGTGCTCCGCCTCGGCGACGGCCACGATCTCGTTGAGGTTGTCGCGCTCGATCTGGCGGGCGACCGCCGCGGCGACGTAGGCGGAGAGGCCCGAGGGGCCACTGCGAGCGCGAGCGGCTTCCGCGATGTCCCGGGGCATCGTGATCGAGTACTTCCGGGTGGGCTCGCGCATGCCCCTTATGCTACCGGCCATGCCACCGCCGGATGGTGGTCCCGCTGGTCCCGTCCCGCTGGTCCCGGTGGTCGTCACAGCCCCAGAGAGATCGCCAGCCGGGTGAGCTCGGCCGTGTTGTTGATGTTGAGCTTGGCGCGGATACGGCGCAGATAGGCGTCGACCGTGTGCTTGGAGAGCCCCATCTGGCGAGCCGCTTGCAGATAGGTGCACCCTGAGGCGATGAGGCGCAGCGTCTCCCGCTCACGCGGGGCCAGCGTCGGTGCGGAGGCTTCGGTCTGCGGCGCGATGAGTGTGACGCTCATGGGATTTCCTCCGACGTATCGGCTTGGTCGTCACTGCTCGCGCCCTCGGAAGCAGGGGGCTTATGCCCGAATACTGCTATTTGTCCTCTTTCGAAAAAGCGTGCACGGGCTACTTCATGGCGGTGTCCCCCGACTGTCACAGGCGCGTCACAGGGCATGGCGCATCGCTGCCGGAAACGCCGGGACCCCGCTCTCGGCACACGTGCTGAGAGCGGGGTCTCCGGGTACCGGCACGGCTCAGACCGTGGTCGACCGCTGCCTCACGGCAGGGCGGCGAGCGACCTCGGTGGGGCGTGGTGGTCCCGACGGGCCGACGTCGCCCGGTTCCCGGGACCGGAGCTCACTGCTTGCGCGGCTGGTTGAAGCGCAGCATGTTGCCGGAGGGGTCGCGGAAGGCGCAGTCGCGCACGCCGTACGGCTGGTCGACCGGCTCCTGCAGCACCTCGCCCCCCGCCTTGCTGATGCGCTCGAAAGCGGCGTCACAGTCGTCGGTGGTGAAGATGACGCCGCGCAGCATGCCCTTGGCCAGCAGCTCGGCCATCGCCTGTCGGTCGGCGGGGGAGGCGTTCGGGTCCGCGAGCGGCGGCTCCAGGACGATCTCCACGTCCGGCTGCGAGGGAGAGCCGACGGTCACCCAGCGCATCCCCTCGAATGCGACGTCGTTGCGGACCTCCAGACCGAGAACGTCCCGGTAGAAGGCGAGCGCCTTGTCGTGGTCGTCGACGGCGATGAAGCACTGCGAAAGCTTGATTTCCATGTGCTTCACGCTAGGGGGCGCGGGGCGGGGTTCGCTTCTCCGTTCCTGACCGGTCGCGTGTGGATCTTGGCGACGCAGGCCGGGATGGCGGCGCCCTCGTCATGGCGGCGGGCCCGGTACGCGCTCGGGCTCTCCCCGACCAGCTCCGTGAACCGCGAGCTGAACGACCCCAGCGACGTACAGCCGACTTCGAAGCAGACCTCCGTCACCGACAGGTCACCGCGCCGCAGCAGCGCCTTGGCCCGCTCGATCCGGCGCGTCATCAGATAGCTGTACGGCGTCTCGCCGAAGGCGGCACGAAAGCTGCGGGAGAAATGGCCCGCCGACATGAGGGCGACCCGCGCCAGCGCCGGAACGTCGAGCGGCTTCGCGTACTCCCGGTCCATCAGGTCACGGGCCCGGCGCAGCCGGACGAGGTCCTCCAGAATCACCCCACCACCATCCCACAGTGCCCAGCGCCCCAGGCCTGGCGACAGCGGACGCCCGGCGGTGCGAATGGGTCCCTCGGCATGCGTGGACGTCGCGGTTTGCAGAGGCTGGAGCGTGTGCCCGTGATCCGGAGCGAGGGGCGATGAACGTAACGGTGGTGACGCTGCCGGAGGGGACCGTCACTCGTACACCTCTGTCGCAGGCGCGTGAGCGCCTCGCGGAATCCCCTTTCCTGTTCGTGGACATCGAGCTGCCCGCGGAGTCACCGCCCGGCGAGCGGTCCATCGCGCACCAGCTCGGCCTGCAGGGCGAGGGCTTCTCATGGCTCGGCAGGCCGGGCGAATCCCCGCGGGCCGAGTTCCTCGGGGACAGCGCCGGATTCGTCGTACCCGCGATCGAGGACGGCGAGGTCGCCCATATCCACGTGTACGTGACCGAGCGGCATCTGGTCACGGTCCACCGAAAGCCCAGCGGGCCGATGGCGAGCCTCGTGGCCCGGCTGCCGCAGGAACGACCCGCCGACACCGTGGCGACGCTGTTCCTGCTGCTCGAAGAGGCCCTGGAGACCTTCCGCCGCTCCGCCACCCAGGCGCTGCTGGAGGTGGAGGACCTCGAGGACGACATGTTCCAGCACCGGCACCCCCAGCAGGTCTACCGTCTGTCCCGGCTGCGTCGGCACGCCGGCCTCCTGCACCACGCCCTGCTGCCGTTCCTGGAGGCGACGGACGAGACCTTCACACGCAGGATGATGAGCAGCAGGTTCCCGGAGGCGCGGCACAGGCTCGCCGACTCGTACCTCCGCGCGGCACGGCTCGTACTCGCCAGTATCGAGTCCCTCCAGGACGCCGCCCGGCGGGCCTTCCTCAGCTACTCCTCACTCGTCGCCGGCGAGCAGAACGGCGTGATCAACCGGCTGGCCATCGTGTCGACGATCTTCCTCCCGCTGACGTTCCTCACCGGGTTCTTCGGCATGAACTTCACCTACATGACCAACGAGTTGGAAAGCCGCGCCGTCTTCTGGCTGCTCGCCGTGGGACTCCAGGCGGTCGTCCTGCTCATCGCCCTCTACGCCCTGCACCGCACCCGCGTCTGGCGAAGGCTCCGCGAGGAGGGCCGCGACGACCGCTGACCCCGCCGGCCGCGGGTGCGGTGCAGGGCGCGGCTGACCGGGCGATGCTCGGCCTGACCGAGCGATCCACGGCCTGACCGGGCGATCAGGCCGAGGCCCCTGGAATCAGAGGCCCCCTGGAATAAGAGGCGCCTGGGAATCACGTGGGCACCGATCGGGGGGCGGGTATGCGGGGGAGGTCTTGTTCGGCCCAGATGACCTTGCCGCCCGATGTCGAGCGGGAGCCCCACCTGCGGGACAGCTTGGCGACGAGGAAGAGGCCGCGGCCGTGCTCGTCCGTGGTGCGCGCGCGACGCGGATGGGGGGCGAAGGCGTTGGCGTCGGAGACCTCACAGGTCAGGACCTGGTGACGGACGAGCCGCAGCCCGATCGGTCCGGAACCGTGACTGATGGCGTTGCCGACGAGTTCGCTGACGATCAGTTTCGTGGTGTCCTCAAGGCCCTCCAGGCCCCATTCCTTCAGTTGACGCGCCGCCAGGTCACGGGCGCTCCAGACGGCGGACCGGCCACCGGGCAGTGTCCAGGAGGCCACTTGGCTCGGGTCGAGGGAGCGGGTCCGGACGAGGAGGAGCGTGACGTCGTCGCACGTCGCGTGGTCCGGCAGCGTCTGCGTGGCGATGTCGCAGAGGTCTTCCAGGGATCGGCCCGGCTGTGACAGGGCCGCGCCCAGCCGGTGCATTCCCTCTTCGATGTCGTGGTCGCGGGTCTCGATCAGCCCGTCGGTGTACAGGGCGAGGACGCTTCCCTCGGCCAGTTCCAGATCCACGCACTCGAAGGGGTCCCCCAGGCCGACCCCCAGGGGGGCTCCGGTGGGGAGGTCGGGGTACGTGACCCGGCCCTGCGGGTCGATGATCGCGGGCGGGGGGTGCCCGGCCGATGCCATGGTGCACCGGCGGGTGGCGGGGTCGTAGACGGCGTACAGGCACGTGGCGCCCGCCACGGTGGGGATCTGGTCCGGGAGGTCGTCGTCCTCCTCGCCCGATCGTTGCACCGTGTCGTCGAGGTGGGACATGAGCTCGCCGGGCGGCAGTTCCATGTCGGCGAGGGTGTGCACGGCGGTGCGAAGTCTGCCCATCGTCGCGGCGGCGTGCAGGCCGTGCCCGACCACGTCGCCGACGACGAGCGCCACCCGCGCGCCGGACAGCGGGATCACGTCGAACCAGTCGCCCCCGACACAGTGGTCCACGTCGGCCGGCAGGTAGCGCGAGGCCACCTCGACCGCCATGCCGCCCCTCAACCGGCGGGGGAGCAGATGGCGTTGCAGCGCGAGGGCGGCGGTGTGCTCGCGGGCGTACTGGCGGGCGTTGTCCAGCGACTGCGCGGCGCGGCCGACGAGTTCTTCGGCCAGGAGCAGATCGACATCATGGAACGGCGTCGGATTCTCCGTACGGGCGAACAGCGCCACGCCCAGCAGGGCGCGCCGTGTGCGGATGGGGACGATCATGATCGAGTGCATGCCGGTCTCGCGGACCTTCTGCGCGAGGCTCGGCACCATGTCGACCCAGGTGCCCGCACCGGTGTCCATGACCGGTTCCAGGCGGGACGTCCCGGCACGCAGGACGGCGGTGAGGGGTGAGCCCGGCGGCACGGGGACCAACTCACCGCGCACCCACGGGGATTCCGGGACCCCTGGCCGGATCGAGGCCAGGCCGGCACGCCGGAGACCGGGGAGGCGCTTGCCCGTCGCGCCGATGCGGACCGGTGGCCCGTCCCCGAACGAGACCGACTGCTCAAGGTCCACGGCGCAGTAGTCGGCGAGCAGAGGTACGGCGAGGTCGGCCAGTTCCTGGCCGGCCTGCATCACGTCCAGGGTGCTGCCAAGACGCGCGCCGGCCTTTCCGAGGACGGCGAGGCGCTCGCGCGTCCGCCGGCTCTCGACGGCATCGGCGCTGATGGCGCAGACCCCCAGCGGCTGGCCGTCCGCACCCTGAAGGCACTGGATCGAAACGGCGAACGAACGTTCCCGGCTCAGGCTCGTCGGCAGCCATGTCCGGTACTCGTGGACCTTGGTGGTACCGCTCTGGAGCACCTGGCGCATCACCGCCTGGAGGGCCTCGGCCTCGGGGGTGGGCAGCGCGTCGGTCAACCGGTGTCCGAGCCGTCGGTCGCTGGGAACGCCGTCGTGGCTCGCCATCGTCTCGTTCGTCCAGGTGCACCGCAGCTGCGGGTCGCGGATGACGACGCCGATCGGTGCGCGGGCGAGAAGCGGCCCCCGCACCGACTCGCCCACCGCCTCCCCGGACAGCGACCCGGCATCGGCCAGGGACGCGAGCCACCGCGCTGTTCCGTCCAGCCCCTGCAATCTCGAGATCCGCAGGCAGACGTCGAGGACACGGCCGTCGCGGTGGCGTACCGCTGCCGTACCCGACCAGCCGTTCCGGGCCCGGCACTGCTCGACGAAGTCGGACGTCGTCGGCACTCCCGCGAAGGACGGCAGCACGAGCTCGGCTGCCCGGCCCACCACATCCCCAGGGGAGTGTCCGACAAGCTGCTCGGCGGCCTGAGTCCACCCGAGCACCGTTCCCCGGTCGTCGAGCAGGGCGATCGCCGTGTCGGAGACGGCAGTCGTGTGCAACGGCATACCCAGGGTCACCAAGGTGGGACTGACTGTGGTCATCAAGTTGTTCTCCTCGGATGACTAGGAGACCGACGGCCTGCGGCTCGAATGCGAAACGCACCTTTTGCGCAATTGACAGGATGGTGTCCTGTCTTGTGACATCCGACAGTCGCGGGCCCGATGCCCTTGGGCCACGCGGGCGGGGGTCGGGCCGGAACACTCAGCGCCGTTCGGTGGCTGGCGGCTGGTGGCCGGTGGCCGGGCCCGAGCGGGACGAGGACAGGGGCCATTAGCCCAGGGCATCGTCCCGGGCGCGCGGCCGTGCTGAGCGCGACGGATGTCTTGAAGCTGCCCGAGAACGGCTGTGGAACGGCGAGCGTCGGCAAACAGCGGGCCGACTCCGCCGGGCTGCACGACGCCGCGGCCTGAAGAACCGACCAGTGAACGAGGCCCGACCCACACCGGTCCCGCCCTCAGCCCGTCGCCATCCCTCGTGACCACCTCGGCGCCGCGGAGACGGCCGGCTCCTCACCAACGAGCGTGGGAAACCAGCGCAGATGGCTCCGGAGGGCAAGCAAGGTTTGTTCACTGAAGGCGGCCCGACCAGCCAGAATCGCAACCCTGCTGCCAGGTGCCCCTGTTGGTCACTCGCTCCTCACTCGGAAGTGGCGTGAGCAAGCAGAGATCCAGCACAGCTACGTACAGCCCTGGCTCCAGTGAAGCGCGAGCTCGATGTGGAAACTCGCACCCAGCTCTGGCTTTGTTCATGATCGTGAACAAAGCCACGTCGAGATCGTCAGGCTCCGCAGCCCGCGCGATGTCCAGCGCTGGAAGAGTGAGACGGCGAAAGGGCCGATGGAGAGCCACTTGCAAGAAGCGGCCCGGCACACCACCGGCCCTTGACCAACATCCACGCCGACGAGAACGCCGGCACAAGGAAGCACCACCAGCCTACAAGGCCAGCCCGCGACCGACAGCCGCCAAGGAAGCCACCTCGTGATCCCCCGCAGCCGCCCCGTGATCAACGAATCCGACGTCGCCCGACAGGCCGGCGTCCCCATCGCCACCTGGCGCCGGCGCGATGCCCCCGCCTTCCGCCGGCGCGTGGCAAGCCTCTTCCCCAGCAGCCGCATCCTGATCTACGACCTCGCCCAGGCCCACGCCCACCTCAACGGCCTGCCCATCCCCGCACTGCCCGCCGGAGAACACCCCGACGACCTCCGCAACGATGAAGAGGCAGCCACCCTGCTCGGCATCGCGGCCAGTACCGTCCGCGCCTACGCGACCCAGGGCTACCTCTCAGCAGGCGTGACCGTCTACAGCGTCCGCGTCTGGCCCCGCCGCGACATCGAGGAGCGCCGGAACAACCCACCCGGACAGGGAAAGGGAGGCGGCCGACCCCCAGGCAAGGGAACAGGCCCCCGCAAAGCCCACGCCTACGAGGGCGATCCCCGCCTGCACACCGCTGCCGCAGCCCTCAACGCCGCCGAAGACGCCCCCCGCCAGCACCTCGCAGCAGCACTCGCCCACCAGCACGGCGGGTCCACGCGCACCTGGGAACGCCTCCTCGCCCAGGCAAGCCAGGCAACCGGACCGGCTCCAGCCGACCGCCGCCGCTCCACTTCCGACTGAGCACGGCGTCGGGCCGATCACGAGAGGCCAGGACCACGATCCTTCTTCGTACGGGCTCGGTTGCCGTCAGGCCGCTGGTCTCGTTCGTGTCATTCGCGGGTTTGTTGTGGGCTGATGAGGAGCAAAGCGATGTCGTCGTTTCGGGGTGCGGTCTGCTGGGCGTGGTGGATGAGGGTCTCGGCGAGGGCGTCCATGCTCTGCCCCCGGGACTGGGTGAGCAGGTCGGCGAGGCCGGCGATGGCCTCGCCGAGGTCGGTGCCGGGCGTTTCGACGAGACCGTCGGTGTACAGGGCGAGCACGGCGCCGGGTGGCAGGGGGATCTCGGTCGTCGGGTAGTCGGCGGCCGGGTCGATGCCCAGCAGGAGTCCGGGCGGCAGGTCGAGGACCTTGGTGGGCCCGTCGGGGTAGTACAGCAGCGGCGGGAGGTGGCCGGCGCTGGCCAGGTGGGCGCGGTGGCGCGCCAGGTCGAGGTGGGCGTAGAGGCAGCTGGTGAACAGGCCGGGGTCGAGGTCGGTGAGCAGGCGGTTGGTGCGGGCCAGGACCTCGCCGGGGGGTGCACCGGCGGTGGCGTGGACGGCGGTGCGGACCTGCCCCATGAGGGCGGCGGCGTTCACGTTGTGGCCCTGGACGTCGCCGATGGCGGCGGCGACGGTGGTGTCGCCGCAGCGGATGAGGTCGTAGAAGTCTCCGCCGATGTCCATGCCACGGGCCGCGGGCAGGTAGCGGGCGGCCACTTCCAGGCCGGGCATGGTCGGGAGGGCGGCGGGGAGCAGGGCGGTCTGCAGACCGTGGGCGAGCTGGTGCTTTGCGTCGTAGAGGCGGGCGCGTTCCAGGGCCTGGGCGATCAGGCCGGCCAGAGAGGTCAGGATGGCGCGTTCGTCGGGGGTGAAGGTGTGGGGCCGGTCGAAGGAGACCACGCAGCAGCCGACGGGGCGGCCGGAGGTGATCAGCGGCAGGAAGGCCCAGGCCGCCCTGTCGGTCAGCCGCGGGATGTCGGGGTTGAGCTGTTCCATTTCGCTGGGGGAGGCGAAGAAGAGGGGAACTCCAGTGCTCAGAGTGCGCACGGTGGGGGTTGTTTCGTCCCCGAGGCGCGGGAGGTCGAGGGAGTTGATGACCTCGGGCCGGTAACCGCGGCAGCCGACAACACGCAGCCGGCCACTCTCAGCCACGAACAGGACGAAGCCCTGGGCGTCGAAGGCGGGCATGACCTGGTCGGCGGCCATCTCGACCACGTCCCCCACACTGACGGCCTCGGTGAGCGTGGCGGCAAGGTGCATCAGGTCGTACAGCGCGCCTGCCCGAGTCGGCGTGGCTGGGGGCGCTGGGTACAGCACCTCTGAAGTGTCCGGGGCATCAGCCGAGGGGGCCGGGGTGATGCGGACGCTGAGGCCGCAGGCGTCCGGGTAGAGGTGGAAGGACAGCCACTGGTTCGGTGGGCGCAGGGCGGTGAAGGACGTGGGCTGGCAGCTGATCACCGCGGCCCGGTACTGGTCTTCGAAGGCCAGGTAGTCCAGCCACGGCAGCGCCTCCCGGGGCTTGGCGCCCAGCAGGCTGGAGGGGGCGGCACCGAGGAGGTCGGCAGCGGCGGTGGTGACGAAGGTGATCCGGCCCTCCACGTCCAGCGCGCAGCAGCCACCGGGGAGCCGTTCGGTGAAGTCGAATGCTGCCCGTGCTTCGGCTGAGCCGGGGACACGGCCGGGGGGCAAGGGCAGCACCCGCGGCTCGGGCCCGGGCAGCACCGGGTGGCCGGTGTCAGCGGCCTGCTGCAGGAGAAGGCCGAGACGGTGACAGCACGCGTGGACCGTGTCGCACTCCTGTGGTGCCAGCTGCCGCGGGTGCGAGCCGGGCCACAGCAGCACCAGCCCGCCCCACGTGGTGGTGCCGGTGGTGATCGGAGCTGAGGCCACCGCGAAGGGGTAGGGCAGCACGAGCGCGGCCCTGGGGTAGCGGCGCGCCATCTCTTCCCGGCCGCCGATCCATACCAGGCGCCGCTCGCGCACGGCGTCCGCCACCGGGACCGAGGCGTCCAGCGCCACGCGCGCCCAGGGGCCGGTGATCTCTCGCGAGACGCTGCTCATCACCGTCAGCCACAAGACGCTCTCGCCCGGCGGCAGCAGATACACCTGGCCTATGGAGGCTCCAGCCTCCCTCACGATCTGGGCCAGCGCGGGGTCCAGCAGCTCCGGGCCGGAACCTGCTGCGGGGGGGACGGCAGCAGTGTTCTGCACACTTCCATCGTGCCTCAGTGGCAGCGGACGAGATCCCCCCGCGCGCCCGAGGCGACCGGACTGCCGCGATGAAGGAGGCACTCGACTTGATCGAAGCACTCGCACTCACCGAGCAGGTACAGCCCATCCACATCCGCGTCGCACCCGGCTTCGATGGGGCGACGTGGCTCGACCTGGGCCGCACCGACGGACAGTCCGTCCGCATCCACCCCACCGGATGGGACATCACCATTCCCGCCCCGCGTGCTGGCGGCGCACGCAGCTCACCGGGGAACTTCCCATGCCCGCCAAGGACACCAATGGCAAGGGCATTGACCTGCTGTTCAGGCTCTACAACTTCGCCAATGCGGAGACCGAATGCCTGGCCATGGCCTGGCTGATCGGTTGCCTGGAACCCTCCTTGCCCGTCCCCGCCCCCTTCCTCACCGGACCGCAAGGGGCGGGAAAGTCGACCGGGGGGCGGATGCTCGTCCGGATCACCGAAGGCATGAGCAGTGACCTTCGCCGCGCCCCGAAAGACGAGGACAACCTGATCGCGGCCGTCGCGGCAGGATGGATCACCGCCCTGGACAACCTCTCCCACATGACCCCGGACCTGTCCGACGCCATGTGCTGCATCGTCACCGGTGCCGAGAGCGTCAAGCGCGCCCTGTTCACCGACGGAGACGTCTTCCGAGCCCGCTACCGCCGCCCCCTGCTCCTGACCGGCATCGACGTCGGCGTCATCCGCCCCGACCTCGCCGAACGACTCCTGCCACTCCGCCTGGAACGGCCGAAGGTGCGCCGCACCGAAGCGGAGCTGTGGTCGGAGTACGCGGAAGTCCTGCCCATCGTGCTCGTGACTCGGAAATCCGAACTCGGACACACGCGCCCAGGCGGACTGAGACCGAAGTCCACGCCATCCCGCAATCGCCGCCCCTCGGCCGGGATTTCAAGCCGGGCTGTGCCCGCTGCTTTCAAAAGGAGGAGTCGTGGCCAAGTTCCGCGACGAAATGTTGACCATTTCTGAGGTCATTGAAGAGATAGGCGTGCCCCGAGCGACGTTCAACCGCTGGCGACAGCTCAGGAAGGGGCCGAAGTCCATCAAACTCCCGAACGGTGCGGTGCGTATCCGTCGCTCGGAATTGGACCGGTGGATCGAGCCGATGGAGGAAGCCGCGTGAATCACCGCAAGACCAGCCCGACGCCGGGCGCCCGCAGGAGTGGGCGCCCGGCCGCATCGGGCGAACTGACCCTTTCCACGGACGTCCGAGTGTGGAAGGTAAACCAGGTGCGGAGCAAGAAGGCTCCGTACCAGATTCGTTGGACGGTGGCGGGAAAGGTTAAGGCCGCTAGCTTCGCTACGGTCGCCCTCGCCGAGAGCCGCCGGTCCGAGCTGTGGCAGGCGATGCGGAAGGGCGAGGCATTCGACGTGGAGTCCGGTCCGCCGGAGTCCGAACTTCGAGCGGCTGCCGCCAAGGCGAATGAGAAGCCCGATCCCTCCTGGTGGGACTTCAGCCGTGAGTACATGTCGAGCCGGTGGCGTACGGCTGCAGCCAAGACCCGTGAGGGACTGGCCGACAGCCTGGCCACTGTGGCGCTCGCGATGACGGAGGAGGGGGAAGAAGGTGCCCACGCCGGAGGAGGTGCGTCTCGCGGTGCGGTGGGCGGTCGTACCGGCGCACGAGGGCGAGGAGCCGCCACCTGAACTCGCAGCGGCCTGCACGTGGCTCCGGACCCGTTCGCTGGCGCTCTCCGCTCTCACCGATCCCAAGGTGGTCCGGGATGTCCAGTACCGGCTCTCATTTAAGTTGGACGACACCCCGGCGGCTGGGGAGACCTACAAGCGTCGTCGCCGCGGATTCAACACGGCCATGGAGTACGCCATTGAGTGCGGGTACCCGGAGGAGAACCCGCTCTTGGGGGTGAAGCGAACGGGGAGATCCACCACGGGCGATGTCGTGGACCCGGGTCCTGGTCAATGCGATCCAAAGCGAGCAGCTCCTCACCGCCGTGTCGTACGTGGGGTCCGTCCACCGGAACCGGGGGCGGCGGCTCGTCGCCTCTTCGCCTGCCAGCTGTACGCGGCGATGCGGCCGGCTGAGGCGGTGGGGCTCCGGAAGAAGGACTGCTACCTCCCCGAGAAGGGGTGGGGGACGCTCACGCTCAAGGAGACCCGGCCGGTATCCGGCAAGCGGTGGACGGACTCAGGCCAGCGTCACGACAAGCGCGGGCTCAAGTCCCGGGAGCCCAAGGCGGATCGTCCGGTCCCGATTCCTCCGACGCTGGTTCGCCATGCTCCGCGCGCACATAGAGGAGTTCGGCACGGCGAAAGACGGCCGGCTCTTCGCCAACGAACGTGGCTCCGTGCTCGGGACGTCCAGCTACTGGAGGGTCTGGCAGGAGGCCCGCCCGATCGGCCTGCCGCCGGACGAGGTGGAATCCCCGCTTGCTCATCGCCCGTACGACCTGCGGCACACCTGCATCACGAACTGGCTGAACGCAGGCGTCCCGGTCGCTGAAGTTGCTCGCCGCGCGGGCAACTCGCCCGAGGTCATCCACCGCCGCTACGAAGATGCATCGACGGCCACGAGGAGCTGAACAACAAGAAGATCGAAAAGGCTATGGGCTGGTAGGAACGTCACCCAGGGCATTACTCAAAGTGACCGCCATCAAGGTGGCGTCCTGGACTCTATGGATACGCTCCGTGATCTCTCATTACGGAGCGTATCCATAGGGTCCACCGCGGCGGCATGGATTTTACTCTAGCTTGACTAAATCTCCGCGCTTGGAGTCCGCCCTTGCGTGTTCCCTCTCGATGGCGAGAGGTTTGACGCAACCCGCTGGAGGGACGACACTGGTTGCGTGTTCCCTCTCGCTTTCGAGAGGGAACACGCAAGGAGGTGTGAGCGTGGAGTTCGTATCTGTCAGGCAGGCTGCCGAAAGCTTGGGCGTGCATGACTCGCGTGTGCGCCAGCTGCTCCAGGCTGGCAAGCTGCAAGGATCGAGGGTGGGGGGGCGATGGCTCGTTGACGTCAGCAGCTTGCAGGATCGCAAGAACCTCGCGCCTGAGTCGGGGCGTCCTCTGTCGGCACGCAACGCCTGGGGTGCTCTCGCTATCTTGTCCGGCAGCCGCCCCTCTGGGTTGTCAGACGCGGAGCGCTCTCGCTTGCTGGCGCGGCTACGGAACCTTGCTGTGCACGGGGAAGTGCCTGCCTCGCGTATTCAAAAACTCCTCGCGTCGAGGGCCGACGTGAGGCGCTACAGGGTGCATCGGGGCCTGCTGGCAGCGCTGCTTGAGGATGCGGACGTGGTGCGCGCCGGTGCTAGTGCCGCACCACGGGTTGGCGCTGACTACGTCGCTCCAGGCCGAGCCGAGATCTACGTGCATCCAGAACGAATCGGAAAGCTAGAGGCTGCATTCGGCCTAGTGTTGGACGCCCAGCGTGGCAACCTCGTCGTTCGGGTGCCGCCAGCGAGCGCTTGGCCCTTCCTGGCGTCGGACTCTCAGGACTCGGATGAGGGGCATGACGCGCCCGCTTCTGTGGTCGCAGCCGACTTGCTCGATGCCCACGAGGATCGGGCTAAGGTCGCGGCCGAAGGCATACTTGAATCGTTGCTGGCGTCCTCAGTGCTGGGTAGGCGGCTCGACAGTGAGTGAGCCCCGTGTTCGCATTGCGTCAAACTTGCTCACGGGAACTGTTGCCAGCCTTTGGGGTACTCTCCTGGACCTTTCGGAGAGGGTCCCGCAGGTCTGGACCTTGATCGGCGGGCAGATGGTGCTTCTTCACGGCTTGGAGCACGACAGAACCCCACCGGCTGCGAGTCAGGATCTCGACGTGTTGGCTGACGTGCTCTCCAGCCCAGAGAGTCTCAGGCTGCTCGTGAGCGCGCTGCGAGACTTGGGTTTCGAATCGGACGGCGTGTCGCCTGAGGGCAAGGCGCACAGGTATACGAGGCGTGACGGTGCAGGAGAGCTTGTGGTCGACCTGCTCGCTCCAGACCATCTAGGGGAGCGGGCCGACCTCACGACCACGCCCCCAGGATCGACCCTGGAAGTACCTGGTGGCCGACAGGCGGTGCAGCGAACTGAAGGCGTGAAGGTCCAGCTAGACGAGCGAGTTGGAGTCATCTATCGCCCCAGCTTGCTGGGTGCGATCGTGGGAAAGGCCGCAGCCTTGAGCATCCCAACTGCTCCCAAAGACAAGCACTACCGCGATCTGGCGTTCCTGCTCTCACTGCCGGGTAACCCGATCACCCTGAAGCGTGAGTTGACCAAGGGGGATAAACGGAGGCTGGCAACAGCGAAGGCGCTTCTAGATCCGGGTCACGCGGCTTGGCGGGAACTGCGGGATGCCGAGGCCGAGGCTGACGGCCAAGCCATGTATCGCTTCCTAGCCTCGGCGACTGGCTGACGGCCTGCGCTCCACTCACACACGCTGCTCACACGCGACCAGTGATGCACAACGATAGAGAGCCGGACCCAGTGGGACTGGGCCCGGCTCTCAATGTCTGGCACTTCGGCTGGTCAGCGGCTTGAGCACGCTGTTCCGGCTTCTGTGCCCCCGGCAGGATTCGAACCTGCGCACACGGCTCCGGAGGGCATGCCGCTACAGGTCAGCGAACGAGGCTTGACCTGCGAAGTTCGGCCTAGGGCCCTCGCACTGGGCTGATCTCTATCGCATACCGTGCGCAGGGATCACCGAGGCTCTGTCCGTGCCCTGATCTACCGTGTCGGTCATGGCACCTGCTGAGATCACGCGCGCGGGGATTCTCCAAGCGATTGCAGAGCACGATCGGGTCGGACGGGAGACGTTCCTCGACACCTACGGCTTCCGCGCGGCTGCTTCCTACCTGCTCGTCCATGAAGGACAGGAGTACGACTCCAAAGCCATAGCCGGCGTTGCTCACCTGTATGACTTCGGCGAAGCCCTCAAGCCCTCGCAGTTCAGCGGAGGCCTCAAGCACGCGGTGGCCTGGTTGAGGCGGGAGGGCTTCACTGTCGTGGAGCCGCCGAAGACGTTTCGCAGGCGGGTAGGTGACGTGCGGCCGGCGCGTAGGGCAGGCGGCACAGCAATGCACCGTCCTGCGCTCCTCCTGTGGGCGATTGGTCAGGTCGCTGCTGGCGCATCCCGCATGCAGTCGTGGTCGACCACGCGCGATGCGGTTGCGCCCCTGCTGGAGAAGTACGCTCAGGCCGAGAACGGCAAGGACGGCGTCTTGTACCCGTTTTGGGCACTCGTGAACGATGACCTGTGGACCGTGGACCTCGTCCAAGAACTTACTCTGACCAGCAGGGGACGCCGCCCAACGCTCCAGTCACTGAATCGCGTTGACCCGTCGGGCGGGTTGCGTGAGGACGACTACGAGTTGCTGCGTACGCAACCGCAGGTTGCCGCCGAGGCCGCCGCAGGACTCCTCGTGCGGTACTTCTTTCCCCTGCCGGCCGGCTTGTTGGAGGACTTTGGCCTTCACGACCTGCTCGCTGGCAGGTGGGCCGATGCCCTTCGCCCACAACTCGGGGAGAGCTTCAAGGACCGGGATGCCATCTGGCGCGCCTACGGCGGGCAGAAAATGGCGGGCATTGGCTGCCTCGCTGACGGCGTCCTGAGCGCCTTCTCCGACGACAAGGGCCCCTACGCCGACGGCCGGCTGCCCGACACAGGCTGGATCGCCTACGTCGGGGACGGTCTCTCCGGAGATCAGAGCATCACGGATGGCAACGAACTCATGGCGGAGTACCAGTCCGCCGGCCGTCCCCTCCGCTACTGGCACAAGCCATTCCAGAAGCAGTTCAGCTTTGAAACCTGGACCGTTATCGTTCAACGTCGGTTGCGCTGGGGCGTAGGAGCCGACGGCGAGTGGCGTCGCGAGTTCCTGTGGATTCTGGCCCCCGTGCCATCCCCCGAGCGCGAGAGCTGGGCTCAGGACGTGCTCGAGGCCCTCGAGGCCGACACCGGTGCGCTTCACGACGACACAGACAGCTACCGTCCTGGCGACCTGGATCCCGAGGCACGCGACGCCACAGAGACTGACGAGGACGCCTACAAGCGCTTGGCAATAGCCGCGGATGCCAGTGCCAAACGGCGGGAGCAGACAAAGAAGTCGTCGCTCGTTGACCGCTTCATCCGTGATCCGAGCGCCCGAGCAGCAGTCATTCGCCGCAGCGGCGGCAATTGCGAAAGTCCCCAATGCGCCGGCCACCCCAAAGAGCGCACCACCGCAGGAGAGCCGATCTTGCAGGTCGACCATGTACTGGATCTAGCCAAGGGCGGGGCTGACCTCCCCTTGAACATGATCGCCCTGTGCCCGAATTGCCACGCGCTGAAGACCTACGGCGCCAACAGGGACAAGCTTCGACGCCTACTCGCGGCTACTGTCCACCGCCTGCACGCGGAGGCGCTTGGGTAGCGGGACGGGCAGACACATTGCCCCAGGACTTTGAACTGCGCGGGTCCACGCAGCGCACCTGCCCCCTCTCACTTGAGAGGGGGCAGTGGCTTGACCTGCCTGTCGGGGTGGCAGGGACTGGCACCCACGACCTCTTCGTCCCGAACGCGATCAGAGGCGCTGATCCCCACGGTTCATGCTCCCTGTTCTGCTGATTCGCCTCCGGAACTGTCCATAGCCGTCCAGCACAGTCTCAGTGCTGCTGCCCTGTTTGGCCCCCTGTTTGGCCCCCCGACTGTCCACCGCTCAGGCCGTGTTGGGCCTTGTCAGGGCACAGAAGGGGGTACGTCAGCCATTGCGGCGAAGCAGCATGCCCTCAGCCGCGAACGGCTGTGACCAGAGCCCCTAGAGCCCCGAGGAGAGCCGCGGCGGCCGTCGTGAAGGCTAGGCAGCGGTTGACCCAGTCGTCTTTCCCATCGTTACTCTCCTTGTTCGGAGGGCTTTCAGGTTGCATAGGGGTTGGTCCTCCGTTCGGTACGGACCCGCAGGTAGGTAGGCTGCCCGCAGGCTTCGTCGATCAGCCCCGCCCCTCTGTCAAGGGGCGGGGCTGTCCTTGTTCCAAGGAAACCTGTCCGGATGGAAGACCCCAACACTGACGGCCAGCTTCGGCAACTCCCGGACACCACAAGCCCCGTTGACCTAGGGTTTCTTGACAACGGCCAGACGTTTCCGGACAGGAACGGACGGCGGTGGACACCTGTGGAAGGGGATTGCCGGTGGACTTGGCAGCGCAGCTAAGAGATCTGCAAGTCCGGGCGGGTGGCCCTTCCATCCGAGCGATTGAACGGCTCATTGCCAGACAAGGTCGAGAACACCCGATGGCGAGATCCACGATTCAGGAAAAGATCGCTGGACGGAGTCCCGTCAACTTGCTGCAGGTGCTTTCGATCGTTGAAGCCTTGGCGGAGCATGCCAGGCTAAACGGTATTCCTCTACCGCCACAGGAAATTGATCCGGGCGTTTGGAGAGAAAGGGTCGCAACGGTCTTGGCTATTTCAAGAGGAGCGGGGGCGATTGCAGGGTTTGGGGAAATGTCGGCGGGGTGGGAAATCGACTGGAATGTTGAGCCGCTTCAGCAAGCGCACATGTTTGATCTGGTGAAGGTGATTAATGAGTCGAAATCGGTAGAGGTGGCGAACTGGCTTCCGAAAGTGATAGGCGAGATGATGCAGGCCGAGATGTCATTTGTTGGCTTTTTGGAGAGTGCTGCACAGGATTCCCCGCAGGGAGTGGTTAGAACGGTGGCGGCTTTCCATGCGGAGTTTTCGTCATACGAGCCTGACGCTTGGGAAGGGCAACGTGATCCGTGGTATGTGAGTGAGAAGGATCGGACTATAGGCCCACTGCTCACGCATGCGGCCAGGCGTCATGGAGCCAGCGCCTCTCCGGCCATCGTTGCAGGGCTTCGGCGGGCCGGCGTGGGAACCTATGTTGACGACTTCCTTGCTTCCGTTGGGCGTTGGCATCTATCGAAGAATATTGAGGCTGCAGTAAATCACCTGCGGTCAGCTGCGTTGGGTAAAGATGCGGATCGACTTCTCGGTCTCGTTGGCGAGAAGCGCACATCTGATCGCTTGCTGGAAGTGTTTAGGCATTTCGAACGGCTAGGGAATGGAGACGATATTAAGTTGCTCCGGGGTGTTGGAGCTGCGGAGTCGTATCGAATTGGGGAAGTGTTTAAGGCATTCAAGGCGGCCGAGGTTCCGGAGGACGTGCTAGTGCATATTGCGCGTGGGGTGCCTTATGGTCGTCATGCTGAATTCGCTCAGAGGTTGCAGAGTTCTGGTCATGAAGGCATTGCGCAGCTAATTCTTAGAGTTAAGGATGAGCCTCCGTTCTGAGGAGACCCGCAACTAATCACTGAGGCAGGAAGCCGGGCTTTTCGTGTCCGAGGGAGTTCAGTCGCGCGAGATAGTCCTGCGCTGCCGGTTCGGAGCTGTATAGCCGGCGCATCTCGGCAGCAAGTTCGCGACTGGTCATGATCAGAGACGGCACAGACTGGCGGTCCCCTTCGAGAGCTCGAGTCCCCATGGCGAGTGCCTGTTCCAAGTCACCCGCGCGTGCCGCCGTGACTCCGAGCGTGACTCGCGCCTCCGCGTTCCGCATTGGCGAGCGATCGGTGCCGTCGAAGTCCGTCCCCGTCCTCAGGACTTCGCTCGCGAGCGTACGAGCAAGCTTGTCTTCGCCGACCAGGCGGTAACAGTCCATCGCGTAGAAGTCGAACTTGGCGGGGTCCACGACGAAGTGGTTGTCCAAGTTTTCAGGGTGCGGCATTGCTTCGAGCATCCGTCGACCCTTGTCTAGGGCTACCTCCACCTGCCTGCGGTCCCCGAGCCGCGCCCATGCCTTGGCTTCCTGTGCGGCAAGCTGCACGGCCACACCGTGGTGCTGCGCTACGTCGGCTCCGGCCTGCGCTGCGGCGATGACACCGCGGTAATCGCCGGTCGTGAGGGCGAACCATGCCCGCATTTCATGCGCCCACCCGGCTACTTCGGCATGGTTGGCTTCGGTTGCGAGGGAGAGCGCGGCGCGGCGCGTCGACTCGGCGGCGTGACGGTCGCCAGTGTCGTACTCGACGCAGCCGACCAGTAGCGCGAGCCACCCGGACAAGGCGAGCACTTCGCGGTGCTGTGCGAGCGTGAGGCTCTTTGTGTGGAGGTCGACGACACGGCGGAGCCACTGTCGCCCCTCGATGAGGAGCTGTTCACTCGGCATGAACGGGTACTCCGAGGCGAGCCGGTCTGTCGTGATCCGCAGAGCATCGAGCGTGGCGTTGTCGACGTCGGACCGGTTCAGTCGGCTCACGATCTCCAGCGTCTCCATGCCGCTTGCCGCCAAGATCTCCCGGTCTCCGTCTCGCCGTGCCGGCGCGGGGAACAGCGCGTGTGTCACGGTGCCGAAGGTGGCCGCGATGATCGGCTGGTAGAAGTCGTTCGGCGTCTGGCCCGACTCCCAGCGCTTCCACTGGCGGATCATGCTGTCTTCGGCAGGCAGCTCTGCTGGGGCGTGCGCACGCAGAGCCCTGACTGCATCACGTTGAGACCAGTCGCGCGCCATTCGTTCAGCGGCGATGCGTCGCGCCCATGCGGGCCTGTCGTCGGTCATGCGCCCTCCTCCGAGTGCCTGCTCCGAGTCTCGCGCGTGAGCCGGGGGGACAGGGAAGGTGACAGGGCGGTGTCACCGGACATGTCCCCTCGTCTGCGCAGCTGTCCCCGGGCTGTCACTTATCTCTCAACTCCCGTTCCCTGCATGCTGGTTGCGGATCACGCACTACCTGGCACGGAGCGGCTCTCGAGCGCTTCGAGCCTGCCGCGAAGTTCCGAGACTTGGGAGGTGAGATGTTCGAGCTGGCGCAGAACCTCGGGAAGGTCGACATTCGCGTCGGCTTCGCCGGCTTGCTCCGGATCGCGGGCGTAGCTGCCTCGCGACGTAGTCAGGATCAGCCCGTCCTCGCGAAGGATCGAGAGGGCTCGCTGCACTGTCATTCCCGAGATCTTGAACCGCGTAGTCAGGTCTCGTACGGACCCCACATGGGCTCCAGGCTTGATGTCGCCGCGAAGGATCTCCTGCCGCAGGATGTCGGCCGCCTGCTCGGACTCCGGCCGCGGGTCGTCTTTCGAGATTTCAGCGCTCATCACGCCATCGAGCGTACCCACCCCTAGTACGGCCTAGCACGAAATCTCAGCGCCCTCTTGCACCGCCGCCTGTGCTAGTACATGCTGGTGCGTGCCAGTACGATGAACCCGGCGGGGTTTCGGCGGCTGTGTCTGCAAGTGCTCGACCTGCAAGTTCGCACGATCAGGGGCCCCGCATCGGACGGGGGGAGGCGACCCGGCGCCTTGTCATTAACCGGAGGGCTTAGACCGAAAGGTCATGTCTCCATACGCCTACTTCGGGGCCGGACAGCTCTACCTGACACGGGAGCGCGGTCGCGATGAAGGAGACACGTACTACCTCAACTTCCGCCGCACCTGGTGCGGCGGCCGGTTGCCTCCTTCGCCCGTCCGGCGCCGTGTACTGCGCGGTGTCGTACGGGCGGGGTTGAGGGGAGCCGGGTTCCTGGTTCCAACGGCGCGCCCCCGGAGGTGCAACTCCGGGGGCGCTGTTCGGGCCGTTCCCACCTGATGAGGAGTACGACCCATGAAGACCATCGTTGCTGGTCATGTGGCTGTTACGGCCACTGAGTTTGTTGAGCTCGCGCTCGGTACCCCGGTTGAGTTGTGGCTGGGGGTGGAGGGCGAGAGCGAGATGGAGCGGGTGGCGCGGCTGGATGCGGCGCGCGACATCCTCGCGGACAACCCGCACCTGCCGGATGAGGTGTCCCGCGTCGCCGCGGAGGCGATTGAGGCGTTCGCGCCGGAGCTGTTCAACGTCACCCCGCTGGTCCGGTCGGCGGCGCGCCGTCGTCCTCGGGTGCGGAAGGGGGCAGCGGCATGACGACTACGGCAGATAGGGATCGGCCGGTGGTTCCGCCGCTGACCCGCCCGGAGATGGGCCTTGCCGGTGCTGGTGCGCTGTTCGCGGCCGGGGTCGGGGCGCTGGGCCTGGTCTCTTCGTTCGATGCGGTCTCGGAGGCTGCGTTGCGGTGGGGGTTCGCCTCGCCGTGGATGCTGCCGGTCGGTATCGATGTGGCGATCCCGGTGTTCACCGTGGCCAACCTGCTGCTGATCCGCATGGATATGGCGCTGGCCTGGGTGCGGTTCGTGCCCTGGGTGCTCACGCTGATCACGTGCGGGCTGAACGTCGCAGCCGGGCACGGCATGTGGGCGAAGGTGGCTCACGGGACGATGCCGCTGTTGTGGGTGGTGTTCTCCGAGATCGGCGCCCACATCTACGCCGTCCGCATCGGGGCTGCGACCGGCCGGCGGATGGACAAGATCCGCTTCACCCGGTGGCTGCTCGCGTTCCCCTCCACCTTCGCCCTGTGGCGGCGCATGACGCTGTGGGAGATCACCTCCTACACCGTGGCGCTGGAGCGGGAGAAGGAGCGGCAGCTTGCCCGCGCTGAGCTGCGCGAGATCCATGGGCGCCGCTGGAGGAAGCACACCCCGCACCGCACCCGGGTGCTGCTCAGGCTCGGCGACCTTTCACCCGCCGGCGCCGACGTCGCGACGTCACCCGAGTCCCAGCCCGAGCCCGAGGCGACGCCGAAGGATGAGGCGCCCAGGCCGCGCCGAGGCCGGGGCCGGAAGCCGGGCACGAAGGCGAAGGCGACGCGTACGGCGGGGGAGCTGCTGGCGGCGGCGCGGGAAGCCACCGCCGACTGGTCGGACGGTGAGATCAACGCCGAGAAGATCCGCACCGAGCTCCGCTGCTCGGCAGCCAACTCCCGCACGGTGCGGGACGCGCTGCTGGCCGAGCGGACTGAGGCCGCGCGTCCAGTCGAGTTCGAGGGGGCGGCGGCATGAGCAGCACCCTGTTACCCGCGCTCGCTGCCGCCGCGCCGCTCGCGGTCGGATGGGCCACACACGCGCGGTGGCTGCGCCGCAGCCTGCACACGGCACGCCGCGACCCGCTCACCGGGCTGCGGACCCGCGAGGGCTTTACCCGCCGTGCCACGGTCCTGTTGAAGGATCCGCGGGCGGTGGTTGTCCTCGCGGACGTCGACAAGTTCAAGCAAATCAACGACACCTACGGCCACGCGGCCGGGGACGCGCTCCTTCAGGCGACCGCGGAGCGGCTGGCCCGCTACGTCGGCCGGTCCGGTGTGGTGGGGCGGCTCGGGGGTGATGAGTTCGCCGCCGTCGTCCTCGATACCCACGGCACGGTCGGCGATCTGCTCGCCGTGCTGCATGGCGTGCTTGCCCGCCCCGTTGACGGTCAAGACTCGGCGGTGCGCACCACGGTCTCACTGGGCTGGGTACGTGCTGCGGACTTCCCCGGTGAGGACTTGTCCGCACTGTTGGGGCGGGCGGATGAGGCAATGTACGCGGCCAAGGAGGGCCGAGCCGGCATCCGCCGGGCCGGGCTTGGCCGCCTGTTCGCCACCGTCACCGGACGCCGTTCCGGACGCCGCGGCGCTCGTACCATCCCGCCGGATGTGGGGATGGTCGCCTGATGTCCCCGGCCTACGGGAAGTGCTACGACCCGACCGGCGCCCGCTACGGCATCCCCACCTACCCCTGGCGCCTCGCCCCGGACGGCTACGCCACCCGCCGACAGCTCCGTGCACGCGGACTGCGCCCCGGCGGGCAGCCGGTCGCCGCGCAGCTCATGCGCCGCTCACCCCGCCGCAAGACGGGCGTTGCTGTCGCCCACCTGTACCGGATTGACCGGGCGAAGCCGGTGCGGCCGATGACGTCGCGCAAGTGGGGCGCGCTCGCGCTGGCGATGCTCGCCCGCCGCACCTGCCCCGCCTGCCGACGCGATGTCGGGTACGTCATCCCGCCCTCGCTCGGCACGTGCGTGCCCTGCGCCTACCCCGAGGAACAGCGCACAGCCTGACCGAGGGGGAGGAACCCTCCCCCTGCACAAGGGGGGAGGAACTCTCCCCGTCGTCGGCCCGATCGGGGTCGACGATCGATCTGGCGGGCCCGGCCGTCCACCTCTCACAGCGCCAGCCGGGCCCGCCTTTCCCTCCCGAGAGAAGGAAGCTTCAGTGAAGCACCCCGAGGATGAGAACGACTTCTTCAACCGACTCGAAGCCGACATGGCCGCCGACCCGTCGCCCAACTCGGGTGCGGATGTGGTCGACCTCGGCATGGCGCGGTCGGCCCGCGCGGGGTCGGCCGACTCGCACACCGACCCGACCGCCGACCCGTCGGCCGACTCGGACGGGGCGGGGTCGGGCGACCCGACCGCCGACCCGTCGGCCGACTCGGACGGGGCGGGGTCGGGCGACCCGACCGCCGTTGTGATGGTCGACCAGCCGACTCCGACGGCTGCTGGTCCGGGGTATCTGGGTCGGCTCATGGGCGCCCGCCGCCGGGACGTGATCCCGGTGTGGCTGCGGTCGACGGCGGAGCTGAAGACCGCCGCGTCCTGGGTTGCCCGGCACTACGCCCACGCGGCCGGGTATCACGCGCTGCGTTCCCCGGTCTACGCCGCCCGTCTCGCCTTTCAGGCGCCGACCGGGGCGGCACGGTTCGTCGGGGGGACGATGCGGTGGGTCGCAGACCGGGAGGGCGAGCCGGTCCGGCTCGCCGCGGTGCGGCGCGAGGACGCGGCCGAGTACCTGAAGCTGTCACGCCAGCGTGACGGCCGGGTCCGACTCCGCACCCTCATCTCGGTGCTGTCCCTGTTCGTCGGGTTGGGGGCGGCGCTTGCCATCTACGTGCTCGCCCCGGGCTGGCTTCAGGCGCTGTCCGTCTCAGCCCTGGTCATGGCGCTGGGGTGGAACGGTCGGCAGGCCGATGCCCCGGTGATCCATCGGGCGGTGGAGATGCCCAAGGCCGTGAAGCTCACGTCCGACATTGTGCTGCGCGCGCTCGGCTCGCTCGGCATTCCCGCGATCAATCAGGCGCAGGGCAAGGGGAAGGAGGGGTTTGAGTTCACCGCCCCGATCACTCGCGACGGGCCGGGCTGGCGTGCGGAGGGCAACCTCCCCTACGGCGTGACGGTCACGGACATCATCGAGAAGCGCGAGCGTCTCGCGTCCGGCCTGCGCCGCCCGCTGGGGTGTGTGTGGCCGGAGGCGGTGACGCACGAGCACACCGGCCGCCTGGTGCTGTGGGTCGGTGATCAGGACATGTCCACCGTGCGCAAGCCGGACTGGCCGCTGCTGAAGGCAGGTTCGGTGGACCTGTTCAAGCCGGTCGCCTTCGGCACCGACCAGCGCGGACGCTGGGTCGACATCACGCTCATGTACATCGCGGCCGTGATCGGCGCGATCCCGCGCATGGGCAAGACGTTCCTGCTGCGTCTGCTGCTGCTGATCGCGGCGCTGGATCCGCGGGCGGAGCTGCACACCTACGACCTCAAGGGCACCGGCGACCTCGACCCGGTCGGCGACGCGGTCGCCCACCGGCACCGGGCCGGTGAAGAAGACGAGGACATCGAGTACGCACTCGCCGACATGCGGGAGCTGCAAGAAGAGCTGCGTCGCCGGGCCAAGATGATCCGCTCCCTGCCCAGAGACATCTGCCCGGAGTCGAAGGTCACCAGCCTGCTGGCGGACAAGAAGTCGCTGGGCCTGCACCCGATCGTGATCGGGGTGGACGAGTGCCAGAAGTGGTTCGAGCACCCCGAGTACGGCAAGGAGCTGGAGCAGATCTGCACCGACCTGGTCAAGCGCGGACCCGCCACCGGCATCGTGCTCCTGCTCGCGACGCAGCGTCCGGACGCCAAGTCGCTGCCCACGGGCATTAGCGCGAACGCGTCCGCCCGGTTCTGCCTGAAGGTCATGGGCCAGCTGGAGAACGACATGGTGCTCGGCACCTCCTCCTACCGGCGCGGGGTGCGGGCCACGATGTTCTCCTGGGCCGACAAGGGCATCTGCTACTTCATGGGCGAAGGCGCCGACGCCCGCATCGTCGCCGCCGCCAACATCGACGCCCCCAAGGCCGAGCTCATCGCCCTGCGCGCCCGCGCGCTGCGCGAGCAGGCCGGCACCCTCTCCGGCCACGCCCTGGGCGAAGTATTCGAACCGGCCGCGGCCACGTCGACGACGCTGCTGGCGGACGTTCTCGCGGTGATCCCCGAGAAGGAAGCCAAGGTGTGGAACGAGACCGTCGTCGAACGGCTCGCGGAGCTCCGGCCCGAGGCGTACGGGGAGTGGGCGCAGATGTCGGGTGAGGAGCAGACGGCGCACCTGACCGCCGTCCTCAAGCCCTACGGCATCACCCCGGGGCAGGTCGGCCGGCGCATCGAGGGCAAGTTCGTCAACAAGCGCGGCATCAAGCGCGCCGACATCGCCGCTGTGGTAGCGGAGCGTAATCAGAATCGGGACGCGGGCTGACCTCCCGGGGCTGCTATCGATAGCGGGATGCCCTGCTATCGATAGCAGGCCCGATAGCGGCCCGCACCCTGTCTGATCAGGCTGCTAGCGCATAGCGACTCACCTGCGAAAACCCCTGAAACCCGCCTGGGAGGGCCCGTCATGACCCCTGCCCTGTTCGCTATCGCCTGCCTGCTCGCTGTCACGTTCTGTTACGGCGGGCTGTGTGCGGCCGTGCCGTTCGGACCCTGCCGCAAGTGCCGCGGCTGGGGCTTCGAGATGAAGACCGACCGCAAGGGCCGCATGAAGCGCGGCAAGGACTGCCGCCGCTGCAAGGCCACCGGTCGTCGTATGCGCGTCGGCCGCCACCTGTTCAACGTCGCCGCGCGCATCCACCGCGACGGCACCCGCTGACCCGGACACGAAGCGGCCGACGGTGCCCGTCATGAGACGTACCCCGCTCTTTGCAGGAGCTAGGTGGGCGCAACCGTCGGCCATTCCCACGAGCTTGCCAGCACCCGAGGGTGCCCGAAGTTTAGCCAGCCATCCCGACACACCGTCAAAGGAGTTCCCCGCCGTGGTCGTCACCGTCTCCCTCGTCGCCCTCTTCGGGCTCGTCCTGTTCTTCCTCCTGCGCTCCAACTCCCTCGGCTACGGCAGCGCGTTCACCGCCGCCGGGTTCGGCTTCTTCCTCGCCTCCACCGGCGCCTCCGGCCCCATCAACGAACTCGCCCGCGCCGTCATCGACGCCCTCGGCCAACTCTGACAAGGAGGTCCCGATCATGACCGATCCGATCACACTCATGGCCGCAGGCGAACTGCGCACCGCCCTGGAAGCCACCGCCCGCGGCGACCTCCCCGCAGCCGCCGCCGCGCTCATGAGCATCGACCCCACCTCATGGCAAGCCATCGAACGCCGCCTCACCGTCCTCGGCGGCTCACTCCCCGAACTGCTCGCCACCATCGGAGGCGAGGCGGCATGAACGCCGAACTGATCGTCGCGGGTGTCCTGTTCACCCCGGCCGCGGTCGCCGGCACGGTCTTCCTCGCCGGACACCGGGTATCCCGCCGGGCCGATGACGCCCTGGCCGCCGCACTCGCCGCACACCGGGCCACCCAGCCCACCGGCACCCAGCCGCCGAACGGGCGAGAGACGGCCCCGCAGCCCGCGGCGGAACCCGCGCGGCTGGCCACTGTCATCGACTTCCCAACCCGACGCCGCAACGCGGCCTAGATACGCCCGG
This sequence comes from Streptomyces sp. NPDC091376, assembly GCF_044757085.1. Classification (NCBI taxonomy): domain Bacteria; kingdom Bacillati; phylum Actinomycetota; class Actinomycetes; order Kitasatosporales; family Streptomycetaceae; genus Streptomyces; species Streptomyces sp. NPDC091376. The sequence goes on along the minus strand of NZ_JBIVUF010000007.1, from coordinate 431,750 downwards.
AGCGGGCGCCCTCTCGCCAAAGATCGCGCCCGCCCCGGCCCATCCAGCACCTTCACAGAACTGGAGACATCCAGCATGACCCATGTACCACCCACGGCGCCGCTCACCGCGGCGCTGGCCGCCGCAGAACGCGGCTGGCACGTCTTCCCCCTGCGCCCACACGACAAGCGCCCCGCGCTCCACGGGGAGGCAGTCTGCCCCGGCATCGGGGATTGCGCGGGCGGCCACCGCAAGTGGGAAGAGCGAGCCACCATCGACCCCGACCGCATCCGCCGGGCGTGGAGCACGTTGCCGTTCAACGTCGGCATCGCCACCGGCCCCTCCGAACTGCTGGTCGTGGACCTCGACATGCCCAAGCGCAAGAACAGTACGGACACGCCTTGCGGCTTGACGACCTTTCGTGCGCTCTGCGAGCGCACCGGGCAGGCCATGCCCACCACCCACACGGTGCGGACTGCAAGCGGCGGAGCGCATCTGTACTTCACCGTTCCGCATGGGGTGCGGCTCGCGAACACCGCGGGCAAGCTCGGCAAGCTGATCGACACACGGGCGTGGGGCGGCTACGTCGTGGCCGCAGGCAGCATCACCCCCACCGGCCTGTACACACCCGTAGACCCCACCCCGGCTATCCCAATGCCAGATTGGCTGTACGCGCTTCTGACGCCCCGTCGGGCCTCGAGAGGGCTGATGGCTGTACCGTCCTCGTCCCGGGCGTCCCGCTACGCCGCAGCCGCGCTGCGGGCGGAAACGGCGAGCGTGCGGGACGCGCCGCAGGGCGAGCGCAACGAGACACTGCTCGCGGCGGCGCGAGCACTCGGGCGGTTCATCGCGTGGGGCGACCTCCCGCGCGACGTGGTGGAGGAGGCTCTTCATTCGGCGGGGGAGTGCGCCGGCCTGTCGGAGCGCCAGTGCGCCTCCACTGTACGCAGCGGTCTGAACTGGTCCATTGCCCACAACCCGCAGCGGAGGGCGGCATGACCGCCCGCCCGCATCCCCCAATGAAGAGCCATCCCGGCACCACCGACAAGCCGCATGCCGCCGCTCTGGCTCAGGTTCCGGCGGCGATGGGCGCTCCGAAGGGCGCCGCCCGCAAGGGCGTCCCTTCTGCTCTTCGCCCTGGCACGCACCCGGGCGACGGCCGCCACCCGATCGCGTGGCTCCACATCACCGCACCCGGCCGCGGCACGGTGCCCACGGCCACCTCCCGGTGTGCGTGCGGCAGGGACGGCAGCGCCGTCGGCAAAGCCCGAGTGCTCGCCCTGGTCGAAGACCACCAGGCGCACCGCGACGTGTGCCCGCTCCGCACCTCTCAGGAAGGGAGGAACGCAGCATGACCAGCACCATCACGGAGCAGACCAGCCGCCCGGCGACGGACGGGGCGGCGCTGCTCGATGAGGTGGAAGCCTTCCACCGCAGGTTCAACGTCTTCCCCATCGACGCCGCCTATGTCGCGGTGACGCTGTGGGACGCGCACGCTCACCTGCTCGATTGCTTCGACGCCACCCCGCGCATCGCCTTCCTCTCACCCGAGCCGGGCTCCGGGAAGTCGCGGGCCCTGGAGATCGTGGAAACCCTCGTGCCCAAGCCGCTCGTGGCAGCGAACGCCTCGGCATCGGTGCTCTTCCGCGCCGTGTCCACGCTGGAGACCCGCCCGACGATTCTCTTCGACGAGGTGGACACCGTCTTCGGCCCCAAAGCAGGCGACAACGAACCCCTGCGCGGATTCCTGAACGCCGGGCACCGCCGCGGGGTCGGCATGTGGCGCTGCGTCGGCGACGGAGCCAACCAGCAAGTTCAGGAGTTCCCCTCCTACTGCGCCGTCGCCATGGCCGGACTCGGCTCGCTCCCGGACACGATCCTCACGAGGTCGATCATCATCCGCATGCGCCGGCGCGCGAGGAACGAACGGGTGGAGCCGTACCGGCAGCGTATCCACGAGAAGGAAGGACACGCGCTGCGCGACCGGCTCGCCAACTGGGCCACCAGCATCAGCCACCTCGTGGACGGGGTCTTCCCCGAGTTGCCGCCGGAGGTGACCGACCGGCCGGCCGACGTGTGGGAACCGCTCATTTCCGTCGCCGACGCCGCTGGAGGGGAGTGGCCCAGGCGGGCGCGCGCCGCGTGCGTCGAGCTGGTCAACGCGGCGAAAGAGGGCGACAAGGGCAGCATCGGCATCCGACTGCTCACGGACCTGCGGGACTACGTCTTCAACGGCATCGACCGCCTCCCGACGGTCGGCGTCCTGGACCGGCTGCACAGCCTGGAGGAGGCCCCGTGGGCGGACATGAGCGGCAGGCCGCTTGATGCCCGGGGGCTGTCGCGGATGCTGCGGGAGTACATGACCGCGGACAACAAGCCGATCGCGGCGCGGAACATCAAGAGCGGCACCAGCGTGATGAAGGGCTACTACGCGGCCGATCTGGCCGACGCGTGGGCGCGGTACTGCCCCCCTCCCCCTGAGAGTCCGCTACTTCCGCTACTTCCGCTACCGCGCAGGTCAGAGCCTTGAAAAGGGTAGCGGCAAGCGCGGATTCATCCGCTACCTGACTGCCGTATCCGCTACCGGTCCGGTCCGCGACTGCCGGGCCGGTAGCTGCCGTATCCGCTACCGCTACCCCTATCCGCTACCTCGATCATGTCCCTGACCAGGGCGGTAGCGGAGGTAGCGGAAGTAGCGGACCTGACAGGAAGGGGCGGATCTCGCCCCCATCGCCTCTGCCTAGGAGGGATCGTGGCCAGGCCTCGCGACGAGATGCTGACCATCCCCGAAGTCATAGAAGAGATCGGCGTGCCGCGAGCGACGTTCTACCGCTGGCGCGCCTGCAAGAAGGGCCCGAAGTCCATCAAGCTCCCGAACGGCGCCGTGCGAATCCGCCGATCTGAGCTGAGCCGGTGGCTTGAGTCGCTGGAGGAGAGCGCGTGACGAAAGGCACCAACTCCGGGGCCGGGCGTGACAATCGCACGGCCCCGGGGGGCTTCTCCCTCGATGTACGTCTGTGGAAGGTAACCAAGGCTCAGAGCAAGACTCGCCCGTACCAACTCCGCTGGAAGGTAGGCGGGAAGGTCAGCAGCGCCACGTTTGCCACCGTGGCTCTCGCGGAGAGCCGTAGGTCCGAGCTGTGGCAGGCCATGCGTCGCGGCGAGGCGTTCCGCGTTGCCGATGGGCTTCCTGAGTCCGAAGTCCGAGCTGCGGAAGCGGCGGGGCAGGCTCGCGAGGTGCTGTCCTGGTTCGCCTTCTGCCGTGAGTACATGGCCCTTCGTTGGCCGACCGCGGCGGCGAAGACCCGTGAGGGCATCGCCGACGGGCTGGCCGCGGTGACGCTGGCCATGGTGGAGCAGGAGCAGCGGATGCCGTCACCGGAAGACCTGCGTCTTGCCCTCCGTTGGGCTGTGATACCGAGGAATGCCGATCAGAATCCGCCGGCCCACCTTGAAGGCGCCTACGGGTGGATCTCCAAGAAATCTCTCCCTGTCTCGGCTCTGCAAGACCCGAAGATCCTGAGAGATGTGCAATACCGGATCTCCTTCAAGCTGGACGGCACAGCTGCGGCGGGGGAGACCTCCCGTCGTCGGCGGCGCGCTCTCAACACCGCTGTGGAATACGCGATTGAGCGCAAGCTCCTTACGGATAACCCCCTAGCTGCGATCAAGAAGGTGAAGGCTTCCGCGTCTGACCGCGTCGACCCGCGGGTTCTCGTGAACAAGGTTCAGGCGGCTCAATTGCTCGCCGCCGTCTCATACGTCGGGACATGGAATCGGCGGAAGGGGCGCCGGCTGGTGGCGTTCTACGCAGTCATGTACTTCGCGGCGCTCCGCCCGAGCGAGGCCGTAGGACTCAGGAAGACTGACTGCTATCTCCCGGAGAAGGGGTGGGGCGTGTTGACGCTCCGCAACACTCGCCCGGTGTCCGGCAAGCAATGGACGGACAGCGGCGAACGCCACGACACACGGGGGTTGAAGTCGCGGGAGGCTCAGGAAGATCGACCGGTCCCGATCCCGCCCTTGCTGGTGACCATACTCGGCGCCCATCTCAAGGAATTCGGTACAGCCAGGGACGGCCGGCTCTTCACGAACGAGCGGGGTGGTCTGGTGGGCAGCAGCACCTACTGGCGCGTGTGGCGGGACGCGCGGGAGTACGCGTTCCCACCTGACCTTCAGGTCTCGATCCTCGGGGGCCGGCCGTACGACTTGCGGCACACCTGCATCACGACATGGCTGAACGCCGGCGTGCCCGTGGCCGAGGTCGCTCGGAGGGTCGGCAACTCGCCCGAGGTGATCCATCGAGTGTACGAAGGATGCATCTACGGCCAGGAAGAAGCTATGAATCGGAAGATTGAAAAGGAGATCGACTGGTCAATCTGACTTGGAAGAATTGCCTTGGGACGCCTCCACGTGAGGCGTCCCAAGGTCAAGCTCCGAAGATTGTGATCGGTACGGTGGTGTCGTCGACGACATTCCAGACCGAGTTTATTTGGATCCGGGGATCCAGGTGGATGCTCCGCATCGGAGACTCGACTAGCTCACGCTCACTCAGCCCCCGGTATGGGCGAGCGCTGAGGAGGACGGCGTCAAATGCCTCGCCGATGGCGTCCGCCACTCGCTTGCTGTCATCTACCGCGGGAAACGTGAATGACACCGTTCCGTGGTCTATGAGCATGTGGACGAGCAGTTGCCTAGCGCTTAGGTCCAAGTAGCTATCTCGCCACAGAGTTGATGGGCGAACTTCTTGGCCACGCATGTGAAAGGTAGCCCTCCACAGGAGGCCAGCGCCCCCGCTGATTGCTGCCCCGTCACTCGGCGCGGTAGCGAAGGGGCGAATGGTGTACGACAGGCGAAAGACCACGTCGTATTGAAGCTGAGCATGCTTGATCAGCCTCTTAGCCGTTGGATGCTCTTCGCGCACCCAAGCTGCCACGACCGGATCAGCGATTTCGCGGCCGGGGTAGTACTCGCGATTGTAGGCAGCGAAGGCGGTGAAAGCCCCCTTCTCAAGATCTCGGAGTGTCTGCTCAAGTCGACTGAGGTCGTCGGGATGGGGGCGCCGGAGATGCCCGAGGCGGTGACGTATGGCAAGCAGCTCCGAGGCGCGTGCCATGAGCGCTTCCTTGTTCATTAGTGACCGCTCGACAAGGGACCAATTTGCTTCGAGTAGCGGAAACAGTCGCCCGACATCCAGGTAACTCAGCGGATCTTCCCAATCCGCAGTGGCCATGTAGCTGCGAGCCTCGTCCTTTTGCTGTCTGGTCATCGCACTCTGGCCAATGTGGTTGATCCAATCGACGCCATGGGAGGCTCTTAGTTCCACATAGATCAAGGAGCGCAGATAAGTTTCCAGCTGCCACCAGCGCGAATACAGAGCGAGAGTCTCCTCCGGCATCCCACTTGCGTACAGGGCCCGATCGACGGCGGCTTTCGTGCTTGGAGAGAAGCGCTGCCATGTACTGCGGGCTCTCATGTGCCGTTGTCCTCCCCCTCGTGAACCCAGATCCGCTGAGGCTATCCCTTCCCGTGCCCGCGGTGCTGTGTCTTTTGGAGGTGCCCACGCTTGCCGCGCACGACAGCGTTCGGGGCCACGTGGTTCGGGGGGTGAAGATAGGTCTATCGCAGGTCTATCGCAGGCCATGCGAACCAACGACGAAGAGCGGGACCCAGTGAGACTGGTTCCCGCTCTCCATACTTGGCATCTACGCTGGTCAACCGCATGATCGTGCTGGTTGAGGCGAAGTGCCCCCGGCAGGATTCGAACCTGCGCACACGGCTCCGGAGGCCGTTGCTCTATCCCCTGAGCTACGGGGGCGTCCGCCGCTCTCGGCGGCGACGGGTAGAACCCTACCAGCTCCCATGGGGTGCCCGTGAACAGGTATTTCCAGCGCGTGACGACGGCGGACGGGCGGCGGATGGATGGCAGAGCCGGTGCTCGCCCCGCCCCGGACACCGGGTGCCTGGCGGTGGATGCCAATCGGGGCCGCGCCGTCGGTGGCGTGGTCGGGGTTTCTTCGTCGCGTTCCGACCCCCGGACGGGTCGGAAGTGGGGAAAACCCGGACGCAGCCCCGTTCCGCCGCCTACTCTCGAGTTGTGTCAGGCGTGTCCGGCCGGGTGCTTGTCGTGGACGACAACAGGGTTATTCGGCAGCTGATCAGGGTCAATCTCGAGCTGGAGGGCTTCGAGGTCGTGACCGCGGCCGATGGTGCCGAGTGCCTGGAGGTCGTGCACCGGGTGATGCCGGATGTGATCACGCTGGACGTGGTGATGCCCCGGCTCGACGGGCTGCGGACCGCCGCGCGGCTGCGGGCCGATCCGCGGACCAAGACGGTGCCCGTCGCGATCATCAGTGCCTGTACGCAGTACGAGGTGGAGACCGGCCTCGCCGCCGGGGTCGACGCGTTCCTCGCCAAGCCCTTCGAGCCGGCCGAGCTGGTGCGGCTCGTCCGGCAGTTGATGCACAGGGAGGGCCCGCCGTCAGTAGACGGCAGGCATGGTGCCGGGCGGGCGGGGAGCACGCGGGGCTGACCGGATGGCGAAACCGGTTCGCGATCACACCCCCTCTCTCCCATACGCTTGTCCCGTGACCCCCGCAGAGCTCTCCCGTACCGTGCTGGGCGCCGTGCGCCGTGCGGTCGAGGAGGGCGCTCTGCGCGGTCCCGTACCCGAGCGGGTGAAGGTCGAGCGGTCCCGGCCCGGAGGGTCCGGGGACTACGCCACCAGCATCGCGCTCCGGCTGGCCGCGCCGGCAGGGCGGCAGGCCAGGGACGTGGCCGAGGTCCTGAAGGCGCGCATCACCGACAGCCCCGGCATTGCCCGGGTCGAGATCACCGGCCCCGGCTTCCTGAACTTCACCCTCGGCGACGACTCCGCCGGCGCCCTCGTCCGTGCGGTGTGTGAGCAGGGCACGCGCTACGGATACGGCGACGGCCTCGCCGGGACCCGCGTCCGCTTCGCTCCCGCCGACGAGCTGCGTGCCCGCGTCATCACCGACACCGCCGTACGGCTGCTCGTCGCCCAGGGGGCCGACGCCGCCGTCGAGCCGGGTGGCGAGGAGCGGATCACCGCCGTCCCCGCGCACGGCGACGGACCGGGCCACGAAAAGCACGACGGACCGTACAACGACGGGCCGGACGACGACGCACCGTTCGCGCGCGTCGGCCGGGACGCCGCCCTGTGGGCCCTCCTCCGGCCCGCCGCCCACGACCGCCCCCTCCCCGGCGAGGGTCTCCTCGTACAGAACGAGGACAACCCGCTGTTCCGGGTGCGGTACGCCCACGCCCGCAGCCGCGCCCTGCTCCGCAACGCCGCCGACCTGGGGTTCGCGGCCGGGACCACTACGACAGGCCTCACCACAGCCTTCCCCCAAGGGACCGCCGCCCACGACGCCCCCGCGACCCCCCTCCTCACCGCCCTCGGCGACCACCCCGCCGTCATCGAGTCCGCCGCCCGGCTGCGCGCCCCCGACCGGGTCGCCCGGCACCTCGAAGCCACCGCCGACGCCTTCCTCGGCTTCCAGCACACCGTGCTGCCCATGGGTGACGAGAAACCCTCGGCCACCCATCGTTCCCGGCTCGCCCTTGCCGAAGCCGCCGGGACGGTGCTGGCCGGTGGCCTGGCCCTGCTCGGCATCAGCGCACCCGAACACCTGTAGATGTGAGAGAAGAATGAGCCGTTCCGCACACCCCGCCGGGCCCCGCTACGCCGACGTCCTGCCCGAAGGGCACTACGCCGCTCCGCCGACCGACCTCAATGTGCTCGACGGGAAGGTCTGGTCCCGCACCGTGACCCGCAACGCCGACGGCGTCGTCACCGTCGGCGGTATCGAAGCCACCCGCCTGGCCGAGGAGTTCGGCACCCCCGCCTACTTCCTCGACGAAGCCGACTTCCGAGCCCGCTGCCGCGCCTGGGCCGACGCCTTCGGCAAGGACGCCGACGTCTTCTACGCGGGGAAGGCGTTCCTCTCCCGCGCCGTCGTGCGCTGGCTCCACGAGGAGGGGCTCAACCTCGACGTGTGCTCCGGCGGTGAGCTGGCCACCGCCCTCGAGGCCGGAATGCCCGCCGAGCGCATCGCCTTCCACGGGAACAACAAGTCCACCGAGGAGATCGAGAGGGCCGTACGGGCCGGCGTCGGACGCATCGTCCTCGACTCCTTCCAGGAGATCGTCCGCGTCGCGCACACCGCCCAGTCCCTCGGCAGGCGCCAGCGCGTCCAGATCCGGGTCACCGTCGGCGTCGAGGCGCACACCCACGAGTTCATCGCCACCGCCCACGAGGACCAGAAGTTCGGCCTCGCGCTCGCCGGCGGCCAGGCAGCCGAGGCCGTACGGCGCGCCCTCCAGCTCGACGGTCTCGAACTCATCGGCATCCACTCGCACATCGGTTCGCAGATCTTCGACACGTCCGGCTTCGAGGTGGCCGCCCACCGGGTCGTCGGCCTGCTCAAGGAGGTCCGCGACGAGCACGGTGTCGAGCTGCCCGAGATCGACCTCGGCGGCGGCCTCGGCATCGCGTACACCTCCGACGACGACCCGCGTGAGCCGCACGAGATCGCCAAGGCGCTCGGCGAGATCGTCACCCGCGAGTGCGAGGCGGCCGGGCTGCGCACGCCGCGCATCTCGGTCGAGCCGGGGCGGGCCATCGTCGGACCCACCGCCTTCACGCTGTACGAGGTCGGCACGATCAAGCCGCTCGAAGGACTGCGTACGTACGTCAGCGTCGACGGCGGCATGTCCGACAACATCCGCACGGCGCTCTACGACGCCGAGTACAGCGTGGCGCTCGTGTCGCGCGCGAGCGACGCCGAGCCGATGCTGGTGCGCGTCGTCGGCAAGCACTGCGAGAGCGGCGACATCGTCGTACGGGACGCCTTCCTGCCGGCCGATCTGGCGCCGGGCGACCTGATCGCGGTGCCGGCGACCGGCGCCTACTGCCGCTCGATGGCCAGCAACTACAACCACGTACTCCGTCCGCCCGTCGTCGCCGTGCGCGACGGCGAGGCGCGAGTGATCGTCCGGCGGGAGACGGAGGAAGATCTCCTGCGTCTCGATGTCGGCTGATGGAATATATGTCTCAGAATCCGGACAGGGGACGGAAACCCTCATCCGGTGAGTGAGACTGGTTCGCACCCTGCTTTATGAGAAACGAGGTCGGATGATGCGTACGCGTCCGCTGAAGGTGGCGCTGCTGGGCTGTGGAGTGGTCGGCTCAGAGGTGGCGCGCATCATGACGACGCACGCCGACGACCTCGCCGCCCGGATCGGCGCCCCGGTGGAACTCGCCGGGGTCGCCGTCCGCCGCCCCTCCAAGGTCCGCGAGGGGATCCCGCAGGAGCTGATCACCACCGACGCCAAGGCGCTCGTGGAGCGCGACGACCTCGATGTGGTCATCGAGGTCATCGGTGGCATCGAGCCCGCCCGCACCCTGATCACCACCGCCTTCGAGCACGGCGCATCCGTCGTCTCCGCCAACAAGGCGCTGCTCGCCGAGGACGGCGCCACGCTGTACGCCGCCGCCGAGAAACACGGCCGGGACCTGTACTTCGAAGCCGCGGTCGCCGGCGCGATCCCGCTGATCAGGCCCCTGCGTGAGTCGCTCGCCGGCGACAAGGTCAACCGTGTCCTCGGCATCGTCAACGGCACGACGAACTTCATCCTCGACAAGATGGACACCTCCGGAGCCGGCTACTCCGAGGCGCTCGACGAGGCCACCGCCCTCGGGTACGCCGAGGCGGACCCTACCGCCGACGTCGAGGCGTTCGACGCCGCCGCCAAGGCCGCGATCCTCGCCGGTATCGCCTTCCACACCCGCGTACGGCTCGACGACGTCTACCGCGAGGGCATGACCGAGGTCACCGCCGCCGACTTCGCCTCCGCCAGGCAGATGGGCTGCACCATCAAGCTGCTGGCGATCTGTGAGCGGGCGGCGGACGGCAGGTCCGTCACGGCCCGCGTCCACCCCGCGATGATCCCGCTCAGCCACCCGCTGGCCTCCGTCCGCGAGGCGTACAACGCGGTCTTTGTCGAGGCCGAGGCCGCCGGGCGGCTGATGTTCTACGGCCCCGGCGCCGGCGGCGCGCCGACCGCCTCCGCGGTCCTGGGCGACCTGGTCGCCGTCTGCCGCAACAAGCTCGCCGAGGCCACCGGCCCCGGCGAGTCCGCGTACACCCAGCTGCCTGTGAGCTCCATGGGCGAGGTCGTGACGCGCTACCACATCAGCCTCGACGTGGCCGACAAGCCGGGCGTCCTCGCCCAGGTCGCGACGGTCTTCGCCGAGCACGGCGTATCGATCGACACGGTCCGCCAGACGGGCAAGGACGGCGAGGCATCGCTCGTCGTCGTCACCCACCGCGCGCCCGACGCCGCCCTGTCCGGGACCGTCGACGCGCTGCGCAAGCTCGACACCGTGCGTGGTGTCGCCAGCATCATGCGGGTTGAAGGAGAGTAAGGACCCATGAGCACTCGCACCCACCAGTGGCGCGGCATCATCGAGGAGTACCGTGACCGGCTCCCGGTGACGGACACGTCGCCGGTCGTCACGCTCGGCGAGGGCGGTACGCCGCTCGTTCTCGCCCAGTCCCTCTCCGAGGCCACCGGATGTGAGGTTCATCTCAAGGTCGAGGGTGCCAACCCGACCGGGTCCTTCAAGGACCGCGGGATGACGATGGCGATCACCAGGGCCAAGGAGGAGGGCGCGAAGGCCGTCATCTGCGCCTCCACGGGCAACACCTCGGCATCCGCCGCGGCGTACGGCGGCCGGGCCGGGATGGTCTCCGCCGTCCTGATCCCGCAGGGCAAGATCGCGATGGGCAAGCTGGGTCAGGCGCTGGTCCACGGAGCGAAGATCCTGCAGGTCGACGGCAACTTCGACGACTGCCTGGTGCTGGCCCGCGGTCTGTCCGAGAACTACCCGGTGGCGCTGGTCAATTCGGTCAACCCGGTCCGTATCGAGGGCCAGAAGACCGCGGCCTTCGAGATCGTCGACGCGCTCGGCGACGCACCGGACATCCATGTGCTGCCCGTGGGCAACGCCGGCAACATCACGGCGTACTGGAAGGGCTACAAGGAGTACGCGGCGGACGGGCTGTCCACCCGCACCCCGCGGATGTGGGGCTTCCAGGCCTCCGGCTCGGCGCCGATCGTCCGCGGTGAGGTCGTCAAGGACCCCTCGACGATCGCCACCGCGATCCGGATCGGCAACCCGGCGTCCTGGCAGTTCGCGCTCGCGGCCAGGGACGAGTCGGGCGGCTTCATCGACGAGGTGACCGACCGTCAGATCCTGCGCGCGTACAAGCTGTTGGCCTCGCGCGAGGGCGTCTTCGTGGAGCCCGCCTCCGCCGCCTCGGTGGCCGGCCTGCTGAAGGCCGCCGAAGAGGGCAAGGTCGACCCCGGCCAGAAGATCGTCTGCACGGTCACCGGCAACGGCCTCAAGGACCCGGACTGGGCGGTCGCCGGAGCGCCCCAGCCGCTGACCGTCCCGGTGGACGCCGCCGCGGCGGCGGAGCGGCTCGGCCTGGCGTAAGCGGCAACTCTTCCCGTAGGCGGCATCCGGGGCACCCCGCCCAGGCAGGGGCGCCCCGGCCCATGCCCGCACAAGGCACCGCAAGCGGGAGCATGGGAAGAAGGCGACACGCATCGTGCGCCTCCCGTGCGCCCTATGTCGCCGCAGAACCTTCCTTCGATAAGCTGTAGCGAACCCCGCCGCCGCACATGCCGCGGTCGTTGCCGTCATGGCCCGTGGGTCTTCGCACTTTCCCCTGCCCCACGTCCTCACCACGCCGATCAGACCCGATCACCACAGATCACAGAGATCAGCACGGATCAGAACCAAGGAGTGTCGTCGAGCGATGGCCGGTCCCGCATTCCGCGCCGCCGCCGTCCGGGTGCGCGTGCCCGCCACCAGCGCCAATCTCGGGCCTGGCTTCGATGCCTTCGGCCTGTCGCTGGGGCTGTACGACGACGTCGTCGTCCGGGTGGCGGACTCCGGGTTGCACGTCGACATCGCGGGTGAGGGCGCCGAGACGCTGCCCCGCGACGAGAGCCACCTGCTCGTACGCTCGCTGCGCACGGCCTTCGACCTGCTCGGCGGGCAGCCGCGCGGTCTCGAGGTCGTCTGCGCCAACCGCATCCCGCACGGCCGCGGCCTCGGCTCCTCATCGGCCGCCATCTGCGCCGGCATCATGGCCGCCCGCGCGGTGACCATAGGCGGCGACGCCCGGCTCGACGACGCGGCGCTGCTGGAGCTCGCCACGGAGATCGAGGGGCATCCGGACAATGTCGCCGCCTGTCTGCTCGGCGGCTTCACCCTTGCCTGGACCGACGCCGGCGCGGCGCGCGCCATCAGGATGGACCCGTCGGACTCCATCGTTCCGGTGGTTTTCGTCCCCGGCAGGGCGGTGCTCACCGAGACCGCCCGCGGACTGCTGCCGCGTACGGTCCCGCACGTCGACGCCGCGGTCAACGCGGGCCGTGCCGCGCTGCTCGTCGAGGCCCTCACCAGGCGCCCCGAGCTGCTGCTTCCGGCCACCGAGGACCGACTCCACCAGGAGTACCGCGCCCCGGCGATGCCGCAGAGCGTGGAACTGGTGAACCGACTGCGAGCGGACGGCGTCCCCGCAGTCATCTCCGGCGCGGGCCCCACGGTGCTCGCGCTGGCCGAGGACAGTGCGGCCGACAAGGTCGCACGGCTGGCAGGTGAGGGCTGGGCGGCGAACAGGCTGGCCCTCGACGCCGCGGGCGCGAGTGTTCTGCCGCTCGCCTCGTAACGACACGGGATTGCCGGTGAAGGAGAGGGGGAATGTTTGTTGGAGCCGGTAGTGTTAACCTCAAGTACGCAGCCCACATTCTTGTGGCGCGGTGCTTCGTGTCCCCCTCCGGGACCACCATTCTTCCGGGAGCCTCCCCAACTGCCTGAGCAGCCTGCCTGAGCAGTTTCGAGCACGCTCCGGAACCGGCACGACACCCCTCGCTTTTCCCGAAGAGAGGGCCGAGCAGGGGGAACTCGGGCCGGGCCTTGCACGTACATCTCTTCCGCCGTAACCCGGCGGGACCACCGCCCCGGCTTCGGTCCACGATCCGAAAGATCACAGACCGCCGTCGGACAGCACAACCGGTCGCCGAGCCAGAAGGCCGACGTCCGCTCCAGGGAAGGACCCTTCGTGAGCGACACCACCGATCTGATGGGCGTGACTGCCGACAACAGTGTCGACACCGCCGCGCCCGCCGAAGGTGCTGCCACTGGCACCACCTCCCGGCGCCGCCGTTCCGGCACCGGCCTTGAGGGCATGGTCCTGGCCGAGCTGCAGCAGGTCGCTTCCGGCCTCGGCATCAGGGGCACCGCGCGGATGCGCAAGAGCCAGCTGATCGAGGTCATCAAGGAGGCGCAGGGCGGGGGCTCCTCCCCGGCGGCGGCCTCCGGGGGCACCGCGGCGAAGAGCGCCGACACGGGCGCGGCCGAGACCAAGCCGAAGCGCCGCGCCACCTCCAAGGCCCGTACGGGTGACGAGAGCGCTGCCGCCGAGCCGAAGGCCGAGAAGCCGGCGGCTCAGCAGCAGATCGACATCCCCGGCCAGCCGGCCAGTGACGACGCCCCGGCCGGCGAGCGCCGTCGCCGCCGCGCCACGGCCCCCGCCGGCAGCCCGGAGGGCGAGGCCGCCCAGGCCGAGCCGAAGGGCGACGTCAAGACCGAGGTCCGCGCCGAGGCGCAGACGGAGGCCAAGGCCGAGGCCGCCACCGACACGGCCGAGGGCCGGCGCGGCGACCGTCAGCGTGACCGCGGCGAGCGCGGCGGCGACCGTCGTGACCGCCAGCGTGACCGTGACCGCGGTGACCGCGGTGACCGCGGTGACCGCGGTGACCGCGGTGGCCGCGGCAAGGGCGACGACCAGCAGGGCGGCCAGCGCCAGCAGCAGGGCGGCCAGCAGCAGCGTCAGGGCGGCGGCCCCCAGGACGACTTCGACGACGAGGGTGGCCGGCGCGGACGCCGTGGCCGCTACCGCGACCGTCGTGGCCGTCGTGGCCGTGACGACTTCGCGACCGGTGAGCCGCAGGTCTCCGAGGACGACGTGCTGATCCCGGTCGCGGGCATCCTCGACATCCTCGACAACTACGCGTTCATCCGGACCTCGGGCTACCTGCCCGGTCCGAACGACGTGTACGTGTCCCTGGCCCAGGTCCGCAAGAGCGGTCTGCGCAAGGGTGACCACGTCACCGGCGCCGTGCGGCAGCCCAAGGAGGGCGAGCGCCGCGAGAAGTTCAACGCGCTGGTCCGCCTGGACTCCGTCAACGGCATGGCGCCCGAATCCGGCCGCGGCCGCCCGGAGTTCAACAAGCTGACCCCGCTCTACCCGCAGGACCGGCTCCGTCTGGAGACCGACCCGGGCGTGCTGACCACCCGCATCATCGACCTCGTGTCGCCGATCGGTAAGGGCCAGCGAGGCCTGATCGTGGCCCCGCCGAAGACCGGCAAGACCATGATCCTGCAGGCGATCGCCAACGCGATCACGGTCAACAGCCCCGAGTGCCACCTGATGGTCGTCCTCGTCGACGAGCGTCCGGAAGAGGTCACCGACATGCAGCGGTCGGTCAAGGGCGAGGTCATCTCCTCGACCTTCGACCGCCCGGCCGAGGACCACACCACGGTCGCCGAACTGGCCATCGAGCGCGCGAAGCGTCTCGTCGAGCTGGGTCACGACGTGGTCGTCCTGCTGGACTCCATCACCCGTCTGGGCCGCGCCTACAACCTGGCGGCCCCGGCGTCCGGACGCATCCTGTCCGGTGGTGTCGACTCGACCGCGCTGTACCCGCCGAAGCGCTTCTTCGGTGCCGCGCGCAACATCGAGGACGGCGGCTCGCTGACCATCCTGGCCACCGCGCTGGTCGAGACCGGCTCGCGCATGGACGAGGTGATCTTCGAGGAGTTCAAGGGCACCGGCAACATGGAGCTCAAGCTCGACCGGAAGCTCTCCGACAAGCGCATCTTCCCGGCGGTGGACGTCGACGCGTCCAGCACCCGCAAGGAGGAGATCCTGCTCGGTGCCGATGAGCTCTCGATCGTGTGGAAGCTGCGCCGGGTGCTGCACGCGCTCGACCAGCAGCAGGCGATCGAGCTGCTGCTCGACAAGATGAAGCAGACGAAGTCGAACGCCGAGTTCCTGCTGCAGATCCAGAAGACGACGCCGACGCCGGGCAACGGCGACTGACGTCGTATCAGTACGCAGTTCCGTACGTAGCGGACCGCCCCGTCACCCCCGAGGTGACGGGGCGGTCTCGTTTTCACCGGATCCCCACCCGTCGCTGGTCAACCAGCAGTTGACGCACGTATCATCTGCGGATCGAGGTGGGGGGATTCCACTGCGCAGCACCTGCCGAGGCCGGGGGGCCTCTTGAGGCGTGCTGCCCACAAGGCCTGCAATGCCCCACCACTGCCAGAGATTCCTCCGGTGGGGCGGTCGCGCTCCGCCGGTTCAACCCGAGGGGTTACCGAGTGCAGATACGCACGCGTGGTGGCCGGCACAAGCGCCGCATGACACTCGCACTTCCGGCCATGGCGGCGGTCGTCGCGCTGGCCGGTGCGGGCTTCGCGTTCACCGGATCCGACTCCGCCGAGGCGGGCGAGGTGCCCACGATCAGCGTGGAGTCGCAGAAGCCGGCGGAGCCGTCGCAGAAGGAGCTTCGCCAGCGCGTCGGCCAGGCGATGAAGGCCGACGCCAAGAGCGAGCGGTCCCTCGTCAAGCAGCCGTCCGCCGAGGCGAGCGGGAGCAGCGCGCCGAGCGCCCGGATCATCGGCGGCTCGACGACGGGCATCTCCGCGGCGCCCTGGATGGCTCAGCTCCACTTCTCCGACAGCACCGGCGCGGGCTACTTCTGCGGCGGCGTCGTGATCGCGCCGACGAAGGTCGCCACCGCGGCGCACTGCGTCAAGGGCATCAAGTGGTACCAGGACGGCGCGGTCGTCGTCGGCACCGATCAGGTGCCCACGGACAACGGCGACGGTACGTGGGACTTCCACGGCGGCACGGTCCTCGGCGCGTACCGCCAGTGGAACCACCCGCAGTACAGCCCGTACACGATCGACAACGACGTGGCCGTCCTCACGCTCACGTCGACGGTGCCGTCCACGGTCAAGCCGCTGCCGCTCGCGCAGCCCACCGACTCGGCGCTCTACCAGGCCGGGCTCGACGGCAAGGTGTACGGCTGGGGCCGCACCAGCTCCACCGAGCCGAACAGCGGCTCGGACGTCCTGAAGGTCGCCGACGCCGACATGGTCTCGGACACCGACTGCGCCGCCGCCTACCCGGCACCGACGCAGACCGCGGCGAAGTTCATCAAGGGCCACATGGTCTGCGCCGGCGCCGCGCCCACGGGCGACGACGCCACCACCGAGACCACCTGCAACGGTGACTCCGGCGGCCCGCTGGTCGTCGGCGGCAAGCTCGTCGGCATCGTCTCGTGGGGCGACGTCGACTGCTCGGCCGCGGGCAAGTACGGCGTGTACGCGAAGGTCTCCACCTACTCCGCGCCGGTCCAGGCGCGCGTCGACGACGCCAACTGGAACAACGACCACACGGCCGACGTGCTCGCGCGCCGTACCTCGGACAACACGCTGTTCGGCTGGACCTCGAAGGTCACTTCGTTCGCCCGTACGCTCAACCACGGCAACTTCGCCGGCGTCAACCTGATGGTCCAGGGCGACCTCAACCGTGACGACTGGGAAGACCTCGTCTACCGCGCGAGCAACGGCTACGTCTACTGGGCGTACAGCGACGCGGACCCGAAGCTGCTGTCCACCGGCTGGGCCAAGAACAAGCAGATCCTGATCCCCGGTGACCTCACCGGCGACGAGCTGCCCGACCTGCTCACCGTGAACTCCACCGGCTACCTGATCCTCTACCCGGGCAAGGGCAACGGCGGCTTCGCCGCCCCCGTCCAGGCCGGCGGCGGCTGGGGCCAGTACGGCGTGGTCCGCGGTCACGGTGACTTCACCAACGACGGCAAGCCCGACGTGCTCGCCCGTGGTTCCGACGGTTCCACCTACCTCTACCGGGGCACCGGCAACGCCGCGGCCCCGTTCGAGGCCCGTCGGCTGGTCGGGAAGTTCACCCTCAGCAGCTTCACCGCGCTGGTCACCGTCGGTGACGTGAACAGCGACGGTCACGCCGACCTCCTGGTCCGTGACTCGACCGGAAAGCTGTGGCTCTACCCGGGCAACGGCAACAGCGCGGCGACCGGTGGGATCTTCGCCACACGCAAGGACTTCGGTGTCGGCTGGCAGGCGTACAACCTGTTCGGCTGACGCGGTCGAAAGTCGCAGGTGAAAAGGGGTCCGTACCGACCGTGTCACACACGGTCGGTGCGGGCCCCTTCTCATGCACTTCTCACAGACCTCTCATGACCCTGTGCAACCCTTCTTGCCCCTCGGCCGTCTCACTGGTGGCGTAACAAAGCTTGACAGGGTGGACAAACCGTGCCTGAACGTCATGGCCGGGGGTAACGGGACCTACGAGGACTTGAGGAGTTATGGCCGACCAGAGCAAGGGCCGAATACGTGGCACGGGCGCTCGTCGTAAGCCGCCCACAGCCCGGCGGAAGGCCGCGTCGCTCGCCGCGTGGACCGCGGCCGGACTGGTGCTCATCGGGGGATCGGGGCTCGGCTACGTCTACATCAAGCTCAACGGCAACATCCAGGGCGTCGACATCAACAACCAGCTCGGCACCGACCGCCCCGACGACGTCGACAACGGATCCATGGACATCCTCGTCCTCGGCTCCGACTCCCGCGCCGGCGCCAACGGCAAGTACGGCACGGACGAGGGCGGCGCCCGCTCCGACACCGCGATGATCGTGCACGTCTACGAGGGCCACAAGAAGGCCGCCGTCGTCTCCGTGCCCCGCGACACCCTCATCGACCGGCCCCGGTGCGCCGACAGCGAGGGCGGGACCGTGCCCGCCGAGAGCCGCGCCATGTTCAACACGGCGTACGAGGTCGGCGGCCCGGCCTGTGCGGTGAAGACCGTCGAGAAGATCTCCGGCATCCGCATGGACCACTACATGGAGGTCGACTTCACCGGCTTCAAGAAGCTGATCGACGAGCTCGGCGGCGTCGACATCACCACCAGCGAGGCGATCAGCGACTCCAAGAGCCATCTCGACCTCAAGCCGGGCAAGCACACGCTCACCGGCGAGCAGGCCCTCGGGCTCGTACGGACCCGCAAGTCCGTCGGCAACGGCAGCGACCTCGGCCGGATCCAGCTGCAGCAGGCATTCATCAAGGCGTTCATCCAGCAGGTCAAGGACGTCGGGGTGTTCACCAACCCCACGAAGCTCTACGACCTCGCCGACACCGCCACCAAGGCCATCACGCCCGACTCCGAGCTCGACTCGGTCAAGGAACTCGTCGACTTCGCCACCGGCCTCAAGGGCCTCGGTGCCGAGGACGTCCAGATGATCACGATGCCGGTCGACTACGACAAGCGTGATCCCAACCGTGTCGCGCCCCTGAAGAAGCAGGGACAGCAGGTCTGGACCGCCCTCAAGAACGATCTGCCGATCCCCGCCTCGGCGACCAAGGGCACCGCGGACGGGCAGGCCAAGGGCATCGTGAAGTAGCCCTCCCGCGGTCCCGCGGCGGCGGGGAATACCTGGGGGCGGCCCCCGGTTTTGGGAGATACGGCCGGTCCTGGCAGACTGGTACGTCGGCCCCGGTTCACGTGCGCGCATCCCGCGAGTGCGACCCGGTGCCCTCCCGAAACTAGGAGACACCCTTGAAGCGCGACATCCACCCCGAGTACGTCGAGACCCAGGTGAGCTGCACCTGTGGCGCGTCGTTCACCACCCGTAGCACGATCCAGGCCGGCAACATCCGCGCCGAGGTCTGCTCCGAGTGCCACCCGTTCTACACGGGCAAGCAGAAGATCCTCGACACCGGTGGCCGTGTGGCCCGCTTCGAGGCCCGCTTCGGCAAGGCTGCCGGCTCCGCCAAGAAGTAGCGAGCCACTGCGCCGGTCCTCGGCTGCCCCTGCGCGGGGCGGCCGGGACCGGCGCTTTGCCGTCTCTCCCGCAGCCATCCAGCAGTACGAAATCCCAGGAGCACCCGATGTTCGAAGCGGTCGAGGAACTGGTCGGCGAGCACGCCGACCTGGAGAAGCAGCTCGCCGACCCTTCGGTCCACGCCGATCAGGCGAACGCGCGCAAGCTCAACAAGCGGTACGCCGAGCTCACCCCGATCATCGGCACCTACCGCTCCTGGAAGCAGACCGGGGACGACATCGAGACGGCCAGGGAATTCGCCGCCGACGACCCGGACTTCGCCGCCGAGGTGAAGGAGCTGGAGAAGCAGCGCGAGGAGCTCACCGACAAGCTGCGGCTGCTGCTGGTGCCCCGTGACCCCAGCGACGACAAGGACGTCATCCTGGAGATCAAGGCGGGCGCGGGCGGCGACGAGTCCGCGCTGTTCGCCGGCGATCTGCTGCGGATGTACCTGCGCTACGCCGAGCGCGTCGGCTGGAAGACCGAGATCATCGACGCCACCGAGTCCGAGCTCGGCGGCTACAAGGACGTCCAGGTCGCGGTGAAGACCAAGGGCGGCAACGGCGCCACGGAGCCCGGTCAGGGCGTCTGGGCACGGCTGAAGTACGAGGGCGGGGTGCACCGCGTGCAGCGGGTGCCGTCGACCGAGTCCCAGGGCCGGATCCACACCTCCGCCGCCGGTGTCCTCGTGACCCCGGAGGCCGAGGAGGTCGACGTCGAGATCCACGCCAACGATCTGCGCATCGACGTCTACCGCTCCTCGGGACCCGGCGGCCAGTCCGTCAACACGACCGATTCGGCGGTGCGCATCACGCACCTCCCCACCGGCGTCGTCGCGTCCTGCCAGAACGAGAAGAGCCAGCTCCAGAACAAGGAGCAGGCGATGCGTATCCTGCGCTCCAGGCTGCTCGCCGCGGCCCAGGAAGCGGCCGAGCAGGAGGCCGCGGACGCCCGCCGCAGCCAGGTCCGCACGGTGGACCGCTCCGAGAAGATCCGTACGTACAACTTCCCGGAGAACCGGATCTCGGACCACCGCGTCGGATTCAAGGCGTACAACTTGGACCAGGTGCTCGACGGTGAACTGGACGCGGTGATCCAGGCCTGCGTCGACGCCGACTCCGCCGCAAAGCTCGCCGCAGCGTAAGCCGCGTACATCGAACAGCCCTGCCCAGCCCGGAGGACCAGCGTGCAGTCGCTCCCCGGGGGACGTCCCCCGTACCCCCGCTCCTTGCTGCTTGCCGAGGTGGCCCAGGCCACCCAGCGGCTGGCCGACGCAGGCGTGCCCTCGCCCCGCTTCGACGCGGAGGAGCTGGCCGCCTTCGTCCACGGCGTCAAGCGCGGTGAGCTGCATCTGGTCAAGGACGCGGACTTCGACGCCCGCTACTGGGAGACGATCGCCCGCCGCGAGGCCCGCGAGCCGCTGCAGCACATCACCGGGCGCGCCTTCTTCCGCTATCTGGAGCTGCAGGTCGGCCCCGGGGTCTTCGTGCCGCGTCCGGAGACCGAATCGGTCGTCGGCTGGGCCATAGACGCCGTACGGGCCATGGACGTCGTCGAACCGCTCGTCATCGATCTGTGCTCCGGCTCCGGGGCCATCGCCCTCGCCATCGCCCAGGAGGTGCCGCGCTCGCGCGTGCACGCCGTCGAGCTGTCCGACGACGCCATCGGCTGGACCCGGAAGAACGCCGAGGGGTCCAGGGTCACCGTGCACCACGGCGACGCCCTGAGCGCTCTCCCGGAGTTCGACGGCCAGGTCGACCTGGTCATCTCCAACCCGCCGTACATCCCGCTCACCGAGTGGGAGTATGTCGCCCCCGAAGCCCGTGACCACGACCCTCAAATGGCCCTCTTCTCCGGGGAGGACGGCCTCGACACCATCCGCGGCATCGAGCGCACCGCGCACCGGCTGCTGCGGCCCGGCGGTCTCGTCGTCGTCGAGCACGCCGACACCCAGGGCGGCCAGGTGCCGTGGATCTTCAAGGAGGAGGACGGCTGGGCGGACGCGGCCGACCACCCCGACCTGAACAACCGCCCGCGCTTCGCGACCGCGCGCAAGGCAATGCCGTGATCAACCGCACTGTGTACGTGTCCATGGACCAGGAGGCCCGCTGATGGCTCGGCGATACGACTGCAACGACGCGACGGACCGCACCACCGGCCTGCGGGAAGCCGCATCGGCCGTCCGCCGCGGCGAACTGGTCGTGCTCCCCACCGACACCGTGTACGGCATCGGTGCGGACGCGTTCAGCTCCGAGGCCGTCGCCGATCTGCTGGAGGCCAAGGGACGTGGCCGCAGCATGCCCACCCCGGTCCTCATCGGCTCCCCGAACACCCTCCACGGCCTGGTCACCGACTTCTCCGAGCAGGCGTGGGAGCTCGTCGACGCGTTCTGGCCGGGCGCGCTGACGCTGGTCGCCAAGCACCAGCCGTCGCTGCAGTGGGACCTCGGCGACACCCGGGGCACCGTCGCCATCCGGATGCCGCTGCACCCCGTGGCCATCGAGCTGCTCACCGACGTCGGCCCGATGGCCGTCTCGTCCGCGAACCTGACGGGCCACCCGTCGCCCGAGGACTGCGACGCCGCGCAGGACATGCTCGGCGACTCCGTCTCCGTGTACCTCGACGGCGGCCCGACGCCCGGCATCGTGCCGTCCTCGATCGTCGACGTCACCGGCAAGGTCCCGGTCCTGCTGCGCGCGGGCGCGCTGGACGCGGACGAGCTCCGCAAGGTCGTACCCGACCTCGAGGTGGCCAGTTGACTGCCCCTGAGGGGCGTGGCATAGGCGGTACGGACGACGCCTTCCGCATTCTCCACGTCAGCACCGGCAACGTGTGCCGCTCGCCGATCACCGAGCGGCTGACGCGGCATGCCCTCAGCCGCCGCCTCGGCGACCCCCTCGCCGGCGGGCTGATCGTGGAGAGCGCGGGCACCTGGGGGCACGAGGGCGCGCCCATGGAGGCGAACGCCGCGACGGTCCTCGGCGACTTCGGTGCCGACCCCAGCGGCTTCGTCGGCCGCGAGCTGCTCGACGAGCACGTCATCCGCGCGGACCTGGTGCTGACCGCCACACGCGACCACCGCGCACAGGTCATCTCCATGGGCCACTCCGCCGGTCTGCGCACGTTCACGCTGAAGGAGTTCACCCGGCTCGTCCGGGCGATAGACCCGGCGACGCTGCCGGACGCCCTGGACGACGGTGTCGTCGAGCGCGCGCGGGCACTGGTGCGGGCGGCGGCGGCGCTGCGCGGCTGGCTGCTCGCACCGAGCGCGGAGGCCGACGAGGTGTACGACCCGTACGGGGCGCCGATCACCTTCTTCCGCTCGATCGGCGACGAGATCCACCAGGCCCTGGACCCCGTCCTCACCGCGCTGACCGGAGTCCGGTCCCACCACTGACCGGAGTCCGGTCCCACGACCGACCGGCCGCCGTACGGGCGTATACGGAGCGCAGGACCCGCCCGCGGCCTACATTGGAGGGGCCGTCACCCCACGCGAGGCCGGGAGAACCCCATGCCGGTCAGTACCGCACCCAGCGCCGCCACCACCCCCACCACGCCCGCGGACCTCGGACTGCTGCGCCGTCAGGACCCCGAGATCGCCGAGGTGATCCTGGGCGAGATGGCCCGGCAGACCGACAGCCTGCAACTGATCGCCGCGGAGAACTTCACCTCGCCGGCGGTCCTCGCCGCCCTCGGCTCCCCGCTCGCCAACAAGTACGCCGAGGGCTACCCCGGCGCCCGCCACCACGGTGGCTGCGAGCTCGTGGACGCCGCCGAGCGCATCGCCGTCGAGCGGGCCACCGCCCTCTTCGGCGCCGAGCACGCCAATGTGCAGCCGCACTCGGGCTCGTCCGCCGTGCTCGCGGCGTACGCGGCGCTGCTGCGGCCGGGAGACACCGTCCTCGCGATGGGCCTGGCGTTCGGCGGGCACCTCACACACGGCTCGCCGGCCAACTTCTCGGGACGCTGGTTCGAGTTCGTCCCGTACGGCGTCGACGCCGAGTCGGGACTCCTCGACTACGAGCAGATCCTCAGGCTCGCGCGTGAGCACCGGCCCAAGGCGATCGTCTGCGGCTCGATCTCGTACCCCCGCCACCCCGACTACGAGGTGTTCCGCGAGATCGCCGACGAGGTCGGTGCGTATCTGATCGCCGACGCGGCCCACCCGATGGGCCTGATCGCCGGGGGAGCGGCGCCCAGCCCCGTCCCGTACGCGGACGTCGTCTGCGCCACGACGCACAAGGTGCTGCGCGGCCCCCGCGGCGGAATGATCCTCTGCGGCAGCCATCTGGCGGAGCGCATCGACCGCGCGGTGTTCCCGTTCACCCAGGGCGGTGCCCAGATGCACACCATCGCCGCGAAGGCCGTCGCGTTCGGCGAGGCGGCCACACCTGGGTTCACGGCGTACGCCCATCACGTCGTCGCCAACGCCAGGGTCCTCGCCGAGGCGCTGGCCGCGGAGGGCTTCGCGGTCACCACCGGCGGCACCGACACCCACCTGATCACCGCCGACCCCGCAGCGCTCGGTGTGGAGGGCCGCACGGCCCGCGGCCGGCTCGCCGCGGCAGGGCTCGTGCTGGACACCTGCGCGCTGCCGTACGGGGACGGACGAGGAATCCGTCTGGGCACCGCCGCGCTCACCACTCAGGGCATGGGCGAGGCAGAGATGGCGAGGATCGCTGTGCTTTTCACCACTGCGCTGCGTGCGGAGGGCGAGGACACCCGGCGCGTACGCGAAGAAGTACGTGCACTGGCCGGGAGATTTCCGCCGTATTGAGGTGAATCCGAGAAGGGGCGGGGCGGTGTGCAACCGTTCGGGCCGCTCGTATGTCCTCAACCATGTGGCCAACAAAGCTAGGGTGTGGGGCTGAGATGGCCAGCGATTCCTGTGGGGCAGCCCGTGCGTGATTACCTGCTGACGCTCTGTGTCACGGCCGCGGTGACCTATCTGCTGACCGGTCCGGTGCGGAAGTTCGCCATCGCGACCGGAGCGATGCCGGAGATCCGCGCCCGCGACGTGCACCGTGAACCGACGCCGCGACTCGGCGGTATCGCGATGTTCTTCGGCCTGTGCGCGGGACTGCTGGTCGCGGACCATCTGCGCAATCTCAACAGCGTCTTCGAGCTCTCCAACGAGCCGCGCGCCCTGCTCTCGGGCGCCGCGCTGATCTGGCTGATCGGTGTGCTGGACGACAAGTTCGAGATCGACGCGCTGATCAAGCTGGGCGGGCAGATGATCGCCGCCGGCGTGATGGTGATGCAGGGTCTGACGATCCTGTGGCTGCCGATCCCCGGCGTCGGCACGGTCTCCCTCACCCAGTGGCAGGGCACGCTGCTGACGGTGGCGCTGGTGGTCATCACCATCAACGCCGTGAACTTCGTGGACGGCCTGGACGGCCTCGCCGCCGGCATGGTCTGCATCGCCTCCGCGGCCTTCTTCCTCTATGCGTACCGGATGTGGTTCGGCTACACGATCGAGGCCGCCGCGCCCGCCACGCTGTTCACCGCCATCCTCATGGGCATGTGCCTGGGCTTCCTCCCGCACAACATGCACCCGGCGCGGATCTTCATGGGCGACTCCGGATCGATGCTGATCGGCCTGGTGCTGGCCGCGTCCGCGATCTCGGTGACCGGGCAGGTCGACCCCGACGCGCTGAAGCTGTTCGAGGGCGGCACCCGCGAGGCCACGCACGCGGCGCTGCCGGTCTTCATCCCGCTGCTGCTGCCGCTGACGATCATCGCCATCCCGTTCGCGGACCTGGTGCTGGCGATCGTCCGCCGTACCTGGAAGGGCAAGTCGCCGTTCGCCGCCGACCGCGGCCACCTCCACCACCGGCTGCTGGAGATCGGGCACTCGCACAGTCGCGCCGTGCTGATCATGTACTTCTGGTCGGCGCTGATCGCCTTCGGCGTCGTTCTGTACTCGGTGCACAGCGCGTCGATGTGGATCGTCTTCGCGATCGTGGTGCTCAGCGCCCTCGGCCTGGGACTCCTGCTGCTGCCGCGCTTCACCCCGAGGGCCCCGCGCTGGGCGGAGTCCTTCGTTCCGCCCCGCTACCGGCGCCGTCCGCAGCACGAGCACGTGCGCCCCTCGGCGTACGGCGAGACGGTCGGCGAGCGACCGGAGGGACACCCGGAAGAGCGCGTTCCGGTGCCTGCGGGCATCAACGGAGCGACCGCGATCGGGTCACGTTCACGCTTCAACGACCGGCGTAAGGCCGGGACGCCGAGTTGACGTTTCCGTGCAATACCAGACAAACCGCTCTGGGATCGTGCACACACGCGCAGGGTCACTCTCATGTGTGACAGTTGGCACACCCTATGGGTAAAGACCTATTCAAATAGTTTGTGATACGGTTCACGAGAGCCGGAGACAGAGCCGAAGGACCGTAGTGCGCGGATTCTTCGGCCCCGGGACCTGCCTCGGACCGGATCTACGCTCGTCCATGACGACACCACTGCCCCCACCACCCCGCGGAGCTGCCGCCATGCCGTCCAACGACGTCCGGACTCTCCTCCAGACCGCCGTGCCCACTGCTGCCGTCGGCGTGATCGCCGCCGTGATCAGCGGTGTGCTCGCCGGCGGCAAGGGAGCGCTCGGCGCGGTCGTCGGCACCCTGGTGGTCATCCTCTTCATGGGCATCGGGATCGTCATCCTGCAGCGGACCGCCAAGCAGTTCCCGCAGCTGTTCCAGGCGATGGGCCTGATGCTCTACACGACGCAGTTGCTCGTGCTGTTCATCTTCGTCGCCGCCTTCAAGGACACCACCCTGTTCAACCCCAAGGCCTTCGCCGCCTCGCTCGTCGCGGCGACGCTGGTCTGGGTGGCCGCACAGGCCCGTGCCCACATGAAGGCCAAGATCCTGTACGTCGAGCCGGAGCCGTCCGATCCCCGCAAGGGCGAAAAGACGGGGCCGTCGTCGTGACGGGTAGGGCCGGGATAAGTGGGCGTTCGAGATCCTGCTATCGTCCGGTGCCAACTGCGGCACTGCGGGCGCGGGCATCTGAGCTGACGCCTGCTCGAACGCGAGGCCTCGATGCCTGACCGCCGCCCCCACATCCGAAACACCAGTCCGGTGCCGACTCGCGGCTGCGCGCCGCGCCGACACAACGAGGTTGCCGAACCCATGCGTCACGCCGAAGGAGCCCGCGGTGAGTGCTGAACAGACCACGCTCGCCTTTGACTGGAGCTGCCGCATCCTGGCCGACAACGGCTGTGGCTTTCCGGCACCGGGCCTGCACTCCTTCCTCTTCCAGCCGCTGTTCCACGTCGGCGGCTTCGAGTTCAACAAGGTGATGCTGCTCGCGCTGCTCACCACGCTGGTGGTCGTCACCTTCTTCTGGGTGGCCTTCGGCAAGGCGAAGGTCGTCCCCGGCAAGGTGCAGATGATCGGCGAGGCCGGCTACGACTTCGTGCGCCGCGGCATCGTCTACGAGACCCTCGGGAAGCGGGAGGGCGAGAAGTACGTCCCGCTGATGGTCTCGATCTTCTTCTTCGTCTGGATCATGAACATCTGGTCCGTGATCCCGCTGGCCCAGTTCCCGGTGTCGTCGATCATCGCGTACCCGGTCGTCCTCGCGGTCATGGTCTACGTGATCTGGGTGTCGCTGACCTTCAAGCGCCACGGTTTCGTCGGCGGCTGGAAGAACATCACGGGTTACGACCCGTCGCTGGGCCCGATCAAGTGGCTCGTGTCGTTCATCGAGCTCTTCTCGAACCTGCTGGTCCGCCCGTTCACGCACGCGGTGCGACTCTTCGCCAACATGTTCGCCGGTCACCTGATGCTGGTGATGTTCACCGTCGCCTCCTGGTACCTGCTGAACAGCTACATGATCCCGGCCGCCGGCGTCTCGTTCGTGATGACGATGGCCATGATCGTCTTCGAGCTCTTCGTCCAGGCCGTCCAGGCGTACGTGTTCGTGCTGCTGGCCTGCTCCTACATTCAGGGCGCTCTCGCCGAGCACCACTGAGTCAATCCCGCCCGCACCACCCCGGAAACGTCCGGTGGCCAACCCCCACCGGTCCGTAAATGAAAAGGAAGAATCAGCATGGCTGCCACTGAGACCCTCGCCGCCGTCACCGGTTCGCTCGGCTCCATCGGCTACGGCCTCGCCGCCATCGGCCCCGGCATCGGCGTCGGCATCGTCTTCGGTAACGGCACCCAGGCTCTGGCCCGTCAGCCCGAGGCTGCCGGCCTGATCCGTGCCAACCAGATCCTCGGCTTCGCCTTCTGTGAGGCGCTCGCCCTCATCGGCATCGTTATGCCGTTCGTGTTCGGTCGCTAATTCTCAGCTACCTGACACTTTTCGACGAAAGGCATTGATGTGATCGCCAACTTCGTTCAGCTGGCGGCCGGGGAGGAGCAGAGCCCGCTCGTTCCTCCGGGTCCCGAGCTGCTCATCGGCGCCATCGCCTTCGCCATCGTCTTCTTCTTCCTGGCCAAGAAGCTCCTCCCGAACATCAACAAGGTTCTGGAAGAGCGCCGCGAGGCCATCGAAGGTGGGATGGAGAAGGCCGAGGCGGCCAAGGTCGAGGCCCAGAGCGTGCTGGAGCAGTACCGCGCTCAGCTCGCCGAGGCCCGCCACGAGGCCGCACGGCTGCGCCAGGAGGCCACGGAGCAGGGCGCCGCGATCATCGCTGAGATGCGCGCGGAGGGTCAGCGGCAGCGCGAGGAGATCGTCGCCGCCGGTCACGCCCAGATCGAGGCCGACCGCAAGGCCGCGGCGTCCGCGCTGCGCCAGGACGTGGGCAAGCTCGCCACCGACCTGGCCGGCAAGCTGGTCGGTGAGTCCCTCGACGACCACGCCCGCCAGAGCCGCACCATCGACCGCTTCCTCGACGAGCTCGAGGAGAAGGCCGAGGCTGCCCGATGAACGGAGCGAGCCGCGAGGCACTGGCTTCCGCACGTGAGCGTCTCGACGCGCTGACCGACAACACGTCGGTCGACGCGGCGAAGCTCGCCGAGGAGCTGGCCGCCGTTACCGCGCTGCTCGACCGCGAGGTGTCGCTGCGTCGGGTCCTGACCGACCCGGCGCAGGCCGGTGAGGCCAAGGCCGAGCTCGCCGCGCGACTGCTGAGCGGTCAGGTGGGCGGCGAGACCGTCGACCTGGTCTCCGGCATGGTGCGTTCCCGCTGGTCGCAGTCGCGTGACCTGGTGGACGCGGTCGAGGAGCTGGCGGCCACCGCCGACCTCACCGCCGCCCAGCGGGCCGGTGCGCTGGACAACGTGGAGGACGAGCTGTTCCGGTTCGGCCGGATCGTCTCCTCCAGCACCGAGCTGCGTGCCGCGCTGACCGACCGGACCGCGAATGTCTCCGCCAAGGGCGAGCTGCTCCGCAGCCTGCTCGGAGGCAAGGCCAACCCGGTCACCGAGCGTCTTGTGGTCCGTCTTGTGACCGCGCCCCGGGGACGTAGCCTGGAAGCGGGACTCGAGTCCCTTTCCAAGCTCGCCGCGGCGCGCCGGAACCGGATGGTCGCCGTGGTCACCACGGCGGTGCCGCTGAGCGACCAGCAGAAGCAGCGCCTCGGAGCCGTACTGGCGAAGCTGTACGGCCGCGAGATGCACCTGAACCTGGACGTGGACCCCGAGGTCCTCGGCGGGATCTCGGTGCTGGTCGGTGACGAGCAGATCGACGGGACGATCGCGGACCGGATCGCCGAGGCGAACCGCCGCATCGCCGGCTGACAGGCCACCAACTCAACAAGCATGTGCTAGAGCGGCCCGGTTGGGCCGCAGAGGATTCCTGGGGGTCGCCCCCAGACCCCCAAAGTGAAACTTCGGGCCCAACAAGGAGAGCAGGGAACCCAGATGGCGGAGCTCACGATCCGGCCGGAGGAGATCCGGGACGCGCTGGAGAACTTCGTCCAGTCGTACCAGCCGGACGCGGCCTCGCGCGAGGAGGTCGGCACGGTCAGCCTTGCCGGCGACGGCATCGCGAAGGTGGAGGGTCTTCCCTCGACCATGGCCAACGAGCTGCTGAAGTTCGAGGACGGCACCCTCGGCCTCGCCCTCAACCTCGAGGAGCGCGAGATCGGTGCCATCGTCCTCGGTGAGTTCAGCGGCATCGAGGAGGGCCAGCCGGTCCAGCGCACCGGCGAGGTCCTGTCCGTCGCCGTCGGCGAGGGCTACCTCGGCCGCGTTGTCGACCCGCTCGGCAACCCGATCGACGGCCTCGGCGAGATCGAGACCTCGGGCCGCCGCGCCCTTGAGCTGCAGGCCCCCACGGTCATGCAGCGCAAGTCGGTGCACGAGCCGATGGAGACGGGCTACAAGGCCGTCGACGCGATGACCCCGGTCGGCCGTGGCCAGCGTCAGCTGATCATCGGTGACCGTCAGACCGGCAAGACCGCGCTGTGCATCGACACGATCATCAACCAGCGTGACAACTGGCGCTCGGGCGACGTGAACAAGCAGGTCCGCTGCATCTACGTCGCCATCGGCCAGAAGGGCTCCACCATCGCGTCCGTGCGCGGCGCGCTGGAGGAGGCCGGTGCCCTGGAGTACACGACGATCGTCGCCGCCCCGGCGTCCGACCCGGCGGGCTTCAAGTACCTCGCGCCGTACACCGGTTCGGCCATCGGTCAGCAGTGGATGTACGAGGGCAAGCACGTCCTCATCATCTTCGACGACCTGTCGAAGCAGGCCGACGCCTACCGCGCCGTGTCGCTGCTGCTGCGCCGCCCGCCGGGCCGTGAGGCCTACCCGGGTGACGTCTTCTACCTGCACTCCCGTCTGCTGGAGCGCTGCGCCAAGCTCTCCGACGACATGGGTGCCGGCTCGATGACCGGTCTGCCGATCGTCGAGACCAAGGCCAACGACGTCTCGGCGTTCATCCCGACCAACGTCATCTCCATCACCGACGGCCAGTGCTTCCTGGAGTCCGACCTGTTCAACGCCGGTCAGCGTCCGGCCCTGAACGTCGGTATCTCGGTCTCCCGTGTCGGTGGCTCCGCCCAGCACAAGGCCATGAAGCAGGTCTCCGGCCGGCTCCGTGTCGACCTGGCCCAGTACCGCGAGCTGGAGGCGTTCGCCGCCTTCGGTTCCGACCTGGACGCCGCGTCGAAGTCGGCCCTCGAGCGCGGCAAGCGCATGGTCGAGCTGCTGAAGCAGGCGCAGTACGCCCCGTACTCCACCGAGGACCAGGTCGTCTCCATCTGGGCCGGCACCACCGGCAAGATGGACGACGTCCCGGTCGAGGACATCCGCCGCTTCGAGCGCGAGCTGCTGGACTACCTGCACCGCGACCAGGCCTCGCTGATGACCAGCATCCGTGAGGGCGGGAAGATGTCGGACGACACCCTCGAGAAGGTCGCGGAGCAGATCGCCACCTTCAAGAAGCAGTTCGAGACCTCCGACGGCAACCTGCTCGGCGAGGACGCTCCGGCGACCGTCAACGCCTCGAAGTGACGACGGAAGGGACCTGACTCATGGGAGCCCAGCTCCGGGTCTACAAGCGTCGTATCAAGTCGGTCACCGCGACGAAGAAGATCACCAAGGCGATGGAGATGATCTCCGCCTCGCGCATCGTCAAGGCACAGCGCAAGGTGGCCGCCTCCACGCCGTACGCGACCGAGCTGACCCGCGCGGTCACGGCGGTGGCGACCGGATCGAACACCAAGCACCCGCTGACCACGGAGGCGGACGCCCCGAGCCGCGCCGCGGTACTGCTCCTCACGAGCGACCGCGGTCTGGCCGGCGGCTACTCCTCCAACGCCATCAAGACGGCCGCCCGGCTCACCGAGCGGCTCCGTGGCGAGGGCAAGGAGGTCGACACGTACGTCGTCGGCCGCAAGGGTGTGGCCTACTACGGCTTCCGTGAGCTGAAGATCGCGGACTCGTGGACGGGCTTCACCGACAATCCGTCGTACGCCAATGCCAAGGCGATCGCGGAACCGCTGATCGAGGCGATCGAGAAGGAGACGGCCGAGGGTGGCGTGGACGAGCTCCACATCGTCTTCACCGAGTTCGTCTCGATGCTGACGCAGTCGCCGGTGGACAACCGGATGCTGCCGCTCAGCCTCGCCGAGACCAAGGCCGCGGCCGAGAGCGGCGCGAAGGACGAACTGCTTCCGCTGTTCGACTTCGAGCCGTCGGCGGAGGACGTCCTCGACGCACTGCTTCCGCGGTACGTCGAGAGCCGCATCTACAACGCCCTGCTCCAGGCCGCCGCTTCCGAGCACGCGGCCCGGCGCAAGGCGATGAAGTCGGCGACCGACAACGCGGGTGACCTGATCAACACGTACACCCGACTTGCCAACGCGGCCCGCCAGGCCGAAATCACCCAGGAAATCAGCGAGATCGTCGGAGGCGCGAGCGCCCTGGCCGACGCGACCGCGGGGAGTGACTACTAATGACCACCACTGTTGAGACGGCCACGGCGACGGGCCGCGTCGCGCGGGTCATCGGCCCGGTCGTCGACGTGGAGTTCCCCGTCGACGCGATGCCGGAGATCTACAACGCGCTGAACGTCGACGTCCCGGACCCGGCCAACCCGGGCACGACGAAGACCCTGACTCTCGAGGTCGCCCAGCACCTCGGTGAGGGCCTGGTCCGTACGATCTCGATGCAGCCCACCGACGGTCTGGTCCGCCAGGCCCCGGTGACCAACACCGGCAAGGGCATCACCGTCCCCGTCGGCGACTTCACCAAGGGCAAGGTGTTCAACACCCTCGGTGAGGTGCTGAACGAGCCGGAAGCCAACGGCCAGGAGACCGAGCGCTGGGCGATCCACCGCAAGGCACCGAAGTTCGAGGACCTCGAGTCGAAGACCGAGATGTTCGAGACCGGCCTGAAGGTCGTCGACCTTCTCACCCCGTACGTCAAGGGTGGAAAGATCGGTCTGTTCGGTGGCGCGGGTGTGGGCAAGACCGTCCTCATCCAGGAAATGATCATGCGTGTGGCCAAGCTGCACGAGGGCGTTTCCGTGTTCGCCGGTGTCGGTGAGCGCACCCGTGAGGGCAACGACCTCATCGCGGAGATGGAAGAGTCCGGCGTTCTGGACAAGACCGCGCTGGTCTTCGGCCAGATGGACGAGCCCCCGGGCACCCGTCTGCGCGTGGCCCTGGCCGGTCTGACCATGGCGGAGTACTTCCGCGATGTGCAGAAGCAGGACGTGCTGTTCTTCATCGACAACATCTTCCGCTTCACCCAGGCCGGTTCCGAGGTGTCCACCCTGCTCGGCCGTATGCCGTCCGCGGTGGGTTACCAGCCGAACCTTGCGGACGAGATGGGCCTCCTGCAGGAGCGCATCACCTCGACCCGTGGTCACTCGATCACCTCGATGCAGGCGATCTACGTCCCCGCGGACGACCTGACCGACCCGGCGCCGGCCACCACCTTCGCCCACCTCGACGCGACGACGGTTCTGTCCCGTCCGATCTCCGAGAAGGGCATCTACCCCGCGGTGGACCCGCTGGACTCCACGTCCCGCATCCTGGACCCGCGCTACATCTCGCAGGACCACTACAGCGCGGCCATGCGCGTCAAGGGAATCCTGCAGAAGTACAAGGACCTCCAGGACATCATCGCGATCCTCGGTATCGACGAGCTGGGCGAGGAGGACAAGCTCGTTGTCCACCGTGCCCGTCGTGTCGAGCGCTTCCTGTCCCAGAACACCCACGCGGCGAAGCAGTTCACCGGTGTGGACGGTTCGGACGTGCCGCTGGACGAGTCGATCTCCGCGTTCAACGCGATCTGCGACGGTGAGTACGACCACTTCCCGGAGCAGGCGTTCTTCATGTGCGGTGGCCTCGAGGACCTCAAGGCCAACGCCAAGGAGCTCGGCGTCTCCTGAGTCCCGTGACTCGTAGAGGGGGACGGGGTCCCTCCCGTCCCCCTCTTCACGCCCTCCCCGGGGACCCCCGGGGGTGAGCCCCGGCGCTTCGGCGTCCGGAGCACTACTAGACTTATGACCCAACACCCGGCATGACCGCCGGGTGGTGACCCGAGGAGCCACTCTTGGCTGCTGAGCTGCACGTCGAGCTGGTCGCCGCCGACCGCCAGGTCTGGTCCGGCGAGGCCACCCTGGTCGTGGCGCGCACCACGTCCGGCGACATCGGCGTCATGCCCGGTCACCAGCCGCTGCTCGGTGTGCTGGAGTCGGGCCCGGTGACCATCCGTACGAGCGAGGGAACGGTCGTCGCCGCTGTGCACGGCGGCTTCCTCTCGTTCGCCGACAACAAGCTGTCGCTGCTGGCGGAGATCGCCGAGCTGGCGGACGAGATCGACGCCCAGCGCGCCGAGCGTGCGCTGGAGCGCGCCAAGGCCGACGACGACGCCGTCGCCGCGCGGCGCGCCGACGTCCGGCTGCGCGCGGTGGCGGTGCGCTGATCGCACCCCCGCCGATGGACCACACTCAGCCGCGGCCCGTGCTGGACTTCTCCAGACCGGGTCGCGGCTGAGGCGATGCAGGTGCAGATGCAGGTTGTATTCCGCTACGGGACGAAGCGAGGAGGTCGGTGGAGATGTTCCTCGCTCTGCTTGTGAGCGGACTGGTCGTCGCACTGGTGGTGATCGGGCTCTTCGTCTTCGGCCTGCGCCGCAGGCTGATCCAGCGCTCGGGCGGCACCTTCGACTGCAGCCTGCGCTGGAACGTGCCGGAGGAGAGCGATCACTCCGGCAAGGGCTGGGTGTACGGGGTGGCCCGCTACAGCGGCGACCGGGTCGAGTGGTTTCGCGTCTTCTCCTACGCGCCCCGTCCGCGCCGCGCCCTGGAGCGCTCGGCGATCGAGGTCCTCTCCCGTCGTACGCCGGAGGGCGAGGAGGAGCTCGCGCTGCTGTCGGACGCGATCGTGCTGGGCTGTCTCCACCGGGAGACGCGCCTTGAGCTGGCGATGAGCGAGGACGCGCTGACCGGCTTCCTCGCCTGGCTGGAGGCGGCGCCTCCCGGCCAGAGGGTGAATGTGGCCTAGCGGGCGCAGAGCATCAAGCGGGCGCGGAGTGGGAAGTGGCCGCAGAGCATGAAGCGGGGGCGGTGCGTGAAGCACCGCCCCCGCTGCCGTACCCGGCCGAAGGGTGTTATCCCAGGCCGCTGTTGATCGCGCTCACCAGCTCACCGTTCGTGGTGTCGCCGCTGAACTCCCAGAAGAACGCGCCTCCCAGGCTCTGGTTCTTGGCCCAGCTCATCTTTCCGCCGATCGTCGCCGGCGTGTCGTAGCTCCACCAGTTGCTGCCGCACTTGGCGTAGGCGGTGCCGGCGATGGTGCCGGTGGACGGGCAGGACGTCTTGAGGACCTTGTAGTCCTCGATGCCCTGCTCGTACGTGCCCGGGGCGGGACCGGTGGCAGATCCGCCCGGTGCCGCCTGGGTCACGCCCGTCCAGCCGCGGCCGTAGAAGCCGATGCCGAGCAGCAGCTTCGCCGCCGGCACGCCCTGGGCCTTGAGCTTGGCGATGGCGTCCGCGGAGGTGAAGCCCTGCTGCGGGATGCCGGCGTACGAGGTCAGCGGCGAGTGCGGGGCGGTCGGACCGTCCGCGTCGAACGCGCCGAAGAAGTCGTACGTCATCACGTTGAACCAGTCGGAGTGCTGCGAGGCGCCCGCGTAGTCGGTCTTCTCGATCTTGCCGCCGCTGCTCGCGTCGGCCGTGATCGCCGCGGTGACCAGGTTGTTCGGGCCGAACCTGGCGCGCATGGCCTGCATCATGTTCTTGAACGCGGCCGGGCCGCTGGTGTCACAGGAGAGTCCGCACGCGTTCGGGTACTCCCAGTCCAGGTCGATCCCGTCGAAGACGTCCGCCCAGCGCGGGTCCTCGACCAGCTGGTAGCAGGACTCGGCGAAGGCGGTCGGGTTCTGGACGGCCTGCGGGAAGCCGCCGGACCAGGTCCAGCCGCCGAAGGACCAGAGCACCTTGATGTGCGGGTAGCGGGCCTTGAGCTTGCGCAGCTGGTTGAAGTTGCCGCGCAGCGGCTGGTCCCAGGTGTCGGCGACACCGTCGACCGACTGGTCCGCGGTGTAGGCCTTGTCGTAGTCGGCGTAGGAGTCACCGATGGTGCAGCGGCCGCCGGAGACATTGCCGAAGGCGTAGTTGATGTGCGTGATCTTCGACGCGGAACCGGAGGTCACCAGGTTCTTCACGTGGTAGTTGCGCTGGTAGACGCCCCAGTTGGTGAAGTAGCCCAGCTTGACCTTGCCGCCGGGGCCGGGGTCCGGGTCACCGCCACCGGTGGTGCGCACCGCGCGGGCGCCGCTGACGGGGCCGGTCTGGTCGGCGGTGTCGCGGGCCTGGATCGTGTACGAGTAGTCCGTGCCCGCGGTCAGCCCGGAGTTGGTGTACGTCAGTCCGGTGACCGTGGCGACCCTGGTGCCGTCGCGCAGGACGTCGTAGTTCTTGATGCCCTTGTCGTCGGTGGCGGCGGTCCAGCTCAGCGTCACGGCGGTGTTGGTGATGCCGCTCGCGGACGGGGTGCCGGGGGCGGACGGCGGGTTGTCGCCGGGGACGGTGCCGCCGTCGCAGGAGCCGCCGTTGAGGCGGCAGTTGGAGGGCGAGCCGGGTCCGGCGCCGTTGAACCCGAAGGACACGGAGGCGCCGGGGGCGAGGGTGCCGTTCCAGCTCTTGTTCTTGGCGGTCCAGCGGGTGCCGGAGCCGGTGACGTCGGCGTCCCAGGCGGAGGTGACGGACGTACCGGAGGGGAAGTCCCACTCGACGGTCCAGGACGCGATCGAGGTGGTGCCGGTGTTCTTCACCGTCCACTTGCCCTCGAAGCCGCTGCCCCAGTCCTGGACCTTGGCGTACGTGGCGGTCGCTGAGGTGGCCGCTGCCGCGGGCGTGGCGAGGCCGACCATGGCTGCGAGGGGGAGCAGCAGGGCGGTGAGTCCCGCCGTCGCTCTGGATCTGAATCTGCTTCTGGTGCGGGGGGTACTCGTGCTCAAGGGGTGCTCCTCGAGTTCGCGGACGGACAAAAGGGGGGCCGGTCCGTGCAGAGCACTCCGCGGGGCTCACCACGGTGTGCGTGCGGTGAGATTAGGAAGGTCTGGACCAATCGTCAAGAGGTCCAGACCAAAGTCGAACGCCGGTACGCCCCAGGCTCCTCAGATCCCCAACTCCTGCGCCAGAACGGCCGCTTGAACCCTGCTGCGCAACCCCAGCTTCCCCAGCAGCCTGCTCACATGAGTCTTCACGGTCGCCTCCGCCATCTGCAGCCGTACCGCGATCTCGGCGTTCGACATGCCCTCGCCCAGACACGAGAGCACCTCGCGCTCACGCCTCGTCAGTACGTCGAGTACGGCGGGGTCGGGGGCGTCCGGCGAACGTACCGGGGAGGGTGACGCGAACTCGGCGAGCAGTCGCCGGGTCACGGCCGGCGCGATCAGCCCCTCGCCGCGCCCCACCGTCCGTACGCCCTCGACCAGATCCTTCGCCTCGGCGTTCTTCAGCAGGAAGCCGGCCGCGCCCGCGCGCAGCGCCCCGAACACGTACTCGTCGAGATCGAAGGTCGTCAGCACGAGAACGTCCGCGAGCCCCTCCCCGACCACCTGCCGGGTCGCCGAGACCCCGTCCAGCCGTGGCATCTGCACATCCATCAGCACCAGGTCCGGCCGCAGCTCACGGGCGAGGCGCACCGCCTCCTCCCCGTCCCCGGCCTCGCCGACCACCTCGATGTCCGGGGCGCTGCCCAGGATGAGGACCAGACCGGCCCTCACGGCGCTCTGGTCCTCCGCGACCACTACCCGGATCATGCCGAGGGCTCCTTGTCGTCCACCATGGGCAGCACCGCCCGCACCCGCCAGATCTTCGCCGGGCCGCCGGCCGGGCCGGGCTCAGGACCCGCCTCGAACACGCCGCCCAGCAGCGCGACCCGCTCCCGCATCCCCACCAGTCCGGAGCCGGAGCCCGGTACGCGCGGCCCCCGCGTCCCGCCGTAGGGGCTGGTCACCGTCACGGTCAGCGCGTCGCCCGGCGCGCCGCCCGTCAGACGCACGACGACCTCGCCCGCGTGCGCGTGCTTCAGCGCGTTCGTCAGCGACTCCTGCACGATCCGGTAGGCGGCGAGAGCCACCGGCGCGGGCGGTGCAGCGTCCGCCTCGACGGCGTCGTCCAGGGTGAAGCTCAGCCCGCTCGCCTCGCCGTTCGTACGCGCCTGGGCGACCAGTGCGTCCAGGCCAGCGAGCGTGGGCGCGACGGCCGGCTCGGTGTCGTCCCCGCTGTCGCGCAGCAGCCCGATCAGCCGGCGCATCTCCGCGAGACCCTCCACGCTGTTCTGCCGGATGACGGTGAGCGCCTGCCGGGTGGTGGCCGGCTCGTCGAGGGAGAGCGCGGCGGTGGAGTGGATGGCGATCGCCGAGAGATGGTTGGCGACCATGTCGTGCAGTTCGCGGGCCATCCGGGCCCGTTCGGCGATGACCGCCTGGCTGCGGTCCATCTCGGCGAGCAGCGCGGTCTGCTCGGCCCGCAGCCGCGCCGCGTCCGCGGCCTCGCGGTGGTTGCGTACGAGCGCGCCGGTGGCGGCAGGACCGAACGCGACCAGCCCGACGACCAACCCGAGGAGCAGGGCGGCGGGCTTCTGGAACCAGGCCAGGAAGCCGACCGTCGCCGCGACCGTGACGAGTCCGGTGGTGTACGGGATGCGACGGGCCGAGGCGGGCGTCCCGTACACGACGGCGGCGTACACGATGTCCGTGTACATCAGGACCGTCGCGATGTTGCCCAGAGTGAACTGGTCCACCACGATCGCGATCGTGCCCACGGCGAGCGCCGTCCTCGGCATGGTCCGCCGCAGCAGTTCCATGCAGGACATGACGAAGAGCGGCCCGAGCGTCGCCCAGTCACCGGAGAGCGGGCGGCGGTCCTCGGTGAGGTTCAGGCCGAGCGACCACAGCAGCAGACCGCCGACGAGACCGGCGGCCGCGATGAGGACGTCGTCGCGGTGGGGGCGGGGGAGTCTCACCACCCCATGAAACACGGAAGGGGAGGCCCCTGGCCTCCCCGCCCGGGCTGAGCCGGCGCTACATCGAAGGATGCAGTCGCGGTTCGTCACTCACGACGACGAATCCCCGCTCCGGGGCCGCGAGCCTGGAACGGTGCGAAGGGAGAGCCGTCGTGATCGTCACGCTCATCGTGATCTGTGAGATCGGTTTCTGGGTGCTGCTGGCCGCCGGTCTGGCCGTGCGCTATCTGCTGAGGATGCCGCGGACCGGACTGGCCGTCCTGCTGATGGAGCCGTTGCTGGAGATCGTTCTGCTGGTGGTCACGGCCATCGACCTCAAGAACGGAGCCGAGCCGAGCTGGAAGCACGGGCTCGCCGCGGTCTACATCGGGTACACCGTCGGCCACGGCCACCGCACCATCAAGTGGCTCGACGGCCACGCCGCGCACCGCTTCGGCGGCGCACCGCCGCCGGTGAAGCCGCCGCGCCACGGAATGGGCCGCGCCAGGTACGAGGGCAAGGTGTGGCTCGGCACGGCCGTCGCGGCCGCCGTCACGACCGCGCTGCTCCAGATCGCCGTCCGGTACGTCGGCGACGCGTCCAGGACCGGATCGCTGGAGGACTGGATGCACGTCGCCTGGCGGGCGGCCGCCATCCACGGCCTGATCGCGCTCAGCTACGCGATCTGGCCGAAGAAGGCACCGGCCGCTGCCGGGTCAGCGCTCCCCGCCCGGCACCCAGAGGACGTCCCCGACCTCCTTGTTGGCCGTACGGGCAAGGATGAAGAGCAGATCCGATAGCCGGTTGAGGTACGTCGCCGTCAGCGGGTTCATCGTCTCTCCGTGCACCTCCAGCGCCGCCCAGGTGGAGCGCTCGGCGCGCCGGACCACCGTGCACGCCTGGTGCAGCAGCGCCGCACCGGGCGTACCGCCCGGGAGGATGAAGGAGCGGAGCTTGTCCAGCTCCGCGAGGAAGCGGTCGCAGTCCGCCTCCAGCTTGTCGATGTACGTCTGCTCCACGCGCAGGGGCGGGTACTCCGGGTTCTCCACGACCGGCGTGGAGAGGTCCGCGCCCACGTCGAAGAGGTCGTTCTGGACCCGGACGAGGACCTTCACGACCTCCTCGGGGAGAGCGCCGAGCGCGATGGCCGTGCCGAGCACAGCGTTGGCCTCGTTGGCGTCCGCGTACGCCGAGATCCGCACGTCCGTCTTGGCGGTGCGGCTCATGTCGCCGAGCGCCGTGGTGCCCTTGTCGCCGGTGCGCGTGTAGATGCGCGTCAGATTGACCATGTGGCCAGCCTAGGCTCGGACCCGCCCGGTCACGCGCCCGCCCTGCGAAAGACCCGTGTGCCCGCGCTCACCCCGAGCGCCGCGAAGGCGAGGGCGACCAGCGCGCCGTACAGCATCGTCGTGCTCGCGTAGTCGCCGACGTAGCCGGCCCGGACCGCGTCCACCAGGTAGCGGAACGGCATGACGTGCGACAGGGCGCCCAGCCAGCCCGGTGCCAGTGCCATCGGCAGCATCAGCCCGGACAGCAGCATCGACGGCATGGTCAACGCGTTGACCACCGGCCCGAACTCGTGCGGCTCGGCGACCTTCATCGCCAGCGCGTACGACAGCGAGGCGAGCGCGACCGTCAGTACGGCGAGGAAGGCGAAGCCGATGAGGATGCCGCCGAGCGGTGCCCGCAACCCCATCGCCAGCGCGGCCAGCACCAGCAGAATGGCCTGGAACAGCAGGACCGCGGTATCGCGCAGCACCCGGCCCAGCAGCAGCGCGAGCCGGCTGACGGGGGTCACCCGCATCCGCTCGACGACGCCCGTGTGCTTCTCGGCGATGATGGCGAATCCGGCGAACGAGGCGCCGAACAAGCCGAGTTGGAGCAGCAGTCCTGGCACCAGCATCTGCCAGGAGTCGCCCTGGGTGCCGAGGGGCAGCCCGGTGAGCAGTGGCCCGAAGAACAGCAGGTAGAGCAGCGGCATCAGCACGCCGAAGAGCATCTGGAGCCTGGAGCGCAGGGTCTGACGGGCGTACCTGCCGAAGACCAGCGCGGTGTCGTGCATCAGCACGGGGCAACTCCTTGACGTACGGCCGGTCAGACGGCGACGGGTGTGGTGTCCACCGGGGCGGGGCCGCGTCCGGTGATGGCGAGGAAGGTGTCCTGGAGGGAGGCGTCCGCCGATCCGGCGTGGCGCTGCTTCAGCGCCGTCGGGGTTCCCTCGGCGACGACGGTGCCGTTGTCGATGACGACGAGCCGGTCGGACAGCTCGTCCGCCTCGTCGAGGTAGTGCGTGGTGAGGAAGACGGTCGTGCCGTACTCGTCACGCAGCCGCCGCACGAGGTTCCACAGGTCGGCGCGGCTGCCTGGGTCGAGTCCGGTGGTCGGCTCGTCGAGGAAGAGGACTTCAGGCCGGTGGGTGAGGGCCATCGCGATGTCGAGCCGGCGCCGCAGGCCGCCCGAGAGCGCGGCGCACGGGCGGTCGAGAAGCCCGGTGAGGTCGAGTTCGTGCGCCAGTTCCTCGGCACGGGCGGCCGCGTCGGACCGGGAGAAGCGGTAGAGCCGCGCCTGGGTCGCCAGCTCTTCGCGCACGGTGACGGTCGGGTCGACACCGCCGGACTGGGCGACGTAGCCGATCTTCTCGCGTACACCCGCGGGGTCGGTCGTGAGATCGCGGCCGGCGATGGCCGCGGTGCCGCCGGTGGGCCGCAGCAGCGTCGTGAGCATGCGCAGGGTCGTGGTCTTGCCCGCGCCGTTCGGGCCGAGGAATCCGAGGATCTCGCCGCGCTCGGCGGTGAGGTCGATGCCGCGCACCGCGGCGACGGGGCCGCTCTTCGTGGTGAACGTCCGGGCGAGGCCGGAGGTCATGAGGACTGCCATGCGCCAAGAAAAGCAGAGGCACTGAAAATTTGCAATGACTCCAAAAAACAAATGTCCCCAGTGACGGCTACGATGGGCGCATGGCTGAGGGGCTCAGGGAGCGGAAGAAGCGCCGGACCAGGCAGCACATCTCGGACGTGGCCACGGGCCTGTTCATGGAGCGCGGCTTCGACGCGGTGACCATCGCGGAGATCGCGCAGGCCGCGGACGTCTCCGTCAACACCGTCTACAACTACTTCCCGGCCAAGGAGGACCTCTTCTTCGACCGTGAGACCGCACTCGTCGACCGACTCGCGCGCTGGGTCCGCGGGCGGGACGAGGGTGAGTCGGCGGCCGTGGCCGTCCTGCGCGAACTGCGCACGGAGGTCGAGGCCGTCTCGCCACAAGTCGGACTGATGGAGGGATATGACCGTTTCCTTCGGGTCATCCACGGTGCCTCCACCCTCCAGTCGCGGGTGCTGACCTTCCAGCGGGAGATCGTCGACCGCCTGGCCCGGACGCTGCGCGAGGAGACCGGCGCCGCCCCCGACGACCCGATGCCGGCTCTGATGGCGGGTCAGATCAACTGGCTGTACGAGACCGTGATGGGCACCATCGGGCGGGAGATGATGGCCGGCCGCCGCCCCGTCGAGGTCTCCCGCGAGGCCCTCGTGCTCATCGACGTGATGGAGGAGCTGCTCGGCGAGCGGGTCCTCGGCTACGCGCTGCGCGCGGGGTGAGTGCGCCGGCCTCCCGCCCGGCGGAGTCGACGCCTCGGCCGGCGGCGGGGCGCCTCACCTCACGGCAGGGCACCTCACCTGACACCCCGTACGGGTGTGATGTCCGTCATGGGAGACGGAACCACGCCCCGGATGGCCTCGTTGAGCGGTGGTGGCCGGGCGAGGGGCGGGCGTGACGCGCATCTCTTCACCGCCACAGGGCCGCCCGTGACCGCTAATCTCCGGCAGAGATCGGATAAATAAACGTGTGTTAAGGGGTGCAGCAGTGGCCAGGAAGCTCGCCGTCATCGGGGCCGGACTCATGGGGTCCGGAATCGCGCAGGTCTCCGCCCAGGCGGGCTGGGACGTCGTGCTGCGTGACGTGACCGACGCGGCCCTGACCCGTGGCACCGACGGCATCAAGGCCTCGTACGACAAGTTCGTCTCCAAGGGCAAGCTCGAAGCGGCCGACGCCGAGGCGGCCTTGGCGCGCATCACCACGACCACCGACCTCGACGCCGTCGCCGACGCGGACATCGTCGTCGAGGCCGTCTTCGAGAAGCTCGAGGTCAAGCACGAGATCTTCCGCACCCTCGACAAGCTCGTACGGGACGAGACGGTCCTCGCCTCCAACACCTCCGCCATCCCGATCACCAAGATCGCGGCCGTGACCGAGCGCCCGGAGCGCGTCGTGGGCGCGCACTTCTTCTCGCCCGTCCCGATGATGCAGCTCTGCGAGCTCGTCCGCGGCTACAAGACCAGCGACGAAACCCTCGCCACCGCTCGCGAGTTCGCCGAGTCCGTCGGCAAGACCTGCATCGTCGTCAACCGTGACGTCGCGGGCTTCGTGACCACCCGTCTCATCTCGGCGCTCGTCGTCGAGGCCGCCAAGCTGTACGAGTCGGGCGTCGCGACCGCCGAGGACATCGACATCGCCTGCAAGCTCGGCTTCGGCCACGCCATGGGGCCGCTCGCCACCGCCGACCTGACCGGCGTCGACATCCTGCTGCACGCGACCAGCAACATCTACACCGAGTCGCAGGACGAGAAGTTCGCGCCGCCGGAGCTGATGCGCCGGATGGTGGACGCCGGTGACATCGGGCGCAAGAGCGGGCAGGGCTTCTACAAGCACT
Organism: Streptomyces sp. NPDC091376; assembly: GCF_044757085.1. Classification (NCBI taxonomy): domain Bacteria; kingdom Bacillati; phylum Actinomycetota; class Actinomycetes; order Kitasatosporales; family Streptomycetaceae; genus Streptomyces; species Streptomyces sp. NPDC091376. Next base: position 389,172 of record NZ_JBIVUF010000007.1, on the reverse strand, counting down.
GAGTGCGCAGGGGGCCGTACGCCCCTGCGCATCGTCACCCCTCAGGGTGAATTCGGTATCGGTTCGCTTACAGGCGGCAACTTCTGTGCGCGTAGGGCAGTCAGTTGTTGCAAAAGAACAACGCAGTCGGAACGCGAGCAGAGCAGACAGAGAAGTCGGATCTGACAGACAGAGCACTCTCGGGGAGCGCATATGCACATCAGGGGCGACCACGCCGAGCTGGTCGTCGGGGGCCGCCTCGACGTCCGAAGCGCGGCGGACGCCCGAACGGTCCTGCACTCGGCCGTCGACGACGGAGTCGGCGACCTGGTACTCGACCTGACCGATCTGGACTCCTGGGACGCGACCGGACTCGGGGTCATCATGGGGGCGCACCGACGGGCGGGCCGCTGCGGCCGACGGCTCGTCCTGCGCGGCGTGCCGCCGCAGATGCAGCGCCTCCTGGTGGCCACCCGGCTGCACCGAATCCTGGCCATCGAGGGTGGAATCGCCGCAGAGTCCCTGCCTCGGGTCTGAGCGGACGACACCTGGCAGGGTGCGCAATCCTCACGAGACCGTGACGTCCTGGGCGGCCCGCGACCCCGGCTGTTCCCGGATACTCGACAACGGTCTAGGGTTCGGTCGCCCACCGATTCACAGACCCACACGGCGGGCACCGGACCAGAAGCGGCAGCGGAGCGTGCAGACCGGCCGGGAGGGGCTTCCGCACGAGACGCCATCTGGGGGCTTTGACCATGGACCCGACGAACCGGGGACCGGAAGAGTACGGCCACGACAACGACCGCGGCGACGACGGCGCAGGCGCGCAGCGCCCGCCGCGCGACGCCGTGCCGGCCGAGTTCGCGCAGACACCCACGCCCGCCCGCACCGTCCGGCTGGTCGCGGGCGACTTCACGCTCACCGTCAACCCCGTCGACGGAAGCGAGATAGAGCCCGGCCGCCCCGGCGAGCAGCCGGCGGCGCCCGCGCGCCACACCGCCGAGGAGCGCGAGGAACTGCGGCGCGCCGGCCGGCCACCGGTGCCGGCGGGCCCCGCCGCGCCCCCGCTGCCCCTGCTGGAACGCCAGGAGGAGCGTGAGCGGCTCGTACGACTCCTCGGACGCGGCCGGTCGGTCCGGCTGACCGGGCCCGCGGGATCGGGGCGCAGCGCCCTGCTCGACGCCGTCGCCGCGGACTGCGCCGGCCTCGCGCCAGACGGAGTGATCCGGCTCTCCGGCTACCGCCGGACGGCGACCGAGCTGCTGTACGAGCTCTTCGCCGTCGTCCACAGCGCCACGCTGCACCGGCCCGACCGCACGACGCTGCTCGAACACGTCCGTGGCATCGGCGCCGTCGTCCTCCTCGACGACCTGGAGTTCGGCGGCAGCGCGCTGGACGAGCTCCTCGACGCCACACCGGAGTGCGCCTTCCTGCTCGCCGCCACCCCCGATGTCGCGGCGCCGACGGCCGACTCCCACCTCGAAGAGGTGTTCCTTTCCGGGCTCGAACGCGGCGCGGCGCTGGAGCTGCTGGAGCGGGCCGTGGATCGGCCGCTCACCGACGACGAGGCGAACTGGGCGGGGGACCTCTGGTTCGAGTCGGAGGGTCTGCCGCTGCGCTTCGTCCAGGCGGGAGCGCTGCTCCGGCAGCGCGACGCCCTGCGCGCCCTGGCCGAGGGGCCGGGCCACGACGACGATGACGACGACGCGGACGACGTCTTCGCCGACGGGCACGACGTACCGCTTCCGACGATCGGTGAGGGCGCGGCCCCCGCCGCGCTCCTCGCCTCCCGGCTGAGCGAATCGGCGCGCGACGCCCTGCGGTTCGCCGTCGCCCTCGGCGGCGAGGTACCGCACCAGGCGCATCTGCCGGCACTCGTCGGCGACACCCACGCGGACGCCGCCATCGGCGAACTGACCAGCTGCGCCCTGCTCACCCCCGTCGGCTCCCGGTACCGGCTGGCCGCCGGTGTCGCCGCACAGCTGGAGGCCGCCGGCTACGGCGAGGACGCCGTGGCCCGGGCCCACACCGCCGCCCAGCACTACGCCTGGTGGGCCGGCCACCCTTCGGTGGCGCCGGCACGCGCGGCCGCCGAGGCCGACGCGATCCTCGCGGCGATGGGCGTACTGGTGCCGGGCCAGGAGGCGGGGCACGCCAGCGCCGCGGTGCTGCTGGCCCGCAGCGCCGCGCCCGCGTTCGCCGCCGGGCTGCACTGGGGCGCCTGGGAGCGCACCCTGCGGAATGGGCAGGAGGCGGCCCGCATCGCCGGCGAGGTCGCAGAAGAGGCCTACTTCCACCACGAGCTGGGCGTGCTCGCCCTCTGTACGGGGAGTCTGGACCGGGCCCGCGCCGAGCTGGAGGCGTCCATCGCCCTGCGCGGCGCGCTGGCCGACAAGCGCGGCACGGTCGCGGGACGACGGGCGCTCGCCCTCGTGGCCGACCGTGAGGGAAGCCTGCCGCCCGACGGGCGTTCAGCGGCGGGGGAGGAGAACCCCGCCGCGGGCAACGAGGAGCCGGCGTCCCCGTCAGGGGGCGTCCCGGCCGCCGTTCCGTCCCTGGAGACCCTCGTCACCCGTCGAGACACCCCGACGCCGACGTCCCTGCTCGTCGGCGCGCGCCGCGCCGTCCTGTCCGGCACCCGCCGCAACCTGGTTGCGGCCGGCGCGGGCGCGCTGCTCGCCGTCGTCCTCGGCACGGTGGTGACCCTGGGAGCGACGTCCGGCAGCGAGGACCCCGCGGACCAGGTGACCAACGAGCAGTCGGCGAACGAGGACGACGGCAGCGACAGCCTCAACGCGGACGAACCGGCCGACGACTCCACCCAGAGCCCCGCCGGCACACCCGACGCCACCAAGTCGGGGAAGCCCACCATCGCCGAGCCGGGCGAGAGCGGCTCGGCGGACGACCCGTCGACGCCGGGCGACGGCTCGTCGACGACGACGGGCGGCGGCGGTTCCGGCACGAGCGGTTCGACGACGGGGGGTTCGTCCACGACGGGCGGGACCTCGGGCGGGCCGTCCACGACGGGGGGCACGTCGACGGGCACGACGGGCACGCCGTCGTCGAGCGGGGGTTCGTCGACACCCCCGACCAGCACGCCCAGCGGGACCCCCACCAGTACGCCGACGGAGCCGACGGGCACGCCGAGTGAGACGCCGTCCTCCGGCACGGCCGTCGGCATGACGAGCAACGGGGCAACAGCCACCTCCGGCAGCCCGAGCAGCAGCCAGGCGCTGTCGAGCAGCTCCTCGACCTGACGGCGCGTCCCGTCAGGGACGACGTACGGGCGTATCGGCGCCGGTCCACGGTCGGCCGGGGGTGGCACCCGGCCGTGCCGCGCCCGGCGCAGCCAGCCGCTGTCCGCGCCTTGCCCCGCCGGGGCGTGGTGCGCGGGGCTGTGCTGTCCGACGTGATCGGGTGCTGACGGCTGCGGTCTGCCGGTGTGTCGGACAGTGTCCGACGGCTCGGCCGACGGCGTGCCGGACGGTTGCGTACGGTCCGCACGCGCGATCCGGTGCCGACGGCTGCCCCAGCCCCACAACCCGCGCCGGTCCGCGCCCGGACTGCCGGGCCGGGAGGGCGTGGGCGCCGTGAGGTCGCGTGCCGGAGCGCCTCGGCGGGGCTGTGTCTGCCCGGCTCAGCTCACCCTGGGGTGGGTCGGGTGCGCCGGGTGCCCGTCCGGTGCCGACGGCTGCCGTCCGCCGCTGCCTCAGGCAGTGACAGGGGCCCCGGCGCGGGCCTGTGGACCGGTTCCGTGGTCGGCCATGCCCGCGCGGGGCGAGCCGGCCGCCTGCTGTGGCACTCGTACCCCGCACCCCCGGAACCGGCCGGGGGCCGGGTGCACCGGGTCCGGCCCGGAGGCCGGCCCCGTCAGAACAGACGCAGCTTGTCGTCCTCGATGCCGCGCATGGCGTTGTAGTCCAGCACCACGCAGCCGATGCCGCGGTCCGTCGCCAGTACCCGCGCCTGGGGCTTGATCTCCTGCGCCGCGAAGACGCCGCGGACCGGCGCCAGATGAGGGTCGCGGTTCAGCAGTTCCAGATAGCGGGTGAGCTGCTCGACACCGTCGATCTCGCCGCGCCGCTTGATCTCCACCGCCACCGTCGCGCCGTCGGAGTCCCGGCACAGAATGTCCACCGGGCCGATCGCCGTCGGGTACTCGCGCCGGATCAGGCTGTAGCCCTCGCCGAGTGTCTCGATCCGGTCTGCCAGAAGCTCCTGCAGGTGTGCTTCCACGCCGTCCTTGATGAGGCCCGGGTCCACACCCAGCTCGTGGGACGAGTCGTGGAGGACTTCCTCCATCGTAATGATCAGTTTCTCGCCCGTTTTGTTGATGACCGTCCAGACGTTGTCATCACCCTCCTTGAGCGTGCACGGAGGGGACATCCAGTTGAGCGGTTTGTACGCCCGGTCGTCCGCGTGGATGGAGACGCTGCCGTCTGCCTTGACCAGGATCAGACGGGGGGCGGAGGGCAGGTGGGCGGTGAGCCGGCCCGCGTAGTCCACGGAACAGCGGGCGATGACGAGACGCATGGTGCGCAACGCTACTCGACCGACCTCCCCGCGCGCGATTCCTCCACCTGTCGCCCACCCCGCCCCTGTCCGAGTCCCTACGGGTCGCCCCTCTTGTGCACTTACGTTATTGGCCGGTTGTGTTCCCATTCTCCTGGTGCGGACCAGACAGCGCGCCTAACGTGGAAGCAGGAGGTCGTCGGTCGTGCACTCTGCGTCGTCGTTATCGCCGTACTCAGGCATGCGCCGTCGCGCCTCCTTCCCTGCCCGTAAGACCCCGCTGGTGCGGGGTCGCGAGAGGAGAACCCATGTCGCTCGACGTCTCACCGGCGCTGTTGGAACAGGCCGAGCGAGGCGAGGTCGACGAAGCTGCATTCGTCGACTGCGTCCGGACCTCCCTGCCTTTTGCATGGGAGATGATCAGTTCTCTGGTGGCTCAGCTGAAGGTGGACGGCGGAGAGTTCGCCGACAACCAGACGCCGCCGCCGGACGAGCAGGCACGTGGTCAGCTGTTGCGCGCACTCGCGAGTGACGCCATCCGGGGTGCGCTGCAGCGGCACTTCGGGGTGCGGCTCGCTTTCCAGAACTGCCACCGCGTCGCGGTGTTCCCGCTGGACCCCTCGGTGGACGAGCGGCACGCCCGCTTTACTTCCGTAAGGGCCCAGCTGCTCAATCAGTCGCCCGAACTGCGCGACTGCTGATGTCTTTTGCTGCCGCTCCGCACCGCCGGAGGCTCTTCGCACACCGGGGCGGCAGCCTCCGCCGGACGACGGGCCGGGGGAGGAGCGCGGGCCGCACGCAGGTGCGGCCCGCCTGCTCGTCCGCCCGCTCAGCGGAGCAGCGGCAGCACCTCGGTGCCCAGACGCCGTACGTTCTCCTCCGTGGCCGCCAGATCGCCGGAGCCCTCGGAGAGCAGCGCGAAGCGGGTGATGCCAGTGCGCTCCGACGTCGCCGCCAGCCGGTCCGCGGCCAGTTGGGGCGGGCCCACCGGATGCAGCCCGCACAGCAGCTCCGTGTACGCGACGGGGTCGCGCATCGCGCGCGTCCTGCCGTCCACCGTGACATGGGCGTCCAGGCCCTGCTTGAGCCAGCCGGGCATGGCCTTGACGAGAGTCTCCTCCGCCACGGCTCGGCTGTCCTCGATCTGTGCCACGCCGGCCGACACGTGCCCGGCTCCCGCGACGGCGTCCGGCGCATGGCCCGCCGCGAGGGCGTGACTGCGCCACAGGGCGACCATGTCGGCCTTCTCCTCGTCGCCGCAGTGCATCCCGAGGAGCATCGGCAGCCCGCGCTCGGCGGCCAGCCGCACGCTCGCGGGCGAGGTGCAGGCAACGATCACTTCCGGTCCTTCGGGGCCGTCCAGCAGCTCGTCCGGCCGCGGTACGACGGGGACTTCACGGAAGGCGAATCGATCCCCCTCGGCCGAGACACGGGAGTCGCGCAGCCAGCGCAGCAGCAGATCCAGCGACTCGGGGAAGCCCTTCTCGTAGGACGCGAGCCCGGAGCCGAAGACCTCCAGGTCGACCCAGGGGCCACCGCGGCCGACCCCGAGCGAGAACCGTCCTCCGGACGTGAGATGCAGCAGCGCCGCCTGCTCGCCCAGCGCCACGGGATGGACGGTCGGCAGCACGCTCACCGCCGTGCCGACCCGGATCCGCTCCGTGCGGCCGAGCAGCAGCGCAGCCAGGGTCACCGCCGACGGGCACACGCCGTACGGCACGAAGTGGTGCTCGGCCAGCCAGACCGAGTCGAGCCCGGCTGCCTCGGCTGCTTCGGCGGACCGCACCGCCCGGTGCAGCGCCTCCCCGTGGCCCTGCCCCGGGAACTGGGCGGCCAGTACAAAAGCTCCAACGCGCATCGCCTTTTGCCTCCTTGCGGCCGACGCGGCACTCCCCCCACATAGGCAACAACGTCTGACACGTGCCAAGGGCACGGCCCCACGTGAAGTTGTTGCGATTTTCCGGTAACTGGCCCCTGTGGGTGCCGTGCTCCGGCGTCGTACGGGGCGCCTACCCGGGGCCGGGGACCGTAGGCTGATGAGGAACTGTCCGCTCTGCCCCCCTGAGGTGCCACGTGTCCCCGCGCCGGAACCGCCCCCGTGGCGGCGAGAAGCCGACCGACCGCGCGAGCGAGGCGGGCGAGCGCTACGGCGGCTTGGAGCGGTCCGAGAACTGGCAGGGCGAGGACTGGCGGGTCCGGCTGGTCGCCGGGGCGAGCGCGGCGGGCAAGCGCTACCGCTGCCCCGGCTGCGACCAGGAGATCCCGTCCGGGACGCCGCACGTGGTGGCCTGGCCGGAGTACGGCGGCGTGGACGACCGGCGCCACTGGCACAAGGCGTGCTGGAACGCGAAGGACCGCCGCACCTCCCGGGTGCAGCGGTCCCGTAACGCTCCCCGGTACTGAGCGGCGGCCACCGCGTACCGGACAGGAATCAGACGTCGCGCCTGGCGAGGGAGAAGCCGGCGCCCACCAGCGCGACGACCGTGGCCCCCAGCATGATGAACAGCGGGTCCCAGCCGGTCGGTCCCGAGTTCGTGACCGGTGCGCTGTACAGCACGCCGAGCTGGCTCGGGATCGAGTACTCGAAGAGCGCCTCCTGCACCTCGCGCAGCGACGGCGAGAACATGAACAGCGCCAGGACCAGCGGCAGCAGCACCAGGCCGATCATGATCGTGATCGCACCCGCGGAGTGCCGGATCAGCGCCCCGACGGCGAGCGAGAGCAGACCGAGCAGCGCGACGTACAGGCCGGCGCCCACGGTGGCCCGGAGCCAGTCCTCACCGGTGTTGACGCCGCCGGTCACGATCGACGTCTGCAGTGCGCCGACGATCCCGGCGGTTACGGACGTGATCACGAAGACCAGGAGGAAGAAGACGATCGCCTTCGCGGTCAGCACCCGGCCGCGGCTCGGGCAGGCGGTCAGGGTCGTCCGGATCATTCCGGTGCCGTACTCGGAGGCGATGGTCAGCACGCCGAGCGTGATCACACAGATCGAGCCGAGCAGAACGCCGAAGAAGCCGAGGCTGAGGACCGACTCCTCGCCCAGCCGGGCGTCGGAGGCGGACACGGCGAAGGCGGAGAGCAGGCCGATGCCCACCATGAGCACGATCATGACGCCGAGCGTCCACATCGTGGACCGGACCGAACGGATCTTGGTCCACTCGGAGGCGAGCGCATCGCCGAGGTGCGCGGCCCGCACGGGAATCGGGGAGTCGTACCCGGCCTGCGGGTAGGCGGCCGGGGAGTAAGCGGCCTGCGGGTGCGCGCCCTGCTGCTGGTACGGGGTCGTCATCAGGCGTCCTCGGTGTTGCTCTTGGTCAGGTCTGCGGGGGCGGTCGCGGGCGCCGGGGCGGGCGCGGCCTCGGCCGGCGGGGCGGCGGGAGGCGCGACCTGGGGTGCGGCCGGTGCGCCGGCCGGGACGGGCGCCGGGGCAGTCGCGTACGGGTTCTGGCCGGGCGGCGGCGGGGCGTACCAGCCCTGCTGCGGCACCTCGGGCACGACGACCGGCTGCGCCGGCGGGGCGTACCCCATCGGCGGCTGCTGCATCAGACCGGCCTTCTGGTCGTCCGTCGAGCGGTAGTCCACGGCGCCCTGCGTCATCCGCATGTACGCCTCCTCCAGCGAGGCCTGGTGCGGTGAGAGCTCCCACAGCCGTACGTCGGCGCCGTGCGCCAGATCGCTGATCGCGGGCAGCGCGAGCCCCGTCACCCGCAGCCCCCCGTCCGGCTCCGGCATGACCTGGCCGCCGGCCTCGGTGAGGACGCTCGTCAGCTTCTCCCGCTGCTGCGGCTCGGTCGCCGGCGTCCGCACCCGGGCGAAGTCGGCCGAGTTGTGCGAGATGAAGTCCTTGATGCTCATGTCCGAGAGCAGCTGCCCGCGCCCGATCACGATCAAGTGGTCGGCGGTGAGGGCCATCTCGCTCATCAGATGCGAGGAGACGAACACGGTGCGGCCCTCGGCGGCCAGCTGCTTCATCAGATTGCGCACCCAGAGGATGCCCTCGGGGTCGAGTCCGTTGACCGGCTCGTCGAAGAGCAGCACCTGCGGGTCGCCCAGCAGCGCCGCCGCGATCCCGAGCCGCTGCCCCATACCGAGCGAGAAGCCCTTGGAACGCCGCTTGGCGACTTCCTGCAGCCCGACGACGCCGAGGACCTCGTCGACCCGCCGGGCCGGGATACCGGACAGCTGGGCGAGCGACAGCAGGTGATTGCGCGCGCTGCGCCCGCCGTGCACGGCCTTGGCGTCCAGCAGCGCCCCGACCTGGCGCGGTGCGTTGGGCAGGCTCCGGAAGGGATGGCCACCGATCGTGACATGGCCGGAAGTCGGCTGGTCAAGTCCGAGGATCATGCGCATGGTCGTCGACTTGCCGGAGCCGTTGGGCCCGAGGAAGCCGGTGACGGCACCGGGTCGTACCTGGAAGGAAAGGTTGTACACGGCCGTCTTGGCGCCGTAGCGCTTTGTCAGGCCGACTGCCTCGATCATTACTCCAGCCCCATCGACAGGTCAGGTCGTCGGGGCACGGACCATGCTGCGGCCGCAGGCCCCCGTAAGAGTTAGGAGGATATCCGCGGCTTGACGGTTCCAGCCATGCTGCACGAGTCCCACATGTGGCGGATCAGGCGTCCCGCTGCTTGAGCACCAGGAATCCTCCGAGCAGTGCCACAGCCACCCAGATGAGCATGATGCCGAGGCCGCCCCAGGGACCGTACGGAGCCTCCGCGCTGTTCATCGCCTGCGGCACCACCTGCATGATCTTCGAGCCCGCCTGGTCCGGGAAGTAACGGGCCACGTCCTTCGCGTACGGAACGGCCGCCAGGATCTGGGAGACCAGGAAGAAGAACGGCATCAGGATGCCGAGCGACAGCATCGAGCTGCGCAGCATCGCCGCGACGCCCATCGAGAAGATCGCGATCAGGCTCATGTACAGCCCGCCGCCGATCACCGCGCGCAGCACGTTCTCCTCGCCGATCGAGGTGCCGTGCTCACCGAGCAGGGCCTGGCCGAGGAAGAAGCTGAGGAAGCTCGTCGCCATTCCGACGAGCAGCGCCAGCACCCCGGCCACCACGACCTTGCTGAAGAGGAAGGTCGCGCGCTGCGGCACGGCGGCGAGCGAGGTGCGGATCATGCCCGAGCTGTACTCGGTGCCGACGACGAGCACGCCGAAGACGACCATCGCGAGCTGGCCCAGCGCCATTCCGGAGAAGCTGATGAGCGTCGGGTCGAACGTGGCGCGCTCCGGCGCCGGCAGGTCGTCGAAGTTCGAGGACAGCAGCGCCGACAGCAGGCCACCGAGGGCGACCGTCACGGCGAAGGCGCTGACCAGGGTCCAGGTGGTGGAGGCGACCGAGCGGATCTTGGTCCACTCGGACCGGAGAACGGCGGGTACCGAGGCCATGGGTCAGGCTCCCTTGTCGCGCGGGGCCCACTGGGGGCCGGAACCGGGGGCGGAATGGGCGTGGTACTCCACCGCGCTCGCCGTCATCTGCATGAACGCCTCCTCCAGCGAGGCACGCTGGGCGCTCAGTTCATGGAGCACGATCCGGTGCTCCGCGGCCAGCTCACCGAGCCGTTCCGTGGTGGCGCCGTCGACCTCCAGCGTGCCGTTGCCGGCCTCGACGGCAGTCAGTCCCGACTCGTGGATGACGTCCCGCAGCCGCTCCTGCTGGGGGGAACGCAGCCGGACGTAACTGCGCGAATTCTGATGAATGAAATCGGCCATCGACGTGTCCGCGAGCAGTCGGCCCTGGCCGATGACGATCAAGTGTCCCGCGGTGAGGGCCATTTCGCTCATCAGATGCGAGGAAACGAAGATCGTCCGCCCCTCGGCGGCGAGCTGCTGCATCAGATTGCGGATCCAGTGAATTCCCTCGGGGTCGAGTCCGTTGACCGGCTCGTCGAACATCAGGATCTCCGGATCGCCGAGCAGCGCGGAGGCGATTCCCAGCCGCTGGCCCATGCCGAGGGAGAAACCCTTCGTCTTCTTCCTGGCCACTGCCGTCAGCCCGACCAGGTCGAGGACTTCGGCCACGCGGCTCTCCGGGATCCGGTTCGCCTGGGCCAGGCAGAGCAGATTGTTGTACGCGCTGCGGCCGCCGTGCATCGCCTTCGCGTCCAGCAGTGCGCCGATGTACTTGAGCGGCTCCTGAAGGTCCCGGTAGTGCTTGCCGTCGATCCGGACCGTCCCGCTCGTGGGGTTGTCCAAGTCCAGCATCATGCGCATCGTCGTCGACTTGCCCGCGCCGTTCGGCCCGAGAAAGCCGGTCACGACGCCAGGTCGCACCTTGAAGGTGAGATGGTCGACCGCGACCTTGGCGCCGAAGCGCTTGCTGAGACCCTCGAGCTCGATCATGCGTTCACGCTACGGGCGGCGGATGCCCTGCGCCACCGCTTTGGGTAACCGGAGGATGACGCCGCCGTGCCCCGACGGTTGCCCTCCGCGCCCGGGCCGGAACGGAGTCCGGGACGGGACGACGACGCGGGCGGCGACGAGGGCGGCGACGAGGACGAGGACGCAACAGCAAACGCCCGTGCCCGGCGCCGTGGAGGCGCCGGGCACGGACGTGGGAAGCGACGCGTCAGCGGGTCTGCTGCGCCGGCACACCCCGGGAGATCGGCTCGTCGTCGGCAGGCGTACCCGCCGCGGCGACCGCCGCACCCGTCAGCGTGGCCAGCATCTCGCGGACGTTGGTCAGCTGGGCGTTGATGGAGTCGCGACGGTTCGTCAGCGCCGCCAGCTCGCGCTCCGATTCGCTGCGGATACGGTCCGCCTTCGCGTTCGCGTCCGCCACGATGTCCTCGGCCTGGCGCTGCGCGGTCTCGACGGTCTGACGCGCCCGGCGCTCCGCGTCCGTGCGCAGCTTCTCGGCCTCCAGGCGAAGCTGCTCGGCCCGGTGCTCGATCTCGGCGAGCCGCTTCTCCGCCTTGGCCTGACGCGACGCCAGGTCACGCTCGGACTGCTCGCGGCGCTTCGCCAGGTTCGTCTCGAAGTCCGCGGCGGCCTGGGCGGCCTTGGCGCGGGTCTCCTCGAAGAGCGCGTCCGCCTCCTCGCGCTTGGACTGCGCGTCCTTCTGCGCGTCGGTGCGCAGCGAGTTCGCCTCGCCCTGGGCCTTCTCGACGATGCGGACGCCCTCGTCCTCGGCCTTCTGCTTGCGCTCGGACGCGAACGCCTCCGCGTCGTTGCGCACCTGCTGGGCCGCCGACTCGGCGAGCTCACGGTGCTGCTCGGCGGCGCGACGGGCCTCCTCGCGCAGGTCCTTCGCCTCCTCCTCGGCGAGACGGAGGATCTTCTCGACACGCGCACCCAGTCCCGCGTACGACGGTTCCGCGTCGTTGACCTGGGCCTGGGCATTCTGCGTCTCGAGGTGGAGCTCCTCGATGCGCTTTTCCAGAGAGGTGATCCGTGCAAGAGCACTGTCACGATCGGCGACGAGTTTGGTAATGCGGTCATCCACCTGACCGCGGTCGTACCCACGCCGCACGAGCTCGAAGCCGAAGGGGGAGGAAGTGTCGCTCATGGGGTTCCTGTCGAATGAGACCGGTGAGGTGATAGGGGGAATCCTAGGCGCCGAGGCGGCGTGTCATCGAGCGGATGCCCGTTTGATATGGAGAATGTCCAGCCTTTTGAGTGGCTAGCCGTCGGAGGACTTGCCACTCGAACGTGTAACCCCCGCTGTCGCCCCCGCCTTGACCCCGCCGGACCCGCTGTTGGACCCCGGCTTGCCGCCGCCCGGCGCCTCGAACGACTCCAGTGCCTCCAGAACGTCCTGGACCCGGGAGATCTCCGCCTGGATGTCCTCGCGCCGGCGCACCAGCACATCGAGCTCCCGCTTGCCCTCCGCGATCATGTGTTCGGCCTCGCGCTCCGCCTCCGCCTTGACCTTCTCGGCCTCGCGCACCAGCTCGGCCTTCTTCAGCTCGGCTTCCTTGAGCAGCGCCTCGGCCTTCTTCACCGCGGCGATCCGCACCTTGCCGGCCTCCGAATTGGCGTCCGACACCAGCTCCTTGGCCTTCGCCCCGGCCTCGGTCTGCTGCTCCTGCGCCGCCTTCACCAGCTGGTCGCAGCGCTCGCCCGCGGCCTTCATCTGCTCGGCGGACTCCCGGCGGGCCCGCTCGTGCAGTTCCTCGACCTCGCCCTCGACGCGGGTCCGCAGCTCGTCCGCGCGCTCCCTGATGGCGGTCGAGTCGCTGCGCGCCCCCACCAGCAGCTCATCGGCGTCCGTACGGGCCTTCTCCACCAGCGAGTTGCCCTCGACGGTCGCCTCGGCGACCAGCCGCTCGGCCTCCTTGCGGGCCGCGCCGACCATCGTGTCGGCCTGCGACTCGGCCTCGGTGGTGGCGCGCAGCGCCTCCTCCTGGGCCTTCGCCATCAGCTGGTCGGCCTGCTCGGCCGCGTCGGCACGGCGCTTCGCCGCGTCCTGACGGGCCGTGTCGAGCGTACGGTCGGCTTCCTCGCGGGCCTCCGCACGCATCTGCTCGGCCGCGCTCTCGGCGTCCGAACGCACCCGGTCCGACTCGGTCCTGATGCGCTCGGCGGCCTGCTGGGCGGAGCCCACGGTCTCGGCCGCCTCGGCCCGCAGCCGCTCGGCCTCGGCGGCCGCCTCGGCGATGAGCTGGTCGGCCTGCTCGGCCGCGTCGGCGCGGCGCTTGTCCGCGGCCTTCCTGGCTTCGTCCAGCACCCGCTCGCCGTCGGCGCGGGCGGCCGCGCGCAGGTCCTCGGCCTCGCGCTCGCCGTCCGCCCTGACCTGCTCGGCCTCGGTACGCAGCCGGGTCGCGTCCTGCTCGGCCAGCGACAGCAGCTCCGTGGCCTCGGTGGTGATCCGGTCCGACTCGCTCGTCGCCTCGCCCACCAGCCGGTCGGCCTGCGCCGCGGCCTCGGAGCGGATGCGGTTGGCGTCCTCGCGGGCCTCGGCCCGGGTCCTCGACGCGTCCTGCTCCGCGGAGGCGAGCGCGTCCGACGCCTCCGTACGCATCCGCTGGGCGTACTCAGCGGTGTCCGCGCGCAGCCGGTCCGACTCGGAGATCGCGTCGGCCATGGTCCGCTCGGCGAGCGACTGGGCGGCCTCCGCCTCCTCGTCGGCGCGGGCCCGGACACGGCCCGCGTCCTCGGCGGCCCGCTCCCGCTCCGCGTAGGCGTCGGCGCGGACGCGGTCCGCCTCCTCCTGCGCCTCGGTCCTCGTGCGCTCCGCCGCGTGCTCGGCGGCGTTGCGCAGCCCGGTGATCTCCTGCTCGGCCTGCTCCTGCAGACCGGAGACGGAGTCCCGTACCTGCTGGGCGGTCTGCTCGGCCGCCGACACCATCTCGGTGGCCCGCCGGTCCGCCTCCTCGACCAGCCGCTGGGCCTCGGTCTGCGCCTCCTCGACCCGGTTGCGGGCCGAGGCGAGCAGTTCCTCGCTCTGCTCGCGGGCCAGTTCCCGCTCCTGGTCGGCCTCCGTACGGGCCGCGCCGAGCGTCTCCTCGGCCTCCCGGCGGCGCCGGTTGGCCTCCTCCTGCGCGGCGGCGAGCGCCTCGGTCGCCTCCTGGCCGACCCGCTCGGCGGCGGCCCCGGCCTCGCTGCGGATCCGGTCGGCGCTCTCCTGCGCCTCCGACTTGAGCCGCTCGGCCTCCGTGGCGGCCTCGGTGCGCAGCCGTACGGCCACGGACTCGCCCTCGGCCCGCGACGCCGAGGCGTCCGAAGCGGCCTCGTCGCGCAGCCGTTCGGCCTCCTGTTCGGCCTGTGCCTGGAGCGTACGGATCCGCTCGGCGGCCTCGGTGCGCAGCCGCTCGGTCTCCTCCGCGGCCTCCCTGCGGATCCGCTCGCTCTCGGCGCGCGCCCCGGTCAGCGCCTCCTCGGAGGACGCGAGACGCGACTCCGCCTCCGTGTGCAGCCGGGTCAGCTCGTCGGCCGCCTCGGCCTGACGGGCGGCGACCCCGCGCTCGGTCTCCTCGCGCACCTCGGCGGCGGCGCGCTCGGCGGCCGCCTTCGCCTCGTCGGCCTGCTCCTCGGCCTCGGCACGCAGCCGGTCCGCCTCGGCGCGAGTGCGCTCCAGCGTCTCCTCGGCCTGCCGGCGCAGCGTCGTGGCCCGCTCGATGGCCTCCGTGCGGACCCGCTCGCTGTCCGTGGTGGCCTTGGAACGCGCCTCGTCGGCGTCGGCCTTCGCCTTCGTCAGCAGCTCTTCGGCAGACCTTGCCGCCTCCTCGATCTGCTGGACGGCCTCACGGCGCGCCTCGCCGCGGATCCGCTCGCCCTCGGCGACCGCCTCCGCGCGCAGCTGCTCGGCCTCGCCGCGCAGCCGGCGGGCCTCCTCCTGCAGCTCGACCGTCTTGGCGCGGTACTCCTTGGTGTCGTCCTTCGCGGCGCCCTTGAGTTCCTCGGCCGTGTCGTGGGCCTCACCGCGCAGGCGGTCCGCCTCCGCCTCGGCCTCGCGGCGGATCCGCTCGGCCTCCTCGGTGGCCTTGCGCGTGGTGGCCTTGGCGTCCTCGGAGGCCTTGTCCAGGACCTCCTCCGCGGTACGGGCCGCCTTCGCGAGCTGAGCGGCGGAGTCCTCCGCGGCGACCGTACGGGCCTTCTCGCCGGCCTCCGCGACGAGCTTCTCCGCCTCGGCCCTGGCGTCCGCGAGCGACTGCTCGGCGTCGGCCTTGAGGGTCTCGGCCTCCTTGGTGGCCTCGCCGACCAGACGGGCGATCTCCGACCTGGCGGTACGTGTGCGCTGCTCGTTCGCCGACTCGGCGCTCGCGAGCAGCTTGCCGGCGGCGTCCTTGGCCTCGCTGACGGCCTTCTCGGCCTCCGCGCGGGCCTCGCGCAGCTTCTCCTCGGCCTCCTGCATCCGCTGCTCGGCGGCCCGGCTGAGTTCCGTGGCCTGCTGGCGTGCCTGGTCGGACTCGGCGGTGGTGGTGGAGCGCAGCTGCTCGGCGTGGCTCGTGGCTTCCTGGGCCTGGTTGGACGCGGCGTTCAGCAGCCGTTCGGCGTCCTTGCGGGCGCGCAGCAGGATCGCTTCGGCTTCCGCGCGGGCGGACTCCGCCTCGGAGCCGAGCCGATGCCGGGTCTCCTCGGCGACCCGGGCGGCCTCGCTCCGGGCCGCGGCCAGACCCTGCTCGGCCTCCGCGCGCGACTCGTCGAGCAGCCTGCGGGCCTGGGACTCGGTGCGGGCGCGGAGCTGCTCGGCCCAGGCCACGTTCTCGTTGACGTGCGCCTCGACGGTCTGGCGGCGCTCGGCCAGCTCCTGGTCCAGGCGCTGGCGGCGCTGATTTGCCTCGGCGTGCAACTCCGCCTGGAGCCGCGCCTGGTGCTCGGCGTGCTCCTGGAGGATGCGCTGCGTCTGCGCACGGACGTCACGCAGCTCGCGCTCGGCGTCGGAGCGCAGCTGGTCGGCCTGGACCTGGGCGTTGCGCAGCAGCTGCTCGGCCTGGTATCCGAGGTCGGCGCTGTCGTACGCGGGACGGGACGCGAGGGAGCGGCGCGCCTCGTGGAGCTTGGCGCGCAACACCTCGACCTGGTATCCGAGGTCCTCGGCGTGCTGGACGGCCTTCTCCCGCTCGGTCTTCAGCCGGTCCATCTCGGCTTCGAACCGCGAGAGGTGGTCGTCGTCAGCTCGGTGGCTCTCCTGGCGTTCGTAGCCCCGCACTGCGCGGTCCCATCCGTCCCCTGGTCGCAACTCAACTCAGACGAGAACCGTTCGCGGTGAACGGCCCCCCGGGGAATGGTGTCAGATCAGATACGTCAACCACGAGCCGCGGCGCGGCTCCGGTCCCGGCCCCGGCCCGGAGCGGCCCACTCTACCGGGCCGGGATTCGTGTCGTTCAGTGCTCGGCTGAGGACGGGTCGGCGGAAGTGACCAGTTCGGTGAGGACACCGTGGCAGTCCTTGGGGTGCAGGAAGGTGATCCGGGACCCCATCGAGCCGATGCGCGGCTCGTCGTAGAGCACCCTTACCCCCTTGTCCCGGATCGCCTGGGCGTCGCCGTCGACGTCCGCCGTGCCGAAGGCGATGTGGTGGACGCCCTCGCCGTTCTTCGCCAGCCACTTGCCCACGGCGGAGTCCTCGCGGGTGGGCTCCAGCAGCTGGAGGTAGGAGGCGCCGCCGTCCGAGGTCTCGTTGATCTTGAGCATGGCCTCCCGTACGCCCTGCTCCTCGTTGACCTCCGTGTGGAAGACCTCGAAGCCGTACGTGGCCCGGTAGAACTCGACGGTCTTGTCGAGGTCGAAACAGGCGATCCCGATGTGGTCGATTCGCGTCAGCATGGCTCCAGTGCAGCGCTCCCGGCGGTGATTACGCAACGTGCGCGCGATCACACCGGTCGGCCGGTGACCCGAACGCGTACCGCTCAGTACAGTTCGAGTAAACCCTCGTTCACTCCTCAGCCGCCGCGCTGGAAGGGGAACCCCTCTCATGACTGGAACGAACAGCACCACCTCCGTGATCGTCGCCGGGGCACGCACGCCCATGGGGCGGCTGCTCGGGTCCCTGAAGTCCTTCTCCGGCGCCGATCTGGGCGGTTTCGCCATCAAGGCCGCGCTGGACCGGGCGGGGATCGGCGGCGACCAGGTGCAGTACGTGATCATGGGCCAGGTGCTGCAGGCCGGCGCCGGGCAGATCCCGGCCCGGCAGGCCGCCGTCAAGGCCGGCATCCCCATGAGCGTCCCGGCGCTGACCATCAACAAGGTCTGCCTCTCCGGACTCGACGCGATCGCGCTCGCCGACCAGCTGATCCGAGCGGGTGAATTCGACGTCGTCGTCGCCGGCGGCCAGGAGTCCATGACCAACGCGCCGCACCTGCTGCCGAAGTCCCGTGAGGGCTTCAAGTACGGCGCGATCGAGATGCTCGACGCGATGGCGTACGACGGTCTGACCGACTCCTTCGAGGGCATCGCCATGGGCGAGTCGACGGAGAAGCACAACACGCGGCTCGGCATCGCCCGCCCCGAGCAGGACGAGATCGCCGCGCTGTCCCACCAGCGCGCCGCGGCGGCGCAGAAGAACGGCCTGTTCGAGGCCGAGATCACGCCCGTCGAGATCCCGCAGCGCAAGGGCGAGCCGGTCCTCTTCAGCCAGGACGAGGGCATCCGCGCCGAGACCACCGCCGAGTCGCTCGGCAAGCTGCGCCCCGCGTTCACCAAGGACGGCACGATCACCGCGGGGACGTCCTCGCAGATCTCCGACGGCGCGGCCGCGGTCGTCGTGATGAGCAAGGCCAAGGCCCAGGAACTCGGCCTGGAGTGGATCGCGGAGATCGGTGCGCACGGCAACGTCGCGGGCCCGGACAACTCGCTCCAGTCCCAGCCGTCCAACGCGATCGCGCACGCGCTGAAGAAGGAGGGCCTCGAGGTCTCCGACCTCGACCTCATCGAGATCAACGAGGCGTTCGCCGCGGTCGCCGTGCAGTCGATGAAGGACCTCGGGGTATCCCCGGAAAAGGTGAACGTCAACGGTGGTGCGATCGCCCTGGGCCACCCGATCGGCATGTCCGGTGCGCGTCTCGTCCTGCACCTGGCGCTGGAGCTGAAGCGGCGTGGCGGCGGGGTCGGCGCGGCCGCGCTGTGCGGCGGTGGCGGTCAGGGCGACGCGCTGATCGTCCGCGTACCCGGCAACTGACGACCCACGAAGGAGCACGCACGATGGTGGACGTCCCCCAGCTGGTCGCCCAGGCGAGGGAGGGCAGGCCGCGGGCCGTGGCCCGGCTGATCTCGCTCGTCGAGGGGGCGTCCCCGCAGCTCCGCGAGGTCATGGCGGAGCTGGCGCCGCTGACCGGCGGTGCGTACGTGGTGGGCCTGACCGGTTCGCCGGGCGTCGGGAAGTCGACGTCCACCTCGGCGCTGGTGACGGCGTACCGGCGGGCCGGGAAGCGGGTCGGCGTCCTGGCCGTCGACCCGTCCTCCCCGTTCAGCGGCGGGGCGCTGCTCGGCGACCGGGTCCGGATGTCCGAGCACGCCTCCGACCCCGGCGTGTACATCCGCTCGATGGCCACCCGCGGTCATCTGGGCGGTCTCGCCTGGGCCGCGCCCCAGGCGATCCGCGTCCTGGACGCGGCCGGCTGCGACGTGGTGCTCGTCGAGACGGTCGGCGTCGGCCAGTCGGAGGTCGAGATCGCCTCCCAGGCCGACACGTCGGTGGTGCTGCTCGCGCCCGGCATGGGCGACGGGATCCAGGCCGCGAAGGCGGGCATCCTGGAGATCGGCGACGTGTACGTCGTCAACAAGGCGGACCGTGACGGCGCCGACGCGACGGCCCGCGAGCTGAACCACATGCTCGGGCTGGGCGAGTCCCGGGCGCCGGGTGACTGGCGGCCGCCGATCGTGAAGACGGTCGCGGCGCGGGCGGAGGGCATCGACGAGGTCGTCGAGGCCCTGGAGAAGCACCGCGCCTGGATGGAGGAACACGGCGTCCTCACGGAGCGCCGCGCCCGCCGCGCGGCCCACGAGGTCGAGACCATCGCGGTCACGGCCCTGCGCGAACGCATCGGCGACCTCCGCGGCGACCGCCGCCTCGACGCACTCGCGACACGCATCGTCGCGGGCGAACTGGACCCGTACGCGGCGGCGGACGAACTGGTCGCGGGCCTCACGGGCGAATAGCCCGGGGCAGGGCTTCGGGGGCGGGGCCGTGTGCCTCGGTCATCATGCCCGTCCGGGCCCCGCGCGGTGGACCGGCGATCGGGCCGGCCGGCGCGGGGCTCCGGTCGAGGGGCCGGGTCAGTCGTGGTCCGGCGACTCCACGGTGACCTTCTCCGTCCTCGCGTCCACCGTCAGCTCGTGGTGCCGGCCGTCCTTGCCCCGGACGTCCGCCTCCCAGACCAGTCCGTCGGCGCTGTGCCTGTGGTCGAGGTCGATGGAGGTCACCGTGCCCGGCACGGCCTTGGTGGCGGCCCGGGCCGCGACGGAGGCGGAGACCGGGGCGTCCGTGGGGGACGGGGCGCGGTCGTCGCTGTCCGAGCGCTCGTCCTCCCTGACCTTGCCCGTGGTCGCGTCGAGCGTCACGTCGTGCCAGACGCCGTCCTTGCCGTGGACGTCGATCTCCCATGCGGAGTCGTCCAGCCCGGCGCTGGTGACCGTGCCGGGCACGGCGCGCAGAGCCGAGTCGATGGCATCCGTGACCGTGACCTTCACGGTGCCGCCGTTCCCGTCGTCGTCCCCGCTCCCGTGCGAGACGGCGAACGCGGTGGCGGTTCCGCCGCCGGCGAGGACAGCTGCGGTGAGGACCGCGATGGTCAGCTTGCGTCGCTTCATGAGTCGTACCTTCCGGTGACTGGTCGTGATGACGTCTGTGATCACGGGGACCACACTGCCCGGGCGACGCTGAAGCCCACCTGAAGGCGCCTGAAGGCGCCTTCAGGTTCCGTTTGCGACCCTGTGCCCATGAGGCTGTTGATCGTGGAGGACGAGAAGCGACTCGCGCTGTCCCTCGCCAGGGGGCTCACCGCGGAGGGCTTCGCCGTGGACGTGGTGCACGACGGCCTGGAAGGGCTGCACCGCGCCGGCGAGGACGCGTACGACCTCGTCGTCCTCGACATCATGCTGCCGGGGCTGAACGGCTACCGCGTCTGCGCCGCCCTCCGCGCCGCCGGCAATGACGTGCCGATCCTGATGCTCACCGCCAAGGACGGCGAGTACGACGAGGCCGAGGGCCTCGACACCGGCGCCGACGACTATCTGACCAAGCCGTTCTCGTACGTCGTCCTCGTCGCCCGCGTCAAGGCACTGCTGCGCCGCCGCGGCCGCGCCGGGGCCGCCTCGCCCGTGCTCCGCGCCGGCGGGCTCACCGTCGACACCGCCACCCGCCGTGTGCACCACGGGGAGGAGGAAGTCGCCTTGACCGCGAAGGAGTTCGCCGTACTGGAACAGCTGGCCCTGCGGCCCGGCGAAGTGGTCGGCAAGCCGGAGATCCTGGAGCACGTGTGGGACTTCGCCTACGACGGCGACCCGAACATCGTCGAGGTGTACGTCAGCGCGCTGCGCCGCAAGCTGGGCCCCTCGGCGATCCAGACGGTGCGCGGCGCCGGCTACCGGCTGGCGGACCGGTGACGTCGGTACGGGCGAAGGCCGCGCTCGGCGCCACGCTCGTCGTCGCCGCCGCGCTGATCGCCGCCGGGCTGGCCGTGGTGCTCGTCCTGCGGGCGAATCTCACCGGCCAGGCCGGGCTCCAGGCCGAGGTCGCCGCGCGGGACGTCGCCACGCAGATCGACCGCGGTGTCGCGTACTACCGGCTGGACCTGCCGGACGGCGAGGACAGTCCCGTACGGGTGATCGACGAGGACGGCCGCGTACTGGCCGCGGGCGAGGACCTGCAGGCGATCTCCCTGACCCCGTCGGGCGGCGACGACGGCGGGGACGGGGACGACGACGAACCGAGGCTCCGCAACGGCACCGCGACGGTGGACGGGAAGACGGCGGAGTACCGCTTCGCGGCGGTACGCGCGACGGACGGCGCGGGCGACACCGTCACCGTGTACGCCGGGGTGCCGCTCACCACCGAGCAGCGCGCGGTCGGCACGGTGCGCGACGCGATGCTGATCGGCCTGCCCGTGCTGCTGCTCGTCGTCGGGGGCGTGACCTGGCTGGTGACGCGGCGCGCGCTGCGGCCCGTCGAGGGCATCCGGGCCGAGATGGCGGCGATCACCGCCTCCGAGGACCTGTCGCGGCGCGTGCCCGAGCCGGACTCGCGCGACGAGGTGGCCCGGCTGGCTCGTACCACCAACGAGACGCTCGCCGCGCTGGAGGCCTCGGTCGAGCGCCAGCGGCGTTTCGTCGCGGACGCCTCGCACGAGCTGCGCAGCCCGATCGCCTCGCTGCGCACCCAGCTGGAGGTGGGCGCCGCGCACCCGGACCTGCTGGACGTCCCCGGTGCGGTCGCCGACACCGTACGGCTGCAGCAGCTGGCGGCCGATCTGCTGCTGCTGGCCCGGCTGGACGCGGGGGAGCGGCCCGGGCAGGCGCGCTTCGATCCGGTGGCGATGGTCCACGAGGAGGTGGCCCGGCGGGGCGCGGCCGACCGGCTGCCGGTGAACGTGAAGGTGACCCTCGCCGCCGACGAGGCGGTGGACGTGGTCGGATCGCGGGGGCAGTTGGCGCGGGTGCTCGGGAATCTGCTCGACAACGCGCAGCGGCACGCGCGCAGCGAGGTCTCGGTGACCGTGCGGCGTGCGGGTGCCGACGGGGTCGTGCTGGCGGTCGCGGACGACGGTCCGGGCGTGCCGGAAGCCGAGCGTGAGCGGATCTTCGAGCGCTTCGTACGTCTCGACGCCGCCCGCACGCGCGACGCGGGCGGCGCGGGTCTGGGCCTCGCCATCGCCCGTGACGTGGCCCACCGCCACGGCGGCACCCTGACCGTCTCCAGCGCCCCCGGGGGCGGCGCACTCTTCGAGCTCCGCCTGCCCACGGCTTCCTGACCCGCCCGGCCGGGAGGGTCCGCGCCGGGGTCAGCTCATCCCGGACCGCTCATCCGGACCGTTCACCCGGACCGCTCATCCGGACCGCTCAGGGCCGCGCCGGACCACGCCCGGGCGGCGCTGCCCGGCGGCCGGTCCGAGGCCGGTCGTCGCTCGCGCGGCGTGGGGTCCGGCGGGGGAGGCGGACCCCGTCAGATCCTGCCGCGGCGGCCGCGCAGATGCTCCGCCACCGGCCTCAGCGACTCGTGGAGGTCGGCGAGCGCCTCCGGCGACAGCAGGTCGATGAAGTGCTGGCGCACGGACTCGACGTGGTGCGGCGCGACCTTCTGCATCGTCTCCATGCCCTGGTCGGTGAGCACGGCGTACAGCCCGCGACGGTCGGATTCGCAGTTCTCCCGGCGGACCAGTCCCGCGTTCTCCATGCGGGTGATCTGGTGGGAGAGCCGGCTCTTCGACTGGAGCGTGGCCCCCGCAAGATCGCTCATCCGCATGCGCCGGTCGGCGGACTCGGAGAGATTGACGAGGATCTCGTAGTCGTTGTTGGTCAGGCCGAACGGCTGGAGGTCCTTCTCCATCTGATACGTCAGCAGCCGATTGACGTCCAGATACGTGCGCCAGGCACATTGTTCCGTATCGCTCAGCCAGCGCGTGGCAGTCTCGGTCTCCATATATGGATACTACCCTAAGAAGTTGAAATCCGGACGAAGGTGGGGGTAGTGACATTGGCCGTGACATCCGGCGTCCAGGTTCCCCCGCCAAGGGCGCACACGTTCGATGTCACACTCCGCAGCCTACCGCTCACAAGCCGAAGCGACGCTGGAGGTCCCCCAGTTGACCGGGGAGGCGAGGAGAGGACCCGTGTTGACCAGGCGCTCCGTGGCCGCCGTGACCCCCGCCCGGCACCCCGTCCGCATGGGGCACCGTGCCCGTCGCCTGCTCGGGCATGAGCGTCTCGGTCGACTGCAGCAGCACCGTCCCGGCGCCCACGAACTCGAACTGGTGCTCCTCGCCGGACGCCCCGCCGATCCCGGACAGCTGCCGCAGACCGCCCATGACCCCGCTCATGTACCCGTGGTCGTAGTGGTGACACGGCGACGGACAGTCCGCCCATCCGACCAGTGCCTGCGGGTCCACCCGGATCGGCGGCTCCAGGAACACGACGGGCCCGTTCGACGCCGCCACGAACTTCCCCGTGCCGATCAGCGTCAGGAAGCCCGGCACGATCGACTGTTTGAGGGCCAGCGTCGGCTGGTACGCGAGGAGGTTCCCGGCCCGGATCGTCAGATTGCCCTCGTCCAGGTCGAACGAGTTGACGTCGAAGGCCCGGTCCGCGAGCAGCATCTTCCCGCTGCCCTCGGCTACCACCCAGTCGCTCGCGTGCAGCGGCGAGTGGAAGCTCGTACGCATCAGCCGGTCCAGCCGGCCGTGGCCGATCCCGTTGAAGTCGATGCGCCCGTAGTAGGCGATCATCTTGCCCTTCTGCAGGAACCACTGCGAGCCCTTGAGCTCCACGCAGAAGGTGTACGGATTGACGTTGTCGTCGCTCGGCAGGGTCATCGGGTCAAGAACCACGGGCGTGCTCACAGCTTCTCCTCCGACGCCTGGACGTAGACCGCACCACTGCCGCTCAGCTCCAGCTGGAACGCCTCGCCCGAGCCGCGCCCCACCATGTCGCGCCAGCCCAGCGCGGTGGAGAGCTTGTTCCGTACGTCGCCGTGGTGCGCGACGTACGCCTGCGGGTCGACATGGACCGGCCGGCCGGGGGTGATCGGCAGTTCGATCACTCCGCCGTGCGCCATGACCGCGACCGCGCCGTGCCCCTTCAGGGTGGTGGTGAACAGGCCCTGGCCGGTGACCTGGCCGCGCACCATGCCCATGACCCCGCCCTGCGAGCCCATGAACATCGTGCCCTGCTGCAGCGTGCCGTCGAAGGCGAGCAGCCGGTCCGCCTCGACATAGAGGGTGTCGCCGGTCAGGCCGATGACCTGGATGTGGTGGCCGCCGTGGCCGAACATCACGGTCCCTGAGCCCTCGACGGTCATCAGCGGTGTCGCCTCGTCGGCCACCCGCCGTCCGATCATCGACATCAGACCGCCCTGGCCGCCCGCCGTGTTCGGGGTGAAGGAGACCTCACCCTTGTACGCGAGCATCGCGCCGCGCTGGCTGAACATCTTCTGGCCGGGGACCACCGTCGCCTCGACCACTTTCGAGTTGATCTCACGGAACGGCATCAGACGTCTCCTCCGATGGTGTTCCGCTCGCTCGGCTGTACGTACACGAGCCCGTCGCCCTCGAACCGGATCTGGAAGGCCTCGCCGCCGCCCTCGCCCATGAGCGTCCGGAACGTGACCCCGGACTGGAAGTTCTGCTGGAGATTGCCCTGGTGCGCGACATAGGCGCCCGGGTCGACGGCGAGCGGGTACTGGGGCGTCACCCGCAGCACCACGGCCGGGCCGTCCGACATGATCGCCGCCTGGCCGCTGCCCTCGATGGTCGTCGTGAAGAGACCGTTGCCGGTGGCGCCGCCGCGCAGCCCGGTGAAGCTGGTGCCGGTGCGCAGTCCGCCGTCCGTGCAGAGCAGATTGCTCGATTCCACGTACAGCTTGTCGCCGTGCAGCGAAACGAGATTGATCTCGGACGCGCGATCGGCGAAATAGCAGGTGCCCTGGCCCTTCACCTCCATCATGGTCATCTGCTCGCCCGTGAGCCGGCGGGTCACCATGCCGCGGATGCCCTCACCGCCGCCGGAGAGCTTCTTGAAGTTCATCTGGCCGTCGTACGCGACCATCGACCCGTTCTTCGCCTTGACGGAGTCCCCGGTCATGTCGACGGCGAGCACTTTGCTGCCTTGAAGTCGGAACATTGCCACGGAGTGAAGGTACTGGGCAGGGTGCGTTCCCGGACAGGCCCTCCTGAATGAACCTGACCCCGACCCGTCCCCGAGCCCACCCGGGTAAAGAACCGGGAAAGCGCGATGCCACAATGGAACCGCTTGTGCGTGCGTTCACAAGACCATCGCCCCCTCCACCGAAGGTGCTTTTCGTGGACTTCAAGACCGCCTCCGCCCTCCACCGCCTCCGGCTCGTCTCGGCGCCGGAGGCCGTGTCGTTCCTGCTGCTGCTCGTCTGCTCTGTGCTCAAGCGCACGACGGAGTTCAACGCGGTTCCGGTCATGGGCGCCATCCACGGCGTCCTCTTCATCCTCTACGTGGTCTTCTGGCTGGACGCCTGGAACCGCACCAAGTGGGACATCAAGACGGCCGCGCTCTACTTCGTGCTCTCCGTCCTGCCCTTCGGCGGCTTCTTCGCCGAGCGCAAGCTCAAGCGCGCCGCCGAGGACGCCGTCATCGCCGCCCGCGCCCGTCGCGAGGGCAAGGTGAGCGCATGATCGTCGCCTTCTCCGTCAGCCCGCTCGGCGTGGGCGAGGACGTCGGTGAGTACGTCGCCGACGCCGTCCGCGTCGTCCGCGAGTCCGGGCTGCCGAACCGCACGGACGCGATGTTCACCTCGATCGAAGGTGAATGGGACGAGGTCATGGACGTCGTCAAGCGCGCCGTCGCGGCCGTGGAGGCCCGCGCCCCGCGTGTCTCCCTCGTCCTCAAGGCGGACATCAGGCCCGGTGTCACGGACGGCCTGACGAGCAAGGTCGAGACCGTCGAGCGGCATCTGTCGGCGGAGTCCTCCTGACGACCCTCCTGCCGGGCTCCGCACGGGGCCCGGCAGTGGTCCGGCAGCGGTCCGGTACCGAAGTTCGAGACAGGGCTGACCAGCATGTGACCAGTGGGTAAGGTCGGTGCCGTGCCGAAGCCGCTCAGCCTCCCCTTCGACCCCATCGCCCGAGCCGATGAGCTCTGGCAGCAGCGCTGGGGCCCCGTGCCCTCGATGGCCGCGATCACCTCGATCATGCGCGCGCAGCAGATCCTGCTCGCCGAGGTCGACGCCGTGGTCAAGCCGTACGGACTGACCTTCGCCCGTTACGAGGCGCTGGTGCTGCTCACCTTCTCCAAGGCCGGAGAGCTGCCGATGTCGAAGATCGGGGAGCGGCTGATGGTGCACCCGACCTCCGTGACGAACACGGTGGACCGGCTGGTGAAGTCCGGTCTGGTCGCCAAGCGCCCCAACCCCAACGACGGCCGCGGCACGCTCGCCTCCATCACCGAGAAGGGCCGTGAGGTCGTCGAGGCGGCCACCGGCGATCTGATGGCGATGGACTTCGGGCTCGGGGCGTACGACTCCGAGGAGTGCGGGGAGATCTTCGCCCTGCTGCGGCCGCTCAGGGTCGCCGCGCACGACTTCGACGAAGGCTGAGCCGGGGGCCCGACCCGCTGCAAGATCGCCCGAAGTGGGTCGTTACGCTCGTCGGCATGAAGAAGAGCGTCCTGACCCGCTACCGGGTGATGGCCTACGTCACCGCCGTCATGCTGCTCGTGCTGTGCACCTGCATGGTGTTCAAGTACGGCTTCGACACGGGTGAGGACGTCACGTTCGCCGTCTCCCAGGCGCACGGCATCCTCTACATCATCTATCTGGTCTTCGCCTTCGACCTGGGCTCCAAGGCCAAGTGGTCGTTCGGCAAGCTGCTGTGGGTGCTGCTCTCCGGGACGATCCCCTTCGCCGCCTTCTTCGTGGAGCGCAAGGTCACACGCTCGGTAGAGCCGCTGGTCGCAGGCCCTGTCCCCGCGGTCGCCAAGGCGTAATCCCACCGCCGTACGACACGTACGGCGGTCTGCCATCGACATTTACTAGGACGTCCAAGTAAATTTGAGGGCATGGACGCTGACGCCATCGACGAGGGCCGCCGCCGCTGGCAGGCCCGGTACGACACCGCCAAGAAGCGGAACGCCGACTTCACCACGCTCTCCGGTGATCCGGTCGAGCCGGTCTACGGGCCGCGGCCCGGCGACACCTACGACGGCTTCGAGCGGATCGGATGGCCCGGCGAGTACCCGTTCACCCGCGGTCTGTACCCGACGGGCTACCGCGGCCGCACCTGGACCATCCGCCAGTTCGCCGGCTTCGGCAACGCCGAGCAGACCAACGAGCGGTACAAGATGATCCTCGCCGCCGGCGGCGGCGGACTGAGCGTCGCCTTCGACATGCCGACGCTGATGGGGCGCGACTCCGACGACCCGCGCTCGCTCGGCGAGGTCGGCCACTGCGGTGTCGCCATCGACTCCGCCGCCGACATGGAGACCCTCTTCAAGGACATCCCGCTCGGCGACGTCACGACCTCGATGACGATCAGCGGCCCCGCCGTCCCGGCGTTCTGCATGTACCTGGTCGCGGCCGAGCGCCAGGGAGTCGACCCGGCCGTGCTCAACGGCACGCTCCAGACCGACATCTTCAAGGAGTACATCGCGCAGAAGGAGTGGCTCTTCCAGCCCGAGCCGCACCTGCGCCTCATCGGCGACCTGATGGAGCACTGCGCCCGCTCCATCCCCGCGTACAAGCCGCTGTCCGTCTCCGGCTACCACATCCGCGAGGCGGGCTCGACGGCCGCGCAGGAGCTGGCGTACACCCTCGCGGACGGCTTCGGATACGTCGAGCTCGGCCTGAGCCGCGGTCTGGACGTGGACGTCTTCGCGCCCGGACTGTCCTTCTTCTTCGACGCGCACCTCGACTTCTTCGAGGAGATCGCCAAGTTCCGTGCGGCCCGCCGCATCTGGGCCCGCTGGATGAAGGAGGTCTACGGCGCGAAGACCGACAAGGCGCAGTGGCTGCGCTTCCACACCCAGACCGCCGGTGTGTCGCTGACCGCCCAGCAGCCGTACAACAACGTCGTACGCACGGCCGTCGAAGCCCTCGCGGCCGTCCTCGGCGGCACCAACTCGCTGCACACCAACGCCCTCGACGAGACCCTGGCCCTGCCGTCCGAGCAGGCCGCCGAGATCGCCCTGCGCACCCAGCAGGTGCTGATGGAGGAGACCGGCGTCGCCAACGTGGCCGACCCGCTGGGCGGCGCCTGGTACGTGGAGCAGCTCACCGACCGGATCGAGGCCGACGCCGAGAAGATCTTCGAGCAGATCAAGGAGCGCGGACTGCGCGCCCACCCGGACGGCAAGCACCCCATCGGGCCCATCACCTCCGGCATCCTGCGCGGCATCGAGGACGGCTGGTTCACCGGCGAGATCGCGGAGTCGGCCTTCCGCTACCAGCAGTCGCTGGAGAAGGGCGACAAGCGGGTCGTCGGCGTCAACGTCCACCACGGCTCGGTCACCGGCGACCTGGAGATCCTCCGCGTCAGCCACGAGGTCGAGTGGGAGCAGGTCCGCATCCTGGGCGACCGCAAGGCGAAGCGCGACGACGCACGCGTAAAGGCCTCGCTGGACAGGATGCTCGCCGCCGCCCGTGACGGCTCGAACATGATCGAGCCGATGCTCGACGCGGTCCGTGCCGAGGCCACGATGGGGGAGATCTGCGGCGTGCTGCGCGACGAGTGGGGGACGTACACGGAGCCGCCCGGCTTCTGAGCCGTCCCGCAAACCGCTGGATGCACCGGCCATCACGCCCCTACGGTGGCCGGATGGCCGGTCTTCCCGTTCCCGTGCACGGCGTACGCGTCGCCTTCCAGTACATCTGCTGCGGCCCCTTCGCCCGGCTCACCGTCGACTTCGAGCCGCCCGGGGACGGCGGCGAGCCGGACATCGTGAACACCGTGCCCGACGAACTGCTGCCCGCGGAGTACCTGCCCGCGATCCGGGCGGGCCTGCTGGAGGGCCTCGACGGAGTGGCCGCCCGCGTCCGGATCACCGACGGCCGCCACCACGAAGTGGACTCCTCCGAGTACGGCTTCAAGACGGCCGGGCGGATGGCGGGCCGTGCCGCGCTCGTCGGCGCCGGTCTGCTGCCGCCCGAGGAGGCGGAGCAGCTCACCAAGGTGACGTGGCCGGGCAAGCCCGCGCTCACGCGGGACCGGGGGCAGCTGCCGGGAAGGTGAGGCGGAACAGCGCGCCGCCGCCCGTGGCGTTCTGTGCCGTCAGCTCGCAGCGGTGGGCCCGGGCGATCTGCCGGGCCATCGCGAGGCCGAGACCCGAGCCGGGCAGGGCCCGTGCCGACTCCGCACGGTAGAAGCGGTCGAAGACATACGGGACGTCCTGTGGCGCGATCCCCGGACCGTGGTCGCGGACCGTCAGGCCCACGGCGGTCAGCGCGACCTCGACGGCCGCTCCCGGAGGGCTGAACTTCGCCGCGTTGTCCAGCAGGTTCGTCAGCAGCCGCGACAGCCGTGCCGGCACACCCGGCAGGGTGAGTTCCGCCACCGCGTCATCGGTCCACAGCGTGAAGCGCGTGGCCGGCCAGTGCGCCCGCGCCGTCTCCACCACGTGCTCGGTGAGCTGCCGGAGTGCCACGGCCTCCAGCAGCGGATCCGGCTCCTCGTCCCTGGCCAGCTCGATCAGGTCGTTCACCAGCCCCGTCACCTCGCGCAGCTGCCGGGCGAGCGCCGCCGAGGCCCGGTCGCGCTGGGAGTGTGTGAGCCGGTCGCCGCGGGCGAGCAGCTCGGCGTTGGTCCGTAGCGAGGTCAGGGGCGTACGCAGCTCGTGGGAGGCGTCCGCCACCAGCCGCCGCTGCGCCGTGACCGACTTCTCCAGCTCGCCCATCATGGTGTTGAACGTGGTGGCGAGCCGGGTCACCTCGTCCTCCCGCCCCGGCGGACCGGGCGGCAGCTCGATCCGGTGACGGGGATCGCGGGTCGCGGCGATACGCTCCGCCGTCGCGGTGAGCCGGGCCACCGGGGCCAGACCCGTGCGCGACACCCCGTAGCCCAGTGCCCCGGCCAGCACCACCCCGGCCGCTCCGACCAGCGACAGCAGCCAGGCCGCCTGCCGCACACCCTGCTCCACCGTGTCGGCGCGCAGGGCGACCTGGAGCGCCTTGTCCCGGCCGAAGGTGGTGGTGAGCATCCTGGCAGGACCGCCCGCGACCGTGATGTTGGTGAAGTACGGCGCCCGCGCGCCCGCCGCCACCTCGCGGACCGGAGCCGAGACCGGCAGCGGATACGGCGGTGCGGACGGATCGTCCGCCGGATCGGCGGGCACGATCTGCGCGCAGGCGGGAGCCGACAGAAAGCGGCACTCGCCCGCCAGGACATCCGGCGCCGCACCCCGGTTCTGCTGGGTGACCTGGGTCGCGGACTGGGTCAGATTCAGATCCAGCTGGCGGTACATCGAGTACCGGAGCACGACGAACGCGGCGGCGCACACCCCCACCGCGACCACCGCGACGGCCGCGGAGGCGGCGAGGGCCAGCCTCGTACGGACCGGCCTGCGGCGCCGCCAGCGCGCGCCCAGCCTGCGCACGCCGCTCACGGGAGGTCCAGCCGGTAGCCGACCCCGTGCACCGTGTGGACCAGTCTCGGCTCACCGCCCGCCTCCAGTTTGCGCCGCAGATAACCCACGTACACGGCGAGCGAGTTGGAGGCCGGCCCGAAGTCTCGGCCCCAGACCCGTTCATGGATCAGCTCCCGTGTGAGCACCTGCCGTGGATGGCGCAGCAGCAGTTCCAGCAGCGCGCACTCGGTACGGCTGAACTCCAGGGGGCGTCCGCCCCGGCTGCCGGTGCGGGAGACGGGGTCCACCACGAGATCCGCGAAGCGCAGTTCGGCCGCGTCGTCCGGGTCGCCGGGAGCCGCCCGGCGCAGCAGGGCCCGTACTCGCGCGGTCAGTTCGTCGAGGGCGAAGGGCTTCACGAGATAGTCGTCCGCCCCCGCGTCCAGGCCGTCCACGCGCTCGCTCACCGAGTCCAGCGCGGTGAGCACGATCACCGGGGTGCGGTCCTCCAGCGCGCGCAGCCGACGGCACACGGCGAGTCCGTCCAGGACCGGCATCATCACATCGAGGACCAGCGCGTCCGGCTGCCAGGCGGCCATCTCCGAGAGCGCGGACAGACCGTCCGGCGCCTCCCGTACCTCGTAGCCCTCGACGCAGAGGCCGTCGGCCACCGCGGCCCGTACCTCCGGATCGTCGTCGACGACCAGGATCTTCGCTGCTCCCATGTCCTCAAGACTGCCAAACCGGCTTCTTAGATCTCTCTTAAGGCGTTCCGCGAGCGTGCCGTCATGCGCACACCACCACCACAGTCCCGCCCGCCGGAGCGACCCCGGCCCGCTCCGGCGAACGGTCCGTCGACCGATTCCTCCCACGGTCCGTGGCACGGCCCGTCGACCGGTTCGCAGCCAGGTGCCCGGCCCGGTCCGTGGACCGCCGCGGAGCCGCTGTCCGTCGTCATCGGCGCCGGCGGTACCGGTGGCCACATCTACCCGGGCCTCGCGCTCGCCGAGGCGCTGCGCCGGGCCGTACCGGAGGCGGTGATCTCCTTCGTCGGCACGACGCGCGGTCTGGAGACCGAGCTGATACCGGGCGCGGGACACCGCCTGCACACCGTCGACATGATCCCCTTCGACCCCTCGCTGGGCGCCAGACGCTATCTGCTGCCGGCCGCGCTGCTGAGGTCCGGCGCCCAGTGCCGCACGATCCTGCGCGCTCAGCGGGCGCACATCGCCGTCGGTATGGGCGGCTACCCGAGCGCGCCCGTCATCCTCGGCGCCCGGCTGGCCGGGCTGCCCAGCCTGATCCACGAGTCCAACGCCGTACCCGGCCGGGCCAACCAGTTCGCCGCCCGGCTCACCCCGCATCTCGCCGTCGCCTTCGACCGCAGCCGCGCGCACCTGGCGGGCGGCGAGAACGCCCTGACCACCGGAATGCCCATCGCCGCGGCGCTCGCCGGACTCGACCGCCCATCGCTGCGCGAGCACGCCCGCCGCGAACTGAGCATCCCCGACGGGGCGCGGCTGCTGCTGGTCAACGGCGGAAGCCTCGGCGCGGCCCGGCTCACCGAGGCCGCGATCGGGCTCGCACAGCGGTGGCGGGACCGCAGCGACGTCCATCTCCTCATCAAGACCGGGCCCGCCGCACTGGAGGAGACCCGGCGCCGGCTCGGTGACTCGCCCGTGGCCCGGGCCGTCCCCTACCTCGACCGGATGGACCTCGCCTACGCCGCCGCCGACCTCGTCGTCAGCCGGGCCGGCGCGGCGACCGTCGCCGAACTCGCCACCACCGGAGTGCCGGCCGTCCTCGTCCCCTACCCCCACGCGCCCGGCGACCACCAGACGCACAACGCCCGGGTCCTCACCGACGCCGGCGCGGGACTGCTGCTCCCGGACGCCGACACCACCGCCGAACGGCTCGACGCGCTCACCGCTGCGCTGCTCGCCGATCCGGCACGGCTGGCCGCGATGAGCACGGCCGCCGACCCGGGGCCGCACGCCCGTGCCGCGGATCTGCTGGCCGCCCGTGTCCTCGAACTCGCCTCGTCCACCAAGGAGTACGCAGCATGAACTGGAACGACCGCACCGTCCTCGTCACCGGCGCCGAGGGCTTCATCGGCTCCACCCTCGTCGATCTGCTCGTGGAACGCGGGGCACGCGTCCGTGCCTTCGTCCACTACAAGCCGTACGCGGAGAAGGGCCATCTGGCGCACCTCATGGGCGAGGTGGAGATGCTCGCGGGCGATGTGCGCGACGCGGGCCGGGTGATGGACGCCGTCGCCGGCTGCGACACGGTGTTCCATCTGGCGGCGCTGATCGGCATCCCGTACAGCTACGACTCGCCCGGCGCCTACGTCCAGACGAACGTCAACGGTACGGAGAACATCGCCGAGGCCTGCCGCAGGCACGGTGTCCGCCGGCTGGTGCACACCTCGACGAGCGAGGTGTACGGCACGGCCCTCACCGTGCCCATCTCCGAGAACCACCCGCTCCAGCCGCAGTCCCCGTACTCCGCCTCGAAGATCGGCGCGGACATGATGGCGCTGTCGCACCGGCACGCCTTCGACCTGCCGGTCACGGTGGTCAGGCCCTTCAACACCTATGGCCCGAGGCAGTCCGCGCGTGCGGTGATCCCGACGATCCTCGCCCAACTGCACGCCGGAGCCCGGGAGATCAGGCTCGGCTCGCTCAGCCCGACGCGGGACTTCACCTATGTCACGGACACGGCCCGCGGCTTCCTCGCGACGGCGGCCTGTGACCGGGCCCTCGGACAGGTCGTCAATCTCGGTACCGGACGGGAGATCTCGATCGGGGACCTCGCGGCCGGGCTCATCGCGGCCTCGGGCCGGCGGGCCGAGATCGTCGTCGACCCGGCACGGCTGCGACCCTCGGGCAGCGAGGTGGAGCGGCTGTTGTCCGACAACCGGCGTGCGCGGGAGTGGGCGGGCTGGGAGCCGGAGGTCCCGCTGGAGGAAGGGCTGAAGCGGACGTCGGAGTGGGTGGCGGAGAACCTGCACCTCTTCGCGGCGGATCGGTACCAGGTCTGACTTCCGGGCCGGGCGGGGCGGGGGCGGGGGCGCGGCTCAGGCTTCCCGGGCCGTCGCTCCCAGGCCGCCCAGCAGGACCGCGGTGAAGCGACGCACCCAGTCCTCGTCAACCGGTTCGCAGCTCACCAGTGCCCGGTGCACCACCGCGCCCGCGATCACGTCGAAGATCAGGTCGGCGGTGCGGGCGGCCGCCACGGGGTCGGACTCCGTCGGCAGCTCGCCACGCGCCTCGGCCCGTTCCCGTCCCTCCAGGACGAGCCGTTTCTGGCGGTCCACGATCGAGACCCGGATCCGCTCGCGCAGCGGCTCGTCGCGGGTCGACTCGGCGACCACCGCCATCAGCGCGGTCCTGGCCTCGGGCCGCTCCAGCAGCGCCGCGAACTGGAGCACGACACCCTCCACGTCCGCGGCCAGACTGCCCCGGTCCGGCAGCTCCAGCTCGTCGAAGAGGACCGCGACCGCGTCCACGACCAGTTCGTTCTTGCCGGCCCAGCGGCGGTAGAGGGTGGTCTTGGCCACGCCGGCGCGGGTCGCCACATCGCCCATCGTCAGCTTGGACCAGCCCAGCTCGACCAGGGCGGCCCTGGTCGCGTCGAGGATGGCGGCGTCCGCCTCGGCGCTGCGCGGACGGCCGGTGCGGGTCGTGCTCCGACGGCTGTGACTACACATGACGGCGACCATACCGGCCAGTAGGTGGATTGTTGTGAGCCACTTCACCGGGTGAACCTTCCCGGTGAAGTGGTACAGGAGTTACGCTACGACTCGTAGCGAAAGCTGAGCGGGAGCTCGGCGAGAGCGACAGCCACAGGCGTCAGGTGGGGACCCGGCGCCACGCGGAACCGAGGCACAGGAGTGGTGCTCGGGGCCGGAGCGCAGGACCGGTGCTCCACGGACTTTTCACTCGTGCGCGCGGAAGGGGGAGGATGTACTCATGCAGCCTAGGAACATGTCCATGAGTGGCGTCGTCGACCTCGCCGCGGTGAAGGCGGCCGGTGAGGCCAAGGCCAAGGCGGAGCAGACGCGCGCGGAGACCGCCCGGCAGGGCGGCGGCGGTGCCGTGTCCCCCTCCAGCCTGGTGATCGATGTCGACGAGGCGGGCTTCGAGCTCGATGTCCTCCAGCGCTCCGCGGAGGTCCCGGTCGTCCTCGACTTCTGGGCCGAGTGGTGCGAACCGTGCAAGCAGCTGAGCCCTGTGCTGGAGCGGCTGGCCCGGGAGTACAACGGCCGCTTCGTGCTCGCCAAGATCGACGTCGAAGCCAACCAGATGCTGATGCAGCAGTTCGGGATCCAGGGCATCCCGGCCGTCTTCGCGGTGGTCGCCGGTCAGGCGCTGCCGCTCTTCCAGGGCCTCGCGCCCGAGCCGCAGATCCGCCAGACCCTGGACCAGCTGATCCAGGTCGGCGAGCAGCGCTTCGGCCTGACCGGCCTCACCGTCGACGCGGACGCCGAGGAAGGCGCCCCCGCTCCCGAGGCCGAGATCCCGGCGGGACCGTACGACGCGCTGCTCGAAGCGGCCGTCCAGGCGCTCGACGCCGGCGACCTCGGCGGCGCCGTGCAGGCGTACAAGAACGTGCTCGCCGACGACCCGGGCAACTCGGAGGCCAAGCTCGGGCTCGCCCAGGCCGAACTCCTGTCCCGGGTGCGGGACATGGACCCCCAGAAGGTGCGCAAGGACGCGGCGGACGCGCCGGGCGACGTCCAGGCGCAGATCGCCGCGGCGGATCTGGATCTGGTCGGCGGCCATGTCGAGGACGCCTTCGGCCGGCTCGTCGACACCGTGCGGCTCACCGCCGGCGACGACCGCGACGCGGCCCGGCTGCGACTGCTGGAGCTCTTCGAGGTGATCGGCCCGGACGACCCGCGGGTGTCCGCGGCCCGTACGGCCCTTGCGCGAGTTCTGTTCTGACGGTCCTGGTTTGAAGCCGACCGCCTCCTGCGAGCAGCGGCAGGGGGCGCCGGCGCCCGGCTGATATCGCCCGGAGCGGTGGCCGATTTGGCGACAGAGTGACAATGAGCGGCCGCGCTTTACCAAAACTTGGTAAACGCGGCCGCTGTTACTCGCAGTAAATCAACGCCGTTGTTCTGTCCGCTTTTTCACTCCAATCTCCGGATCTGTCGATGGGGTCCGAGGCACCCTGTGTTGCCGGTCGACACCACCCCGTCGTGGCGTGGTTATCCGTCCGTTACTAGTCAGTAACGAACCCCCTTGTGCCCCGGCTCGTAATGCACCACGATCGGCGACGCTCGGTCCATCACCGCACCAGCCCGGCAGCCAGCCGCGTACCGCGGTCCTGGGTCCCCACCGAGTCGGCCGGCGGCAGAGGCGCCGACCGCGGACAGGGGGGTTCCTGCCCGACCGGCAGGGCCTGTCCATCGAGGTTGCGCGAAGGCGTGGCCAGTGGTTGTCGCTCGGGGGTGATCGCCGGTGATTCGGACGCGGCTCGCGCCTGACGCACAGGCGCTCTCCTTCCCGAGGACGTAGCACTTCTCCCATCCCAGGTACGGATCCTTCGAGGTCCGTACCGGAGATGTACGTCCGAGAAGGAGGAACTGATATGTCCCAGGTACGTGGTGGGACCAGATGGAAGCGGTTCGCCGTTGTCATGGTGCCGTCCGTGGCCGCGACGGCTGCGATAGGCGTCGGACTGGCACAGGGCGCGCTCGCCGCGTCGTTCGCGGTGTCGGGCCAGGAGTTCAAGGTCGAGGCCGGTTACCTGCATGGCTACGGCTTCGCCCAGTACGGCGGCGTCGACATGGGGTACAAGGACCTCAAGGGCGACGAGAAGGTAGCCCGGCCGGTCGCGATCTCGACCTTCGAGACCGCGACGATCACGGACATGTGTCAGTCCGTGGTGTCCGACGTTCCGCTGCTCGGCAAGATCACGCTGCAGCTGAACGCCGGTCAGAACGGCAAGCAGGTCAAGGCCAAGGACCTGTACCTCGACGTCACCGACCTCAAGGCCGACGCGAAGTTCACGAACATCGACATCGGCGTCGCGGCCAAGGACACCGACCAGCGGGCCGGTGGCAAGGGTCCGATCGTCAAGGACAAGTCCATCCTGCCCAACGGCTTCGCTCAGCAGGCCGATGAGGCGGAGCTGACCGGGGTCCAGCAGAAGGCGTGGGCGACCACTGCCGGCACGTTCGAACTCGGCGGACTCCAGATGAGCCTGCACAAGGGCGACGGCCCCAAGGTCGAGTGCTACTGACGGTCATCCCGTCCGGGCGGGCGGGGGAGCTGATACGGCTTCGCCCGCCCGCCCAACTCTCCACACTGCAACACCAGTTCCAGGGAGCTGTTTTCCATGAGCGCCGAGTCCACGGGGCAGAACGAAGATTTCCTCCGCGTCATCCGGCAGCGCTTCCGCGACTGGCGGGGGCAGCGACCGTTCTGGGCAGGCCTGTTCACCCTGCTCGGTGGCATTCCGATCGCCTACTTCCCGTACGCGAGTCTCAAGCTCGGGCACATGACGCTCTCCATGGCGACGACCGCGGGCGCGGGCTCACTGATCATCGGCGTACTGCTGGTCACGCTCGGCCTGACCATGTGGTTCCAGCCTCTCGTCAGGGTGTTCGCGGGTGTTGCCGCGATCCTGCTCGCGCTGGTGTCCATCCCGGTCGCCAACCTGGGCGGCTTCATCATCGGCTTCCTGCTCTCGCTCATCGGCGGTGCGCTCTCGGTCTCCTGGGCACCGGGCAAGCCGAAGGCGGAAGCGGACAGGACCGAGGCCCCGGTGCCCGCCGGTGCTCCGGACAAGGCCGACCAGGAGCCGTGGGGCCCGTACGACCCGAACACGCACGAGACCACCATCGACGCCCATGGCGGGAGGAACAGTGCAGGGTGATGTCACACCGCTGACCACGGCCGGGGGCGATGGGGCGGAAGCGAGAAAGGGGCCGCGTCACGCGGCTCCGCGCAAGTCCCTGCTGACCAAGCTCCACAAGCCGGCCGGCAAGGCGATAGCCCTGGCCGCGATGCCCACCGCCGTGTTCGTGGGCATGGGCCTCACCCCCAAGCTCGCACTCGCCGACGAGAAGGACATCCCCTTCGCCGCCGGCCCGTGCGTGACCCGCTCCGACGAACCCGCGGAGTCCGAGTCGCCCAAGCCCTCCGAGTCGGCGAAGCCGTCCGACGAGGAGACCGCCAAGCCCGAGCCGTCCCCGAGCGGTTCCGCGGACGACAAGGACGACGAGGCCGAGCCGGGTGCGACTCCCTCCGCCTCCGAGTCCGGCCGTACGGACGAGAAGGACCCGGAGCAGACGAGCCCGTCCCCGGCCCCGAGCGAGTCGGAGACGCGTAACCCGCTCGACCCGCTGGGAGTCGGCGACGCCCTCAAGGACCTCTTCGACGGCCCCGACAAGGAGCCGGCGGCGACTCCGGCGCCGACGCCGAGTGAGACGGCGAAGCCGACCGAGACGGCCTCGCCCAAGCCCGCCGAGGACGCCACGTCCAAGCCCGCGGACGCGGTCAAGGACGTGACGGACGAGGTCGACAAGGCGACGGACAAGACCAAGGACGCCATCAAGGACGCGGCCGACAAGGCCGGCGCCGAGGTGGAGGAGCTGGACGACAAGGTCAAGGGCCTCGACCCGATCAAGGACGAGGACATACCCGTGGGCGCGGACGGCAAGCCGCGCTTCCCGTGCCCGACCGCCGACCCCGAGGCCCTGGCCGCCGCCGAGCTGGAGCCGGGCATCCCGTCGCTCCCGGACGACCCCTGGGTGCTGGAGAGCTCGAAGCTCACGCTGACGGGCCTCGACTACAAGGGCATCGTCGAGGTCAGGACCGGTGGCGGCAAGACCAAGAAGGTGCTGAAGTTCACGGCTTCGGGCGTGGACATCAAGGACCTGCACCAGCTGGTCGTCGGCCCGAACGGGACCACGGCGCACGTCGAGGCGGAGAAGGGGTCGACCTCCACGATCCGCAACGGCACGGTGACGATGTACACGGAGGAGCTGAAGGGCAACCTCTTCGGCCTCATCCCCGTGACCTTCAGTCCCAAGACCCCGCCGCCGCTGAACGTTCCCTTCGCCTTCTTCACCAACGTGAAGGTGACACAGGCCGGCCAGTTCGGCGGCACGCTGTCGGTGCCGGGACTGCACAACTACTTCACCGGTGGTAACGCCGGCTGATCTTCCGGGAGCCGCGGAAAGAAACTGTGGGCCGCACCCCTTCGGGGGCGCGGCCCACAGCTTTGTCCACGGAGGTCAGTCGCCGCCGGAGTACCCGGTGGAATCGGGGCACGTCAGCTGACCGTCGCGCGGCGCCACCCCCGGACCTTCCGACACTCGCGCCTCATCCCGTACAGCGCCGCCGGACCCTTCCCGGCGCCTCGGGCCAGCGGTCCGCCGACCTGCCGCGTGCTCCCGCTCGCGGCATACGGGCACGGGGACGGCTCAGTTGTGGTAGCGGGCCTTGATGACCAGCGCTTCGGGGTGCGTATCCAGCCGCCCGGGGCGCGTGCGGGTGACCCAAGCGGCTGTGGGCCGCACCCCCTCACCGGGGTGCGGCCCACAGCCGTACGAGCGGTCGAGCGGCGTCAGTCGTGCTTGCCGCCGCCCAGGTGGTGCACCCGCACCATGTTCGTGGTGCCCGGGACGCCGGGAGGGGATCCCGCCGTGATGATCATGGTGTCGCCCTCGTTGAAGCGCTGGAGCTTCAGCAGGGCCGCGTCGACGAAGTCGACCATCGCGTCCGTGGTCTCCACGAAGGGGGCGATGAAGGGCTCCACGCCCCAGCTCAGGGTGAGCTGATTGCGGGTCGACTCCTCCGTCGTGAAGGCCACGATGGGCGGCTGGGCCCGGTAGCGGGAGAGACGGCGGGCCGTGTCGCCGGACTGGGTGAAGGCGACCAGGGCGCGGCCGCCGAGGAAGTCGGCGATCTCGCAGGCCGCGCGGGCGACGGAGCCGCCCTGGGTGCGCGGCTTCTTGCCGGGGACGAGGGGCTGGAGGCCCTTGGAGAGGAGCTCCTCCTCCGCCGCCGTGACGATCTTGGACATCGTCTTGACCGTCTCGATCGGGTACGCGCCCACCGAGGACTCCGCCGACAGCATGACCGCGTCGGCGCCGTCCAGGATCGCGTTGGCGACGTCGGACGCCTCGGCGCGGGTCGGGCGGGAGTTGGTGATCATCGACTCCATCATCTGAGTCGCGACGATCACCGGCTTGGCGTTGCGGCGGCACAGCTCGATGAGCCGCTTCTGCACCATCGGGACCCGCTCCAGCGGGTACTCGACGGCAAGGTCGCCGCGCGCCACCATCACGCCGTCGAAGGCCATGACGACGTCCGCCATGTTCTCCACGGCCTGCGGCTTCTCCACCTTGGCGATGACGGGGACCCGGCGGCCCTCCTCGTCCATCACCTTGTGGACGTCCTTGACGTCGCTCGCGTCGCGCACGAAGGACAGGGCGACGAGATCGCAGCCCATCCGCAGCGCGAAGCGCAGGTCCTCGACGTCCTTCTCGGAGAGGGCCGGGACGTTCACCGCCGCGCCGGGCAGGTTGATGCCCTTGTGGTCGGAGATGACACCGCCCTCGATGACGACCGTCTTCACGTGCGGGCCGGCGACCTCGACGACCC
Organism: Streptomyces sp. NPDC091376; assembly: GCF_044757085.1. Classification (NCBI taxonomy): domain Bacteria; kingdom Bacillati; phylum Actinomycetota; class Actinomycetes; order Kitasatosporales; family Streptomycetaceae; genus Streptomyces; species Streptomyces sp. NPDC091376. The sequence goes on along the minus strand of NZ_JBIVUF010000007.1, from coordinate 349,435 downwards.
GCAGCTCGACGTTGCCGTCGTTGATCAGGACCTGGTCGCCCTTGGAGACGTCGCCGGGCAGGCCCTTGTACGTCGTACCGCAGACGGACTTGTCTCCGGCGACGTCCTCGGTGGTGATCGTGAACTCGTCACCGCGGACCAGCTCGACCGGGCCCTCGGCGAAGGTCTCCAGACGGATCTTCGGGCCCTGGAGGTCGGCGAGCACGCCCACGGGGCGGCCGGTCTCCGCCACCGCCCTGCGGAGACGGTCGTACCGCTCCTGGTGCTCTGCCTGGGTTCCGTGGCTCATGTTGAATCGGGCCACGTTCATGCCGGCCTCGATGAGCGCTTTCAGCTGCTCGTAGGAGTCGACGGCGGGGCCCAGTGTGCAGACGATTTTGGAACGGCGCATGAGGCGGATCCTATCGGTTTGTTTCTACGCGGAATATTCCGTCTGGTGGAATGTACAAATGGGCGCTCGGCCGCTCAGGCGTGGCCTGCCGGGCCGCTCAGGCACCGGCCGGCCGGCCCGCGTCGTCCGGCCCCGCGTCGACCAGGGCGAACGTCTGCCGGGCGATCTCCAGTTCCTCGTCGGTCGGCACCACCGCGACCGCCACCCGCGCGTAGTCGGGCGAGACGATCCGCGGCTCGTCCGACCGTACGGCGTTGAGGTCCGTGTCCACCACAAGACCGAGCTCCTCCAGACCGGCGACGGCCGCTTCCCGCACGGGAGCCGCGTTCTCGCCCACGCCCGCAGTGAACACCACCGCGTCCACGCGCCCGAGAACCGCGTAGTAAGCGCCGATGTACTTCTTGAGCCGGTGGACGTAGATCTCGAAGGCGAGCCGCGCGCGCTCGTCGCCCTCGTCGATCCGCCGCCGGATCTCCCGCATGTCGTTGTCGCCGCACAGTCCGACCAGACCGCTCTTCTTGTTCAGCAGGACGTCGACATCATCCTCGGACATCCCGGCGACCCGCTTGAGGTGGAAGGTCACCGCCGGGTCGATGTCACCGGAACGGGTCCCCATGACCAGGCCCTCCAAGGGGGTCAGCCCCATCGAGGTGTCCACGCAGCGGCCGCCCGCGACCGCCGACGCGGACGCCCCGTTGCCCAGGTGCAGCACGATGACGTTGAGGTCCTTTGGCGCCCTGCCCAGCAGCTCGGCCGCCTTGCGCGACACATACGCGTGCGAGGTGCCGTGGAAGCCGTAGCGGCGGATGCGGTGCGCGTCCGCGGTCTCGACGTCGATCGCGTACCGGGCCGCGTACTCCGGCATCGTCGTGTGGAACGCCGTGTCGAAGACCGCGACCTGGGGCAGGTCGGGGCGCAGGGCCTGGGCCGTGCGGATGCCGGTGATGTTGGCCGGGTTGTGCAGCGGCGCCACCGGCACCAGGCGCTCGATCTCCGCCATCACCTCCTCGGTGATCACGGTCGGGGCCGTGAACTTCAGGCCGCCGTGCACCACCCGGTGGCCGATCGCCGCCAGCTCGGGGGAGTCCAGGCCGAGCCCGTCGTGCGTCAGCTCCTCGGCGACGGCCTTCAGCGCGGCGGCGTGGTCCGCGATCGGGCCCGTACGCTCCCGCTTCCCGCCCCCGTCGCCGGCCGGCGGGTTGTGCACCAGCCGGGACGTCTCCTCGCCGATCCGCTCGACCAGGCCGACGGCCAGCCGGGAGCCGTCGCGCATGTCGAGCAGTTGGTACTTCACCGACGAGGAGCCGGAGTTGAGGACGAGGACGCGCGAGGCGGTCATACGGGGAGCTCCTGAACCTGGGACTGGATCGCGGTGATCGCGACCGTGTTGACGATGTCGCTGACCAGCGCGCCCCGCGACAGGTCGTTGACCGGCTTGCGCAGACCCTGCAGCACCGGTCCCACGGCCACCGCGCCGGCCGAGCGCTGCACCGCCTTGTAGGTGTTGTTGCCGGTGTTGAGGTCCGGGAAGATCAGGACCGTCGCCTGGCCCGCCACCTCGGACTCCGGCAGCTTGGTCGCGGCGACGGACGGCTCGACCGCCGCGTCGTACTGGATCGGGCCCTCGATACTCAGCTCCGGGTGGCGCTCACGCACCAGCTTGGTCGCCTCGCGCACCTTGTCCACGTCCGCGCCCGAGCCGGACGTCCCGGTGGAGTACGACAGCATCGCGATCCGCGGCTCGACGCCGAAGCGGGCCGCCGTCGCCGCCGACTGGACCGCGATGTCCGCGAGCTGCTCGGCGTCCGGGTCCGGGTTGACCGCGCAGTCGCCGTACACGAGCACCTTGTCGGCGAGGCACATGAAGAAGACGGAGGAGACGATCGAGGCCCCCGGAGTGGTCTTGATGATCTCGAAGGCCGGGCGGATCGTCGCGGCGGTGGAGTGGACGGAGCCGGAGACCATGCCGTCCGCGAGGCCCTGCGAGACCATCAGGGTGCCGAAGTAGTTGACGTCCGAGACGACGTCGTGCGCCAGCTCCACGGTCACGCCCTTGTGGGCGCGCAGCCCCGCGTACAGCTCGGCGAACTCCTCGCGGAGCTCGGAGGTGGCCGGGTCGATCAGCTGCACCTGGGAGAGATCGATGCCGAGGTCCGCGGCCTTCTTGCGGATGACGTCGGTGTCGCCGAGGAGGGTCAGGTCGCAGACGCCTCGCCGCAGCAGGACGTCGGCCGCGCGCAGCACGCGCTCCTCGGTGCCCTCGGGCAGCACGACGCGGCGGCGCTGGGAACGGGCCTGCTCCAGCAGGTCGTGCTCGAACATCATCGGGGTGACCCGGCCGGTACGGGCCACCTCGAGCCGGGCGAGCAGCCCCGCCGTGTCGACGTGGCGCTCGAACAGGCCGAGCGCGGTCTCCGCCTTGCGCGGCGTCCCGGCGCTCAACTTGCCTTCGAGCGCGAAGAGTTCGGCCGCGGTGGGGAAGGAGCCGCCGGGCACCGAGAGCACGGGTGTGCCCGGCGCCAGCCTGGCGGCCAGCGTGAGGATCGAGTCGGCCGGGCGCTCGTCGAGGGTGAGCAGCAGGCCCGCGATGGGCGGGGTGCCCGCGGAGTGCGCGGCGAGCGAGCCGACCACCAGGTCGGCGCGGTCGCCGGGGGTGACGACCATGCAGCCGGGGGTCAGGGCCTTCAGCAGGTTCGGCAGCATCGCGCCGCCGAAGACGAAGTCGAGCGCGTCCCGGGCGAGCCCGGAATCGTCCCCGAGCAGCACGGTGGCCCCCAGGGCCTGGGTGACCTGCGCGACCGTGGGCGCGGCGAGCGCAGGCTCGTCGGGCAGCACGTAGCAGGGGACGGGGACGCGGGCCGCGAGCCGTTCGGCGATCGCCTGGCGGTCCTCCGGGGCCACCCGGTTCACGGCCATCGCGAGGATGTCGCAGCCCAGCACCTCGTAGGCGCGGTGGGCGTTGCGGGCCTCCGCCCGCACCGACTCCGCCGTGTGGCCCTTGCCGCCCACCACGGGTATGACCGAGGCGCCGAACTCGTTGGCCAGCCGGGCGTTCAGCGCCAGCTCGTCGGGGAGTTGGGTGGCGTGGAAGTCCGTGCCGAGGACGAGGACGACCTCGTAGTCGCGTGCGACCTGGTGGAAGCGGTCGACCAGCTGGGACACCAGTTCGTCGGTGCCCTTCTCGGCCTGCAGCGCGGCGGCCTCGTAGTAGTCCATGCCGTACACGGACGCCGGGTCCTGGGAGAGCCGGTAGCGCACACGCAGTAGGTCGAACATGCGATCGGGTCCGTCGTGCACGAGTGGGCGGAAGACCCCCACCCGGTCCACCTGGCGCGTCAGGAGCTCCATGACCCCCAGCTCCACCACCTGGCGACCGTCTCCGCGATCGATCCCGGTCACGTACACGCTCCGCGTCACGCGTGCTCTCCTGTCCTGCTCATCGGCGAGTGTCCTGCTGAACTGCGAGCTCATGTGTGCACTCATGCGCTCGAAATAACTCGATAGGGTGGCATTGCCCTCTTGACAATACCTCTGCGGGTGGGTAGGGCGCCCGCCATGCGAAGCCGGACCGGCGGAGGGTCCGGACCGGCGAGGTCCGGACCGGGCGTGTGAGAATCGAGAAGGGCTCACAGGTAACGCTAGCGAGCAGGAGACACAGCACGATGCGCATCGGAATTCTCACCGCAGGCGGTGACTGCCCCGGCCTGAACGCAGTGATCCGGTCGGTCGTGCACCGTGCCATGACCGGCCACGGGGATGAAGTCATCGGCTTCGAGGACGGGTTCAAGGGGCTGCTCGACGGCCACTACCGGCCCCTGGACCTCAACGCGGTGAGCGGCATCCTCGCCCGCGGCGGCACGATCCTCGGCTCGGCCCGCCTGGAGCGCTCCCGGCTGCGCGAAGCCGCCGAGAACTCGGGGGAGTTGGCACGCCGGTACGGCCTCGACGCGCTCATCCCGATCGGCGGCGAGGGCACGCTGACCGCCGCCCGGATGCTGGCGGACGCCGGGATGCCCGTCGTCGGCGTACCGAAGACCATCGACAACGACATCTCCTCCACCGACCGCACCTTCGGCTTCGACACCGCCGTCACCGTCGCCACCGAGGCCATCGACCGGCTCAAGACCACGGCCGAGTCCCACCAGCGGGTCATGGTCGTGGAGGTGATGGGCCGGCACGCCGGCTGGATCGCGCTGGAGTCCGGCATGGCGGGCGGCGCCCACGGCATCTGCCTGCCCGAGCGGCCCTTCCACGTCGAGGACCTGGTGAAGATGGTCGAGGAGCGCTTCTCGCGCGGCAAGAAGTTCGCGGTCATCTGCGTCGCCGAGGGCGCACATCCGGCCGAGGGCTCCATGGAGTACAAGAAGGGCGAGATCGACCAGTACGGTCACGAGCGCTTCACGGGTATCGGCACCCGGCTCGCCGGGGAGCTGGAGCGCCGCCTCGGCAAGGAGGCCCGCCCCGTCATCCTCGGCCATGTGCAGCGCGGCGGCGTCCCGACCGCGTACGACCGGGTGCTCGCGAACCGCTTCGGCTGGCACGCGGTGGAGGCCGTGCACCGCGGCGAGTTCGGCATGATGACCGCGCTGCGTGGTACGGAGGTGGCCATGGTCCCCCTCGCGGAGGCGGTCACCCGGCTGAAGACCGTGCCCGAGGACCGGATGCACGAGGCCGAGTCGGTCTTCTGACCCCGGCATCCCGGACCCGGGAGCCCGGGGCCGGGACGTGGTGCACCGTCCGCCGGTCGCGGCCGTGAGGCGGCCGGACCGGCGGACGGGCGGGTTCGCGCGGGAACGCGTCAGGACAGCTTGCCGTCGTAGTCCGGCAGCTTGAACGTGCGCTCGGCGTGACCGCCGACCAGGTCGCTGGACCTGTTGCCGACGTTCGCGATGATCGTGTAGCCCTTGGCCTCGATCTCCGCGCGCTTACCGGTCTTGTACGCGCTGACCTCCTCGAACAGATCGGGAATGCTGCGCACGTACAGCCCGTCGACCGGGTAGCCGGCCTTGTGGAGGTTGTACGAGGTCAGCGACTCGATGATGCCGGGCCGGGCCGTGACGAAGAAGATGTCCACGCCACGGGAGTCGGCGTAGCGTGCGAGGTCCAGCACCTGCTTGACCGCGGGGGTCGGGTACTCCCAGAAGTAGTGGAAGTCCGTCTCCAGCGAGGTGTTGTCGATGTCCAGCACCATCGCCAGCCGCTTGCCGGACGCGTCGGCCGTGCGCTGCTCGATGTACGGCCGTGCGGTGGCGACGACGGCCGAGACATCGCGCTGCCAGGTCGCGTAGTCGACGCCGCCGAGCGCGGCGAAGGTGGCGCCGGCCCGCTGCACCGCGGGAGTGGGTGCGGGTGCCGTCGTGGGTGCGGTCGCGGCCGTGGCGGTGGCCGTCATCGAGGCGGTGAGGGCCACCGCGGCGAACGAGACCGCGGCGCGGGAGGTCCATCTGCGTACATGCATGGGGGGTTCACTCCTGAGGAGGTCCGGTGGACGCCTTGTCGGGCACGGAGTGCCGAAAGGGCCTTGGCATGTTCGCGTTCAACAATGGACGGAATGCGGCGTTCCCTCTACCCCCGGGTAACTACGTTGTTTCGGAAGGGAGTAGGCGCTTCGCCGGCCACGGGCTCAGCCGGGAGCCAGTATCCAGAACTGGTGCACGATCCGGTCGAGGAACTCCTTGCCCGACTCGCCGGAGCTCTCCGAGGCGCCCCAGCTGGAAGTGGCCGCCATACGGGCGTGGTAGTCGGCGTGCAGCTGTTGCAGGACGCCCTCCAGCCGGCGCTTCGGCATCGGCAGAATCTTCGCCACCGGGCGTACGTACGCCTGCCAGCGGGTCGTCGCCGCGCTGCGGAGCAGATCCGCCAGCTCCTCGTTGCGGCCGGTCGCCGTCAGCAGCTCGCGCGGGGACAGGGCCAGGGCCTGGGCGAGCGCCGCGGTCTGGCGTTCGTTGCCGCGCCAGTGGTTCGTGTCCTCCATGCGCCGGTACGCGGCGGAGTCCAGGCCGATGCGGCGCGCCAGGTCGTCGGGGCTCAGTGCGCGGGCCATCCGGTGCTCGCGCAGGCTCTGGGGTGCGCCGAGCAGTTCGGCGGGGGAGCACCACAGCACCCCGGCGAGCGCGGTCAGTTCCTGGGAGTCCGGCGCCAGGAGGCCCCGTTCCCAGGCGACCACGACGTCCGGGGATATCTGGAGGCCGTACTGCGCCTGGAGTCCGTAGGCGACATGCCCGGGTGCCATCCCCAGGGCCTCGCGCAGGCGGCGGGCGGCGGGGGCGTTGAAGGGCGGGGTGGAGTGCACGCGCACACCGTAGGAGCGGACAGTCACTGCTGGCTACGGTGGGTTTACCCAAAGCCCGGAACTCGTAGGAAACTCCAGAGTGATCATCCCTTGACCGAGCCGCCGAGCGTGAAGCCGCCGCCGAGCCGCCGGGCGATCAGCACGTACAGCACCAGCACCGGCAGCGAGTAGAGGATCGAGAACGCCGCCAGCTGGCCGTAGACCACCGAGCCGTAGTTGCCGAACAGGGTGAAGACGGAGACGGACGCGGGAAGCTGCTCGGGGGAGAGCAGCAGCATGAAGGGGACGAAGAAGTTTCCCCAGAGCATGATGAACGTGTAGATCATCACCACCGTGACCCCCGGGCCCATCAGGGGCAGCACCACCCGGGTCAGGGTCTGCGTCATCGACGCTCCGTCGGTCCACGCCGCCTCCTCCAGCACGAGCGGGACGCCGTCCATGAAGTTCTTCATCAGCCAGATGGCGAACGGAAGCTGGGAGGTCGCGAGGAACAGCGCCGTCCCGTGCATCGTGTCGATCAGCTCCACCTGGACGAACAGGCCGTACACCGGAACCATCACCGCCGTGATCGGCAGACAGGTCGTGAAGAGGATCGTCAGCAGGAACGGCCGGTTGAAGCGGGACCGGTAGCGGGAGAGCGGATACGCCGCCAGCGCCGCGCAGACGACCGTGACGACGGTCGCACCGCCGCACAGCAGCAGACTGTTGAGCATCGGCGTGAAGGTGATCTCGTCGGTGAGTACGGCGTCGAAGTGCTCGGCCGTGACCGAGCCGGGCAGGCGTACCCGCAGATCGGCGTCCGCGTTCACCGACGCCAGCACCAGCCAGAGCAGCGGAAGCGCGAAGCCCGCCGCGGTGAGCAGCAGCGCGGCGTCGGCGGCGAGGCGGGCCTTCGTACGACGGTGCACCGGCCCCCGTGCCCGGCCGCGCATCGGACCCCGCATCAGACCTCCACCTTCAGCAGCCGCAGGTACACGACCGAGAACAGCGAGCCGACCAGGAGCAGCAGCAGCGCCACCGCCGTCCCGTACCCGATCAGACTCTTCAGGAACGCCTGGTCGTACATGAACACCGGCAGGGTCTGGCTGCGATTGCCGGGCCCGCCGCGGGTCATCGCCCAGATGAGACCGAAGACGGACAGCGTGGAGAGCGTGTTGAGCATCAGCGTCGTCCCGATGGAACGGCGGATCATCGGCAGCGTGATGTACCGCAGCCGGCGGACGCCCCCGGCGCCGTCGACCTCGGCGGCCTCGGTGACGTCCCGCGGGACCTCGGCGAGCGCGGCCGAGTAGATCAGCATCGAGAACGCGGTGCCGCGCCAGACGTTGGCGAACGACACCGCGAGGACCGGGAGGGTGAACAGCCAGTTCTGGGACGGCAGATGCAGCCAGTCCAGCACGGCGTTGAGCGTGCCCTCGCGACGGAAGAACGCGTACAGCAGGAACGCCGCGACGATCTCCGGCAGCACCCAGGCCGTGATGACGAGCGCGCCCGTGAGCGTACGCACCGGCCGGGACGCGGCCCGCATCAGCCCGGCCAGCGCCAGCCCCAGCGTGTTCTGCCCGAGGACCGCCGAGACCACGGTGAAGACCAGCGTCAGCCACACCGCGTTGCGGAAGTCCTCGTCGGCGAAGGCGCGGCGGAAGTTGTCCAGGCCGACGAAGTGCGAACCGGACGCCCCGGTCAGCTGGGTGTCGGTGAACGCGATCCACACGCAGTAGCCGATCGGCCCGGCGAGGAACAGCAGCAGGAGCAGCGTGGCGGGGGTCAGCGGCACCCACCGCCACGCCCGGGCTCCGCGAGAGTCCCGGCTGTCCCGGCTCACTTCTCCACGACCGCGCCGTCGGCGATGGTCCGCAGCTGTTCATCGTAGGCCTTCGCCGCGGCCGCCGGAGAGGCGTCACCGGTCGTCACCTTCTCCATCGCCTCCCCGATGGCCGTGGACACCTGGGGATAGACGGGCAGCGCGGGCCGGTAGTGCGTGTACGGGACGAGCTGGGTGAAGAACCTGATGCCGGGCATGGACGACAGATAGCGCGGGTCCGCGGCCACGTCCTTGCGCACCGCGATCTGGGCGCCCACGACGTCCCACCGCACCGCGTTCTCCCGCGACTGCAGCGTCTTGAGGAACTCCCAGGCCAGATCCGGGTTGTTCGCCTTCTGCGGGATCGCCCACGTCCAGCCGCCGGACATGGACACCTTGCCGGGAGCCTGGCCGTGCTGCGTCGGCATCGGTGCCTGTGCCAGGTCCTTCTCCCAGGCCGGCCACTCCTTGGGGCCCTTGTTGATCCAGTTCTGGCCCATCCAGGAGCCGTCGAGGGAGATGGCGAGCTTGCCCTCGGGGAAGAACTCGGTCGCGACACGGGTGCCGACGTTCGGGTCGAGCGCGTCCGAGACGTCCGGGCCGAGCTTCTCCCCGTACACGGTCCGCACGAATCCGAGTGCGTCCTGGAAGCCCTTGCCGCCCGCGACCCACTTCTTGGCCGCCGGGTCGTACAGCGGGTCCGCGCCCGTGCCGTACAGCAGCATCTCGAAGCCCTGCATCACGGCCGCCTCGCCTGGGCCCTTGCCGGTGTAGACGTTGAGCGGGATGACGCCGGGGACCTCGCGCTTGACGGTGCGGGCGGCGTCGAGGACCTCGTTCCAGTTCCCGGGCCGCCAGTCGGCGGGCAGGCCCGCCTTGGCGAAGATCTCCTTGTTGTACCAGAGGCCACGGGTGTCCGTGCCGTCCGGGACGCCGTACGTCTTGCCGTCCTCGGCCTTCGCGGCCGCGCGGGCCGTGTCGACGAACTGGTCCCAGGTGTCCCACTTCGCGAGGTAGTCGTCGAGGGGCTTCAAGTACCCGGCCTTGATGTCGGAGTTGATGCGGAAGGTGTCCTCGTAGACCAGGTCGGGGGCGGTCTTCGGGGAGCGCATCATCTGCTGCGCCTTGGTGGCGTAGTCGTTGTCGGGGGCCTGGACGGGGATCAGCTTGACCGTCTTGCCGGGGTGGGCCTTCTCGAACTCCTTCTTCACGGACTCCAGGAAGGCGTCCTTGAAGCGGATGTTGTTGTCGGTCGAGCGGTTGTAGACCACCTCGACGGTGTTCGTGTCGCCCGCGCCGGAGCCGCCACCGCAGGCGGTGAGGACGAGCCCGAGGGCGAGGGCGAGTACGGGAGGGGCGAGGGTCGGTGGAGCGGTGGGGCGCACGGGCACGACCTCCTCTGTCAGCCGTGGGGGCTGCCCGGTGACCGTAGGTCCGGCCCTGAATCAAGGTCAATGCCCGTGCACGAAAGGGCTTTCGGCCGATGGCCCGGCGGTACGGTTCCGGGGGTCGCGTGGTGCGGTGGCCGCGTGGTGCGGCGGTACGGCTCCGGTGGTCGCGTGGGGCGGTCGGCCGACGGGCCGGCTCAGCGGGCCGAGCGGATCCAGCGGTACTGGAGCTCCGGGCGGCCGATCTGGCCGTACTGAGGGCTGCGGGCGGCGCGGCCCTCGGTGACCAGGTGTTCCAGATAGCGGCGCGCGGTGATGCGCGAGATACCGACCGACGCGGCCGCCTCGGCCGCGGTGAGGCCGGCCTCGGTGTCCCGCAGGGTGCGGGTCACGGCCTCCAGCGTGGGCGCGCTGAGGCCCTTCGGGAGCGTGGTGGGCTGAGGGGTTCGCAGCGTCGCGAGCGCCCGGTCCACCTCGTCCTGACCGGACGCCTCGCCCGCGGTGGCGCGGAACTCGGCGTACCGGTCGAGCCGGTCGCGGAGCGTGGCGAAGGTGAACGGCTTCAGCACGTACTGGACCACGCCGAGGGACACGCCCTCGCGGACGATGGCCAGATCGCGCGCGGACGTCACGGCGATCACGTCGGCGGAGTGCCCGGCGGCACGCAGGGAGCGCAGCAGTTGCAGCCCGTGCCCGTCGGGCAGATACAGGTCGAGCAGGATCAGCTCGACGGGTGTGCGCTCCAGCACCCGGTACGCCTCCGCCCGTGAATGGGCGACCCCGGCGACGGTGAACCCGGGCATGCGCCGGACGTACAGGGCGTGCGCGTCGGCGGCGACGGGATCGTCCTCGACGACGAGTACGCGGATGGCGGCGGGTGCGGTCATGCGCTCACCTCCGCCGCTCCGAGCGGCAGTCGTACCGTGAACTCCGCGCCGCCATGAGGGCCCTGCGCCACCTCGACCGTGCCCCGGCCCCGGTGCGCGGCCTGCCGCACCAGCGCGAGCCCCAGCCCCCGGCCGGGTCCCCTGGTCGACCAGCCCCGCTCGAACACGGCCTCCACGTCGCCGGAACGCACCCCGGGGCCGGAGTCGCTGACGCGCAGGACGAGTTCGCCGTCGTCGGTGCGGGCGGTGACGACGACTCGGGGGTGGCGGTGCGCGGACCCCGCCCCCTGCGCCGGTGCCCCTTCGCCGGGCGGCGCCTCGCGGGCATGCGGAACGGCTGTCGCGGCCGGCCGGCCGTGGGGCCTCACCCCGCCTTCCCTCGCGGGGAGTCGGCCGGTTCCGGGTCCGGCGTGTCCGTGCGGGGTCCGCAGCGGGTCCGGCTCCGTGTCCGCGGTCCGGGATCCGCGGGCCACCGGGACGGTGACCGGCTGCGGGTCTGCAGGTGTGGGTGGGGCGGCGTCGGCCGGGACTGCGGATGCCGGGGACACCGGGTCCGCAGGGCCGGGCGCGGCAGGCCCGGTGTGGCCGGCCGGAAGGCCGAGGGCGCCGGGCACCCCGGGGCGCGGAGCCGTAGGGCCGTCAGTGGCCGGGGACATGGACGACGCCTCGACCGCGTTGTCGATGAGGTTGCCGAGCACGGTGACCAGATCGCGCGGCGGCAGCCACGGCGGCAGGACCCCGTCGTCGATGCGGCTGTCGTCGGTCAGGACCAGTTCGACGCCGCTCTCGTTGGCCTGGGCCGCCTTGCCCAGCAGCAGCGCCGCCAGCACCGGCTCGCCGACCGCGCTGACCACACGGTCCGTGAGGACCTGGGCCAGTTCGAGCTCGGCCGTGGCGAACTCGACCGCCTCGTCCGCGCGGCCCAGCTCGATCAGGGAGACCACGGTGTGCAGCCGGTTCGCGGCCTCGTGGGCCTGGGCGCGCAGCGCCTGGGTGAAGCCACGCTCGGAGTCGAGCTCGCCGGTGAGCGCCTGGAGTTCGGTGTGGTCCCGCAGGGTCACGACCGTGCCCCGGCGCTCGCCGCCGACCACCGGCTGGGTGGACACGACCAGCACCCGGTCCGCGGTCAGATGCAGCTCGTCGACCCGCGCCTCACTCGCCAGCAGCACCCCCGTCAGCCCGGGCGGCAGGCCCAGTTCGCCGGCGCTCCGGCCCACCACGTCCGCGTCCAGCCCGAGCAACTCGCGTGCGCCGTCGTTGATCAGGGCGATGCGCCGCCGCCCGTCCAGCATCAGCAGCCCTTCACGTACCGCGTGCAACGTGGCCTCGTGGTAGTCGTGCATCCGGCTCAGCTCCGACGCGTTCATCCCGTGCGTGTGCCGGCGCAGCCGTGCGTTGATCACGTACGTGCCGACGCCGCCCAGCGCCAGGGCCACCCCCGCCATCCCCAGCAGCGCGGTGACCTGCTCCCGCACCTGCTCGCTGATCCTGTCGATGGTGATCCCCGAGCTCACGAGCGCGACGACCCGGCCGTCCTCACGCACCGGTGCCACCGTCCGTACCGAGCGGCCCAGCACCCCCATGTGCGTCTCGGAGAACGTACGCCCGCGCAGCGCCTCGTCGATGTGCCCCAGATACGTACGGCCGATCTCGCCCGGCTCCGGATGCGTCCACCGTGTGCCGTCCGGAGCCATGATCACCACGAAGTTGACGCCCGAGTCCTTCCGCAGTCGCTCGGCGTAGGGCTGCAGCACCGCGGTCGGATCGGGTGACCGCACGGCGGCCACCACCGACGGCGAGTCCGCCACCGCGGTCGCGGTGGCGGTCACCTGCCGGCGGGCGGTTTCCTCGGCCTGCTCACGATCGGTGAGATAGGCGAAGAACGCACACCCCGCCACGATCGCGGCGACCAGGACCACCTGCATCGCGAAGAGCTGGCCGGCGAGGCTCCGTGGGCGGGGTATGTGCATGGGTCAAGTCTGCCTGGCTGATTTCGTGTGAACGAAACGCACGCAAGGGTGACCGGAGTCACAGGCTGCTGAATAGTCACCGGCATCCACCGGGACGTGGATGCTCATCAGCCGAGGAGGAATCCCCGTGGCAAGCGAAGCCGCACCAGCAGCCGCAAGGCGGGACCGCACCCATTATCTGTATCTCGCCGTCATCGGTGCCGTCGTCCTCGGCATCATCGTGGGCTTCGCGGCCCCCGGAGTCGCCGTCGAGCTCAAGCCGATCGGCACCGGGTTCGTCAACCTGATCAAGATGATGATCTCCCCGATCATCTTCTGCACGATCGTGCTCGGCGTCGGCTCGGTCCGCAAGGCCGCCAAGGTCGGCGCCGTCGGCGGCCTCGCCCTCGGCTACTTCCTGGTCATGTCGACCGTGGCGCTCGCCATCGGGCTGCTCGTGGGCAACCTCCTGGAGCCGGGCGCCGGGCTGGACCTCACGGAGGCGGCAAGGGCCGCCGGCGAGAAGCAGGCGGCGGGCGCGAGCGAGAGCACCGTCGACTTCCTCCTCGGGATCATCCCGACGACGCTGGTCTCCGCCTTCACCGAGGGCGAGGTGCTCCAGACGCTGCTCGTGGCCCTGCTCGCGGGCTTCGCGCTGCAGGCCATGGGCACGGCGGGTGAGCCGATCCTGCGCGGTATCGGGCACATCCAGAAGCTCGTCTTCCGCATCCTCGCGATGATCATGTGGGCGGCGCCCGTCGGTGCCTTCGGCGCGATCGCGGCGGTGGTCGGCGAGACCGGTGTCGACGCGCTGAAGTCGCTCGCGGTGATCATGATCGGCTTCTACATCACCTGCGCGCTCTTCGTGGTCCTGGTGCTCGGCGCACTGCTGCGGCTCGTCGCCGGCATGAACCTGTTCGCGCTGCTGAAGTACCTCGGCCGGGAGTTCCTGCTGATCCTCTCCACCTCGTCGTCCGAGTCCGCCCTGCCGCGGCTCATCGCCAAGATGGAGCACCTGGGCGTCTCGAAGCCCGTCGTCGGCATCACCGTCCCGACCGGCTACTCGTTCAACCTCGACGGCACCGCGATCTACCTGACGATGGGCTCGATCTTCGTCGCCGAGGCGATGGGCACCCCGCTCTCGATCAGCGAGCAGATCTCGCTGCTCGTCTTCATGGTCATCGCGTCCAAGGGCGCGGCGGGCGTCACCGGAGCGGGTCTGGCGACCCTCGCCGGCGGCCTCCAGTCGCACAAGCCCGCGCTGGTCGACGGCGTCGGTCTGATCGTCGGCATCGACCGGTTCATGAGCGAGGCCAGGGCCCTCACCAACTTCGCGGGCAACGCCGTCGCCACGGTCCTCGTCGGCACCTGGACGAAGGAGATCGACAAGGAGCGGGCTGCCGAGGTCCTCGCCGGGCACATCCCCTTCGACGAGAAGACCCTCGTCGACGACCATGCCCCGGCCGCCCACGCCGACGTACCGGAACAGCGGGACGGGGCCGTCGCCGAGCCGGCCGTCAAGGTCTGAGCACCTCGACACCCCCACCGGGAACCCCGGGCACCCCGTCCGGAACCCCGGACACCCCCGGAATCCCGGACACCCCCGTCCGGGAATCCCGGACACCTCGTCCCACGACACCCTCAGGGGCCCCGGCACCACGCCGGGGCCCCTGCCCGTGTCAGCCGGCGGGGAAGGAGAACACCGCACACGTCGTCGACCCGTGCGCGTACAGCTTCCCGTCCTCGATCCCCACCACCCGCGCCTCGGCCGTCGCCGTGGACCGCCCGACGTGCAGCGCCGTGCCCGAGACCCGCAGCGGCGGGGTGTCCGCGAAGACCGGGCGGATCAGATGCAGTCCCAGCTGGGTCGTGGTGTACGTGGAGCCCGCGGGCAGCCGGCTCATCACCGCCGAGCCGAGCGCCGCGTCCATCACCGACGCCAGATAGCCGCCGTGCACGCTGCCCATCGGGTTGTAGAGGTGCTCGCCGTGCTCGGTCTCGAAGACCGCGAGGCCGTCCCCGACCTCGACGAACCGGAACCCGAGCGTGCTCATGATGGGCGCGGAGGGGAAGCGGCCGTCGATCCCGGCCTGCAGGATTTCCCGCCCGGTCATCCCGAGGATGTCGGCCGTCGGCCGCACCGGCGCGCCCCAGGTGTGCGTACGGGACCGGGTGTCCCGGAGGGCTTCTTCACTGCTGATGTCCATGCTCATACGGAGAATCCAAGCCCGGCGCAGTTCGCCGGGGGAGTGTCGGATCCGACGTCGTTGATACGATTCCCGACATGAAGGTGGCCGTACTCGCGCTCGACGGAGTGTTCGGCTCCGGGCTCTCCGCGATCCTCGACGTCCTGCACACGGCGAACGCCCTGCGCGGTGAGCTGCCTCAGCCCCCTCCCGAGTGGGAGATCCACACCGTCGGATTCCGCCGCCGGGTCACCACCGGTGTGGGCCACACCGTGCACACCGAGCCGGCCGGCTCGGTCGCCGACGCGGATCTGCTCGTCGTCCCCGCCACCACGGAGCGCCGCCCCGACGCCCTGCTCGCCTACGTCTCCGCAGACACGACCCGGCCCGCGCGCGGGCTGCTCACCGAGGTCCGGTCCGCGGGCACACCGGTCGCCTCCGCCTGCACGGGCACGTTCCTGCTCGCCGAGTCCGGGGTGCTCGACGGACGGCGGGCGACGACGAGTTGGTGGCTGTCTCCCGTGTTCCGGGCCCGCTACCCGGCCGTCGGCCTCGACGAGACCTCGATGGTGACCGTCTCCGGCGGCATCACCACCGCCGGAGCCGCCTTCGCGCACCTGGACCTCGCCCTGTCCGTGGTCCGCGCCGCCAGCCCGGCCCTCGCCGAACTCGTCTCCCGCTATCTCGTCGTGGACGACCGGCCCTCCCAGGCCGCGTACGCCATCCCCGCCGCGCTCGCCCAGAGCGACCCGACCGTCTCGGCCTTCGAACGCTGGGCCCGCGAGCACCTCCACGAGCCGCTCGTCGTCTCCGAGGCGGCACGTGCGCTGGGCATCAGCGAACGCACCCTGCAACGTGTCGTGTCCAGAACGCTGGGCACCACCCCGGTCCGCTTCGTCCAGGATCTGCGGGTCGAGCAGGCGAGCCATCTGCTGCGGACCACGACCCTGCCCCTCCCCGTCATCGCCCGCCGCGTCGGCTACGAGAACCCGGGCACCCTGCGGCTGCTGCTCCGTACCCGCGCGGGCACGACGGCGACCAGCCTGCGCGGCCGGGCCTGAAGCCCGGCGGGCCCGCCCCCGCCCGGAGTGCCCCGTCCCCGCCCGGACCCCTTCGGATGGCCCGAACCCGGGAGCTGCCCAAGGGTGGATCCCGGACGGATCCCAGGCGATCGAACGGGAGAGGCACATGCCGAAGTACCTGATCCAGGCCAGCTACAGCGCCGAGGGCACCAAGGGCCTGCTCGCCGAGGGCGGCTCGGGCCGCAAGGAGGCCGTGGAGCGGACCCTCGCGTCGTGCGGCGGCACCCTCGAATGGATGTACTTCGCCTTCGGCGACGACGACCTGTACGTCGTCGCCGACATGCCCGACGACGTCTCCATGGCCGCCACATCGATCGCGGTACGTGCCACGGGGGCGATCCGCTCCAGGGCCGTACCCCTGCTCAGCCCGGCGGACATCGACGCGGCCACCAGGAAGGCCGTCGACTTCCGGGCCCCGGGCGCCTGACCGTCCGGAGCGTCACGCCGAGCGGAATGCCGTACGGCATGCCGACGCCGCCGGGACACCCGTCCCGGCGGCGCGGCACTCCTGGGCTCACTGCTCGATCGGACGCCCGTCCGTACCGCACACGTAGCCCGCGACGACGCAGTCCCGCACCCGGCGCTCCAGCTCCGCCTGGTCCCAGGCGTTGAAGAAGTCCCCGTGGAAGGTGTAGCCGGGGGCGTCGGTCACATTCACCCCGTCCCGGGTGCCGGCGAGGGTGAGCCCGCCGCCCTGAACCGGCCAGGTGATCAGCAGCTCCAGCCGGGGCACGACCACGGGGTGACTGGACGGGCACGTCTGGCCGGTCGCGTACGCCATGTGGTCACGATGGTTGGCGCTGTCCAGGTTCTTCCCGTCCCAGCAGGTGGGGAAGTCCAGATAGTTCTCCAGCTTGGTGCCGGCCGGGCAGTTCATGAAGTCCCGGCTCGACTCGGGCCGGCCGACGCAGGACCAGCGCGCGGCCGGATTCTGGTCGGGCGAGGTGGCGAGGGCGTTGCCGACGACGTACCGCAGTCCGCGCGGGTGGGCGACGGCACGCGTCCGGTCGGTGATGCCCTGGTAGTAGACGGTGACCCGCTCGGGGGCCACGGGCACTCCGTTCTGGTAGAGGGTGGGCGTCCAGTAGGAGGAAAGGTCGGTCTGCGGGGTGCAGTTGGTGGTGCCCGCGCTCAGCGACTGGAGCGTCGAGGAGGCGTTCGCCGTCCTGTTCCCGTAGAACTCGTGGATGTGGGAGCGGCCCGCCTGGCCGGGGAAGACGATCGGGTCGTCGCCCTGCCGGTGGCTGGAGAAGCAGTCGGCGCGGAACTCGCTCCCTCGCAGCGGGGCCGCGGCCTGGGCGGTGATCGCCGCCGCCTGGGCCTTGGTGTACGTGTAGGCGTGGGCCTTGTGGTTCGTCCGGCCGTGGCCCGCGCCGCCGTGGTCGTTCCCGGTCGCGCATCCGGCCGTCGTCAGGAAGAGCGCGGCCGCCGCGCCCGCGAGCAGTCTGCGGATCAGCATGTCCGTCGTCCTCCCGTCAGCCGAACGGGATGCGGACGAGGGACTGGTTGCCGATGCCCAGGGTGCTGGCGCCGTTGCCGATGGCGTTCCACACCTCGATGCGCACCTTGCCGTTCGTCAGGTTCCCGTGCGTACCGGTGGCGGACTGCAGCCCTCTGGCCTGTGTGTAGTGCTCGTAGCCCGGCGCGGGATCGGTGGCGAAGTAGTGGTACGTCTCGGTGCGGTCCCAGGTCCCGTCTCCCGTGCGGTCGTAACTCACCCTGACCTGCTGGCCGTTGGCGACGGTCGTGCCCGCGTCCACGAAGAGGTCGAACTGGGTCGAGCCGCCGTTGTACGCCCTGGTGATCGGGCCGGAGGTGAACACCTGAGGACTGTGCGGGCTGCCGTCGTGGTTCGCGCCCCCGGCCGAGGCGAGCGCGACGGTGGAGCCTGCGCCGGTCGCGTCACCGGCGGCGCCGCTGCCCCGCAGGTACAGCTGGGAGGAGCCGGACGGGGGCGGGTCGGTCGGGTCCGGCGGGGTCGTGCTGCCGCCCCGGGTCCACACGCCGACGTAGTCGACCAGCATGGGGCGCCCGGGGACGGTCGCGGCCGTCGGGGTCTTCCCGGCCAGCGCGTCCGGGAAGGCACCGCCGATCGCGACGTTGAGCAGGAGGAAGTAGCCCGCGTGCTCGGTCATGTTGGCCCAGGTGCCCGCGTCCACCCGGTTCTGGTCCACGCTGTGGAAGAGCTGGTCGTCCACGTACCAGCGCAGCGCGTTGGGCGAGGCTGAGCGGTCCCACTCGAAGCGGTACGTGTGGAACGCCGACTGGCAGCTGGCGCCGGGGCAGGTGCGGCTGGCGCCGAGGCCCGTCGTCTCGTTGCACGGCCCGCCGGGGTTCACCCCGCAGTGGAGCACGCCCCAGACGGAGTTGATGCCGTTGACGTTCTCCATGATGTCGAACTCGCCGATGCCGGGCCAGTTCCAGTAGTTGCCCCGGTACGGCGCGCCGAGCGCCCAGAACGCGGGCCAGTAGCCGAGTGCCGCGTCACCGGTCACATTGGGCATCTGGATGCGGCCCTCGATACGGAGTGTGCCGCCGGCCGGGGCCTTGAAGTCGGCGCGGCGGGTCTCGATCCGGGCGGAGGTCCAGTTCCCGGCGCCGTCGCGGAGCGGGGTGATGCGGAGATTGCCGTTGCCGTCGAGGCTGAGGTTGTCGGGACTGGACGTGTAGTTCTGGATCTCGCCGGTGCCCCAGTTGCCGGGGCCGCCGGGGTAGCCGTGACCGGTGTCGATCTGCCAGTCGGCGGAGGACGGCAGGGACCGGTCAGGCCCGGTGAAGTCGTCGCTCCACTGCAGGTTCCAGCCGGGTGCGGGCGGTACGTCCCCGCGCGCGGTCCCGGCGCCGCCGACGGCGAGGAAGCCGGTGAGGGCGACCACGGCGGCGAGGACGGCGGTGAGGGCGGGGAATCGCGAGAGTCTGCTGATGCGGCTCGTGCTCAAGGAAGACCTCCGGAGGGGGGTGGTGCCGGAGTGGGGGCTGAGAGCGCTCTCAGAGAGTTTTTGTAGATGGAGACAGGGCAGCCGTCAATGCCTTGCGTGCCTTAACTTCCCGAACGCACAAGCCGGTTGGCGACACGGGCGTGGCCCGTACGCTGTGCCGGGCACCCCCTCGACCGCGTCCCGCCGCGCCGGGCAGCCGTGCTGCCGCCCGGTACCTCTCCCGCCGCGTCACGCCGCGTCGAGCAGCCGGACCTCCTCGTCGCTGAGCACGATCGCGGCCGCGGCGGCCGAGTCCCGTACCGACTCCGGTCTGCTCGCCCCCGGGATCGGGATCACCACGGGTGATCGCGCCAGCAGCCAGGCGAGCGCCACCTGCTGGGGGCTCACCCCCCGCTCCCTGGCCACCCGGTGGAAGCCCGCGAATGCCGGCTGCACGGCCTGCCCCGACCTTCCGTCAAGCGAGCTGCGCGAGATCCCGCCGAGCGGACTCCACGGCAGGAACGCCAGTCCCAGTCGGGCGCAGAGCCGAAGCTCCCGCTCGCTGTCCCGCACGGCGGGCGAGTAGCGGTTCTGCACCGACACCAGCCGCTCGCCGAGGATCTCGCGAGCCTGGCCGATCTGCGCCGCGTCGGCGTTGGAGATTCCGGCGAGCCGGATGGTGCCCTCGTCGAGCAGCTCACGGACGGCGCCCAGCGAATCGGCGTACGGCACCGCGGGATCGGGCTTGTGCAGCTGGTACAGCCCGATCGCCTCGACGCCCAGCCGCCGGGCGGACTCCCGCGCGGCACGCTTGAGATGGCGGGGGTCGCCGTTCACGGACCAGCCGCCGGCGGCGGTGCGTCCCCTGCCGCCCTTGGTGGCGACGAGGACGTCGCCGGTATCGCCGCCGTACGCTGCGAGCGCGCGGGCGACCAGCAGTTCACCGGAGCCCGGCTCGCCGTTCGGCGGATGATACGAGTCGGCCGTGTCGATCAGCGTCACCCCGGCGTCGAGGGCGGCGTGGACCGTCGCGACGGCGCGTGCCTCGTCCGGGTGGCCCTCGATGGACAGCGGCATGGCGCCGAGGCCTATCGCGCCGACCCGTACGCCTCCGATCGTGCGGTGGTGCATCACCGTTCGTCCTCTCCGTCCCGCGTCGCGCGCACGGTCTCGGCGACCGCCTGCGCCAGCCAGTCCGAGGTGTGTCGGAAGGCGAAACCGAGCCGCTCGGCGCGGGAATTGTCCATTCCGTAGGAGCGGGTGAAGGAGAACGGCGAGGTCTCACCGGCCTCGACCTCATGGAACACGGCCTTTCCTCCCACTTCCCTTTCGATCGCGGCGCAGATGTCCGACGTGGTGAGGGGACCATGGGAATGGGCGTTGACCGGGCCGGTGAAATCCTGGACCGCCGTCCAGGCGAGGAAGTCGGCGATCTCCTCGACGTACACATACGTCGCGGGCTGGTTCCCGACCGGCACGAGCACGGGTTCGCCGGACCGGATCCGCCGCGCGTAGTGATCGAGGCGCCCGGTGAAGTCGTCGTCCCCGCCCAGCACATGAGCCACGCGCACCGCCACGTGGGAAAGCGCCGGGTCCTGGGCGAAGACCGCTTCGGCCTGCCGCTTTCCCTCTCCGTAGTGCGCGTCGAGGAAGTCCGGGTCGTCCCAGGGCAGGGTGGTGTCCACCGGCACGGTACGCGGATCGACGGCCTCCTCGCGGACCGGCAGCGGCGAGTGCTCGTGCTCGTACACCTCGACCGTCGACGTCATGACATAGCGCCGGGTGCGCGGTCCGAACACGCGGCGGGCGATCTCCGCCTGGCGCGGTGTGTAGCAGACCTGGTCGATGACGACGTCGAAAGTGCGGGATGCCAGCGCGGCATTCAGGGAATCCTCGTCATCACGGTCGGCCAGGAGATGAGTGACACCCGCGGGCGGTCTCGACGAACCTCGATTGACGACCGTCACCCGGTGTCCGCTCCGCAGCAGCCGAGATATCAGCCGTCGGCCGAAATAGCGGTTCCCGCCGATGACGCATATCCCGAGCTCCCCGCCCTTGTCGCTGCCCATTACCGTTTCCCTTCAACTCCCCTTTGCGGCACACCAAGTGTTACGTTTGCAGGCCATGACCTGAAGGGGGAACCGTGGGAGATCCGGCCGCCGCACCGAAAGAACCACGGCATCTGCGCCCCGCCACTGTCGAAACCTCGGCGGCGGCCTTCGACGCCGTCGACCGGCAGATCCTGGAGCTCCTCCAGAGCGACGGCCGCATCAGACTCAGCGAGCTCGGCCGCCGTGTGCGGCTCAGCCCGGCGGCGGTGACCGAGCGGGTGCGCCGGCTGGAGGCGTGCGGCGCGGTCACCGGATACGGCGCGCACGTGTCCCCGGCCCGCCTGGGGTACGGCATCCAGGCCTTCATCCGGGTCGACCCGCACGGCGGCTACAACCTGAAGCACCCCAGGACGCTGGAGCTGACCTCCCGCCCCGAGGTCCTGGAGGTCCACCACGTCGTCGGCGAGGACTGCTGGATCATCAAGGTCGCCGTGACGGACACCGTGCACCTGGAGGACGTGCTGGAGCAGACCTCGGCCCTCGGCCGTACGACGACCTCGATCGTGCTGTCGTCACCGGTGCAGCGGAAGCCGCTGCTGCCCCCGAGCCGCTGAGCTGGATCATTACCCCCAGGTGAGTATCCGACTTCTTTGTCGGTACTTGTGGGGTTGTGTACGGCGAACAAGCATGATCCGTATGCCTACCGACAGCACCACCAATCCTCCCGTCACCGTCCTCGGCCTCGGCGCCATGGGACAGGCCCTCGCCGGAGCGCTGCTCGCCGCGGGCCATCCGACCACCGTCTGGAACCGCTCGCCGGGCAAGGGCGACGCACTCGTCGCACGCGGCGCCGTGCGCGCCGCCAGTGCCGAAGAGGCGGTACGCGCCGCCGAGTTGACCGTCATCTGCGTGGTGGACCACCAGGCGTCCCGGGCGATCCTCGAACCGCTCGCCGACGCGCTCCGGGGCCGGGTCCTGGTCAACCTCACCTCCGACACCCCCGAGCGCTCCCGCGAGAGCGCCGCCTGGGCCGCCGGGCACTCCATCGCGTACGTCGGCGGCTCCGTCATGGTGCCGACCCCGCTGGTCGGCACGCCCGACGCGCTGCTCTTCCACTCCGGCTCGCAGGAGGCGTTCCAGCGGCACGAGTCCACCCTGAAGGCGCTCGGCGGCCGGACCGTCTTCGTGGGCACGGACCCAGGACTGGCCGCGCTCTACGACCTCTCGCTGCTGGACTTCTTCTACGGCAGCATCTCGGGCCTGGTGCACGCGTACGCGCTGGCCGCGGCCGACGGTGTCAGGGCCGTGGACATCGCGCCGTACCTCGGGACGATCGTGCAGATCCTGCCGCCCATCGCCGAGTACACGGCGGAGAACATCGACGCGGGCACCTACCCGGGCGCCGAGGCCAACCTCGGCATGATGGCGACGGGCGTCGACCACATCCTGCACGCCGCCCGCCACCGCGGACTCGACGTCTCCCAGCTGGAATCCATCAAGGCCGTGGCGGACCGGGCGATCGCCAGAGGCCACGGCGGCGACGACTGGGCGAGCACGGTGGAGGCGCTTCGGGGCGCCTAGGCCCGCGCCGTCATGCCGGGGTCATTCGGGCCGGTTCGCCGGGCCGGGGTTCGTCGGGGCGACGTCGTTCGCCTTGTCCGCCGTACATCAGCCGCCGCAGCACCGCCTCGGCGGGGCCGCGGCGGCCCTGGCGTTCCAGGGCGTACGCGCCGGCCACCGTCAGCAGCCAGACGGCGGTCGCGAACAGGACCGTCGTCGCGCTCGTGAGGTGCTCCCCCAGGCCCAGGCCCCAGGCCGCGAGGAGCGGCGCGAAGACCAGCGAGTGGGCGAGGTAGCAGGACAGCGACCGCTTGCCGACCGCGGACACGGCGGTCACGGCGGCCATGGCCGTGGCACCCGGAGTGCGCCCGCGGGCCGGACGAGCGGTCCACCAGTGCGCGAACAGGGCGATGGCGGCGACGTATCCGAGGCCGGCGGCGTTGCCGGTGACGTCCCGGAGGACGGTCAGGGCTCCCGACTCGCTCTGCGCCGCGTCCGGTACGCGCAGTGTGCCGATGTGGGCGAGGGCGGCGGGCAGTCCGCCGAGCCAGCCGACGGTGATGCCGACGACGGCTGTGCGGCGCAGCATCGGCAGATGGCGACCGGGCTCCTCAAGGACGCGCCGCCGGGCGGCCCAGAAGCCGAGCAGGAAGATGACGTAGGTGCCGCCGACGAGGGAGAGCGGCGCGGCGGCGAACGTCACGAACAGGCCGGTGGTCAGCCGGGTGCCGGCCGCGGCGAGCCAGCTCTCCTCACCGCCGGCGTACGCCAGGTGCCCCGGCTCCGCGGCCGCGTCCCCGAGTGAACCCAACTCGCCCTGGAACAGGGCGAACAGTGCCGGCCCCGCCGTCAGGAGTGCCAGCTGCGCGGTCGCGATCCAGATCCACCAGGTCAGCGCGCGGTCGCTGCGGCGCAGGAAGAACCAGCCGAGCACCAGGCTCAGCAGCCCGTAGTAGCCGAGGATGTCGCCGGCCATCAGCAGGGTCGCGTGCGCGAGACCGATGAGGAGCAGCCAAAGGCTGCGCCTGCGCAGGATGGCGACCGCCTCGCGCTCGGACCTCCCGGCCGCGGTCTGGCGCTGGTAGAGCTGCGTCATCCCGTAGCCGAAGAGGAACGCGAACAGCGGGTAGACCCGCAGATCCAGCACCACGATCATCGTGAACTGCACCGCCCGGTCCGGCCACGACCCGTCGACCGGCTGCCATCCCGAGGGACCGCGCTGTGCCGCCCACAGATGGAACGCGGTGTTGGACAGCACGATGAGCAGGAGCATCAGCCCTCGCGCGAGGTCGGGCGCGAGCGCGCGTTCCCCGGTGCGTACGGGCACGGGCCCGGGGCGGGACGCCGGCGACGTGGTCTCAGCGGTCATGCGGGCACGCTAAAGAGGCCGACCGGCTGCCGGACATCGGTCTTACGTCCACGCCGGACCGACGAAGGTATGGGCCTTGAAGGGAAGGGTCTTGGGGAACATCGGTGCAGCGGTCGACGCCGAGCCGGTGACCATGAGCCGCCTGCCGCCGCCGGCGGGGGTTCGCGAGGGGGCGCGATGCGTTCGCGAGGGGGCGCGGTGCGGCGGAGCGGATCAGTCGGTGTCGAGGCCGTCGATCAGGCGGTTGAGGAACCGGGTGAAGGTGGCTTCGGGCGCGAGGGGGCGTCCGGGGGCGGCGAGGGCTTCGGCGAGTTCCGGGTGGTGGCCGTCCGCGGCGACAGCGGCGAGGTAACGGGCCTCTGCCGCGGTGCGGTCGGGGGACTGCGCGGCCGCGGCCCGCGCGATCTCATGGGCGACGTGCCCGGCCACGAACGCGGTGAGCTGTGCGAAGACCTCCAGCTTCGCCGCACCGTCCAGTCCGGTGGGCCGCAAGGCGGCGAGCGCGCGTTCCAGGAAGGCCAGGGTGTTGGGGCCGGGGACGCGGCGGGCGGCCAGAGCGGCGGGCAGCCAGGGGTGTCGCAGCATGTGGGCGCGCTGGAGGTGGGCGATGGTCTTCAGCTCGGCGCGCCAGTCACCGGTGGGTGTGCTCGTGGTCGGCAGTTCGCCGCTGACGTGGTCGACCATCAGCTCCAGCAGCGTCTCCTTGTCGGGGGCGTAGCTGTAGAGCGACATGGCGCCGGCTCCGACCTGTGCGGCGACTCTCCGGATGGTGACCGCTTCGAGCCCCTCCGCGTCCGCCAGGGCAACTGCCGCCGCCGTGATCGCCGCCCGGCTGTGGGCGGGCTTGCGGCCCCTACGGGGCTGGGCGGAGCTCAGCCAGAGCTGCTCGGGGTCGACGCCTGAGGCGCCGGCTCCACCCTCACGGGGCATGGTCCACGTTCCCTTCCTCGATCGAGGCGGCCCTTGGGCCTCATCCAAGCATCCTCTATTCTCGTACATCGTACGGATATCGAGGAGGGGAACGATGGCATCACGCACGCAGGATCCTGCGCCGAGGCCGACCTGGGCACGGCCTTCCGGTAGACCGCCGCTTGCCGCACGGATGATGAGGGCGACCTGGCGCGGCCTCCCGCCCAAACGGCACGACGTCGGGTGGCAGCCGGGGCTGCTCGTGCCGGCAGCCGACGGCAGCCCGCTGATCACGGACCACTACTTCCCGCGCGCCGAGGGCGACTTCCCCACCCTCCTGGTGCGCTCGCCGTACGGCAGGGGCCTGCCGTGGTCTCCCATGTACGGCGTGCTCTTCGCCGAACAGGGCTTTCACGTAGTGCTGCAGAGCTGCCGCGGCACCGGCGGCTCCGGCGGTGAGTTCGATCTGTGGC
Source organism: Streptomyces sp. NPDC091376 (assembly GCF_044757085.1). Lineage (NCBI taxonomy): Bacteria > Bacillati > Actinomycetota > Actinomycetes > Kitasatosporales > Streptomycetaceae > Streptomyces > Streptomyces sp. NPDC091376. The sequence continues at coordinate 324,176 of NZ_JBIVUF010000007.1, read as the reverse complement.
GCAACGAGGTCGCCGACGGGCGGGCCACGGTGTCCTGGCTGCGCGAGCAGAGCTGGTTCGACGGAACGCTGGGGACCGTCGGCCCCAGCTACCTGGGATACGTGCAGTGGGCCCTCGCCGTGGACCCGCCCCCGGAACTGAAGGCGATGGTGGTGCAGGTGGGGCTGCACGATCCGCACGCGCTGTTCCACGCGGATGGTGCGCTGCGCCTGGAGAACGCCCTCGCCGTCGGCGCCGGCATGACCTATCAGCACCAAGGCATGGCACCGTTCCTGAGGGCGACGCTGCGTCTGCGGCGTCGCCTGCGCGATGTCATCACCGCGAAGCCGTTGCGCGGGGCGTACGCATCCGCTCTCGGGGACGATGTGCCCTGGCTGGACGACGTGATGGCGCACCCGGATGCCGACGACCCGTACTGGCGCGGCGCGTCGTTGGCGACGGTGGCGGAGCGGCTGAGTGTGCCGACCGGCCTGATCACCGGATGGCACGACGCACTGGGCGACCAGACCATCGAGCAGTACCTCCGCCTGCGTGAGGCCGGGTGCGAGACGGCCTTGCTCGTCGGCCCCTGGACCCACACATCCGCGCTGCAGCAGGGCTGGCCCGAGGTGTTCGCCGAGAGCCTCGCGTGGCTGCGCGCGCATCTGTACGCCGATCGCTGCGGCCTCCGTCCCACCCGGGTGCGCGTGCACGTGGGCGGCGAGGACGACTGGCGGGACATGGACGACTGGCCGCCGGCCACGGCCGTCAGTCGGTGGTTTCCCACCGCGCAGGGACACCTCACCCAGCTGGCTCCTGCCCGATCCGCACCACTGACGTCGTTCCGCTATGACCCGGACGACCCCACGCCCTCCCTCGGCGGCCCGCTGCTCTCCCGTACGGCAGGTCCTCGCGACAACGGCACCCTGGAGTTGCGGGACGACGTCGTGACCTTCACCGGCCCTCCGCTGACCGCACCCGTGGACGTGCTCGGCCCGGTTTCCGCGCGGCTCGGTATCTCCACGGACACCGGCCACGGCGACGTCTTCACCCGCCTGTGCGACGTGGACGCTCAAGGCCGCTCCGTCAACGTCTGCGACGGTCTCGGCCGGCTCCGGACCGCCGGGCAGGAGCCCTCGCGCATCACCGTGCCGATGAGTTCCACCGCCCACCGCTTCGCCGTCGGTCACCGCATCCGCTGGCAGATCAGCGGAGGCGCCCATCCGCGCTACGCCCGCAATCCCGGCACCGGGGAGTCGCCGGTGGACGCCACCACCTTCACGCCGGTGCGCATCACGCTCCACACGGACTCGGCGCTGATGCTTGCGACGCCTGACCGCGGTTACGGGCTCAGCCCCACGGGGAACAGCTGATGAGCCGGTTCCGGGCGCCGCGTACACAAGCCGCGTACACAAACAGAAAGCCCCGGTCCGCATTTGACGGCCGAGGCATTTTCTCGCGTATATTGAATAGTTCCATGTGTGCACGTGACAAAGCACACGGAGAAGTTCAATAAACGTACTCTAGCGGTTCAGGAGCTGCATTGTCAACCGAGGAAATGCGGCAGGAACAACAATTCGTCTCGCTCGCCCATGAGCGCCTCGACCAGCTCCGGGCCGAGGCCGAGGCCGCCGTCCGCGCCACGATCGCGCAGGTCAGCACCGACCGGCAGGCGCGTGTGGAGCGCGATATCGGCGTGGCCGAGCACTCCGCGTCGCTCGCCGCGCTGAATGCCGCGGACACCGGGCTCTGCTTCGGGCGTATCGACCGGCGTGACGGAGTCACCCATCACATCGGGCGCACCGGAATCCGCAAGGACGACACCGAGCGCACTCCGCTGCTGATCGACTGGCGCGCTCCTGTCGCGCGGCCGTTCTATCTCGCGACCGGATACGAGCCGATGGGGCTGCGCCGCCGTCGGCACATCACCACCGAGGGCCGCACCGTCACCGCGCTGCACGACGAGATCATGGATCTCGCCGACCCCACCCGCACCGGCTACGAGTCGCACGACGCCGACGAGGTGCTGCTCGCCGCCCTCGGCAGCGCCCGCACCGGACGCATGGGGGACATCGTCTCGACGATCCAGGCCGAACAGGACCACATCATCCGCGCCCCGCAGCACGGAGTGCTCGTCGTCGAGGGCGGGCCGGGCACCGGGAAGACCGCGGTCGCGCTGCACCGGGCCGCGTACCTGCTGTACGCGCACCGGGAGCAGCTCGCCAAGCGGGCCGTGCTGATCGTCGGGCCCAACCCCGCCTTCCTCGGCTACATCGGAGAGGTGCTGCCCTCGCTCGGTGAGACGGGCGTACTGCTGGCGACGGTCGGCGAGTTGTTCCCCGGTGTGCACGCCACGGGCACCGACAGCCCCGCGGCCGCCGCCGTCAAGGGCCGCGCGGACATGGCCGCCGTGCTGGCCGAGGCCGTACGGGACCGGCAGCGGGTGCCCGACAAGGATGAGCCCATCGTCATCGCGCACGACGACGGGGAACTGGTCCTCGACTGGGACATGGCCGTGGAGGCACGTCACAAGGCCCGCGAGACCGGACTTCCGCACAACCTCGCCATGCCCTACTTCGCCTTCCGGATCGTCGACGACCTGACCGGCCGGCTCGTCGACCGCATCGGCGCCGACCCCTACGGCGGCCCGAACTTCCTCGGCCCCGACGACATCGCCCAGCTGGGCAAGGCCGTCGCCGCCAGCAGCGAGGTGCACGCCGCGATCAGGTCGCTCTGGCCGTCGCTCACCCCGCAGGAGTTCCTCGCGGACTACCTCGCCGACCCCACCCGTCTCCCCGACGAGGACGCCGCCCTGATCCGGCGCACCCGGGGCCCCTGGACATCCGCCGACGTGCCCCTCCTCGACGAGGCCGCCGAGCTCCTCGGCGAGGACGACTCCGCGGCGCGCGCCGCCGCCGAGGCCGAGCGGGCCCGCCGGATCGCGTACGCGCAGGGCGTCCTCGATGTCTCGTACGCCTCCCGTACCTACGAGTTCGAGGACAAGGAGGACGTCGACGCCGACGCCTCGGAGGTGCTGTCCGCCCACGACATCATCGACGCGGAGCGCATGGCCGAGCGGCACGAGGAGGCCGACCACCGCAGCGCCGCCGAGCGCGCGGCCGCCGACCGGACCTGGGCGTTCGGGCACATCATCGTCGACGAGGCGCAGGAGCTGTCGGCGATGGCCTGGAGGCTGCTGATGCGCCGCTGCCCGACCCGCTCGATGACCCTCGTCGGCGACCCGGCGCAGACCGGTGACCTGGCGGCGCCTGCCACACCGAAGGCCGTGGGGGAGGGAGGGGACTTCTGGCAGCAGGTCCTCGGGCCGTTCGTCGAGGACCGCTGGGAGCTGGCGCGGCTCGGGGTCAACTACCGTACGCCCGCCGAGATCATGGAGTACGCGGCCGGGCGGCGCCGGGCCGGTGACCCCGGATTCACCCCGCCGCGCTCCATCCGCTCCACGGGCGTGCACCCCTGGGAGCGCACCGTCGCGCTCGACGGGGTGGCCCGGCTGGCGCGGGAAGAGGCACCGGCCGAGGGCCGGCTCGCCGTCATCGCCCCGCGCGAACTGCACGCGCGGCTCACGGGCCTCGGCGACGACGGGCCGCTCGACCTCTCCCGGCCCGTCGTGCTGATCGACCCGCGCCAGGCCAAGGGCCTGGAGTTCGACACGGTGCTGGTCGTCGCGCCCGAGCTGATGCTGCCCAACGACCTTTACGTGGCGCTGACCCGGGCCACCCAGCGGCTCGGGGTCATCACACCCGCCGCCCCGGTCACACCGGCTTCAGCCACACCGTCGCCAGCGGCGGCAGGGTGAGCTGGACGCTCGTACGGTGGCCGTGGGCGGCGACGGATTCCGGCTTCAGCGGCTCCTCGTTGCCGACGTCACCGCCGCCGAACCGCGCCGCGTCCGTGTTCAGCACCTCCGCCCAGGCGGACACGGACGGCGGGACCCCGATCCGGTACTCGTGGCGCACCACCGGTGAGAAGTTCGACACCGCGAGCAGCGGCGCCCCCTCGGCGTCGAAACGGAGGAAGGCGAGGACATTGTCGTCGGCGGCTCCGCCGTCGACCCAGGCGAAGCCCTCGGGGACGGTGTCCTGCTGCCACAGCGCCGGGTTCGCCGCGTACACCGTGTTCAGCTCGCGCACCAGGTCCCGTACGCCACGGTGGTCCGGCTCGGCGGCGTACGACGGGTCGAGCAGCCACCAGTCCGGGCCGTGGCCCTCCGACCACTCCGCGCCCTGGGCGAACTCCTGCCCCATGAAGAGCAGTTGCTTGCCGGGGTGGGCCCACATGAAGCCGAGGTACGCCCGGTGGTTGGCGCGCTGCTGCCACCAGTCGCCGGGCATCTTCGACACCAGTGCCCGCTTGCCGTGCACGACCTCGTCGTGCGAGATCGGCAGCACGTAGTTCTCGCTGTACGCGTACACCATCGAGAACGTCATCTCGTTGTGGTGGAACTTGCGGTGCACCGGCTCGTGCTCCATGTAGCCGAGCGAGTCGTGCATCCAGCCCATGTTCCACTTCAGGCCGAAGCCGAGTCCGCCGAAGCCGCCGGGTCCGACATGGTGGGTCGCCCGGGTCACCCCGTCCCAGGCCGTGGACTCCTCGGCGATCGTGACGACGCCCGGGCACCGGCGGTAGACGGTCGCGTTCATCTCCTGGAGGAAGTCGACGGCGTCCAGGTTCTCCCGGCCGCCGTGCTCGTTGGGGCTCCATTCGCCGTGCTCGCGCGAGTAGTCGAGGTAGAGCATCGAGGCGACCGCGTCCACCCGCAGCCCGTCGATGTGGAACTCCTCGCACCAGTACACGGCGTTGGCGACGAGGAAGTTACGGACCTCCTTGCGGCCGTAGTCGAATTCGAGGGTGCCCCAGTCGGGGTGCGCGGCCCGGGCCGGATCCGAGTGCTCGTACAGCGGACGGCCGTCGAACTCGGCCAGCGCCCAGTCGTCCTTGGGGAAGTGCGCGGGCACCCAGTCGACGATGACCCCGATGCCGGCCCGGTGCAGTGCGTCGACCAGATGGCGGAAGTCGTCCGGGGTGCCCATCCGGGCCGTCGGCGCGTAGAAGCCGGTGACCTGGTAGCCCCACGACCCGCCGAAGGGATGTTCCGCGACCGGCATGAGCTCGACATGGGTGAAGCCGAGGTCCCTGACGTAGGCGGGGAGTTGGGTGGCGAGCTGCCGGTAGGTGAGCCCCGGACGCCAGGACGGCAGATGCACCTCGTAGACGGAGAGCGGCGCCTCGTGCACGGGCCGGCTTCCGCGCTGCTCCATCCACTCCGCGTCGTGCCACACATGGTGGGACTCGGTGACGACGGACGCGTTGGCGGGCGGAGCCTCGGTGCGGCGCGCCATCGGGTCGGCGCGGACCGTGCGGGTGCCGTCGGGCCGGGTGATCTCGAACTTGTAGAGCGTGCCGTCGCCGATGCCGGGGAGGAACAGCTCCCAGATCCCGGACGAGCCGAGCGAGCGCATCGAGGAGGCCGTGCCGTCCCAGTAGTTGAAGTCACCGACGACCCTGACGCCGCGCGCGTTCGGCGCCCAGAGCGTGAACCGGGTCCCGGTGACGCCCTGGTGCGTCATCGGCCGGGCCCCGAGGGCCTGCCACAGCTCCTCGTGCCGGCCCTCTCCGATCAGATGCAGGTCGAGGTCGCCGAGCGCGGGGAGGAAGCGGTACGGGTCGGCGAACTCGACCGTGGTGTCCTCGTACGCCACCTGGAGCGTGTACTCGGGCGCCTTGCGCAGCGGCAGCAGCGCCGAGAAGAAGCCGTCGCCGTCCGCGTGCAGCTCGGCCCGCAGCCCCTTGGCCAGCAGCGTCACCGACTCCGCGTACGGCCGCAGCACGCGGAACACCACCCCGCCCCGGACGACGTGCGCGCCGAGCAGGGCATGCGGATCGTGATGCGTGCCGCTGAGCAGCCGCTCCCGGTCGGAATCATCGAGCGGTTTGGCGGGGCGAATGCCATTGCGGGGAGTCACGGGGGACGGCCTCCTTGTACATGGGTGGGGGGAGTGGTCAGGGGGGTCGGGGCAGGCGGGGTCGGGGTCAGCCCGCGGGGCCGGCGAGTCGCCGGATCGCGGACATCGGTACCGGCAGCCAGTCCGGCCGGTGCCGGGCCTCGTACACGACCTCGTACACCGCCTTGTCGGTCTCGTAGGCACGCAGCAGTTCCGGCTCGGCCCGCGGGTCGCTGCCCGACGCCTCGGCGTAGCCGTCGCAGTACGCGGCACGGCAGCGCGCCGCCCAAGCCGGGTTCCAGGGGCGGTGCGAGCGGGCCGCGTAGTCGAAGGAGCGCAGTATCCCCGCGATGTCGCGCACCGGCGGCTGGACCTCACGGCGCTCGTCGAGCGGACGGGCCGGTTCGCCCTCGAAGTCGATGACCGACCAGCCGCCGTCGGGGGTGCGCAGCGTCTGGCCGAGATGCAGATCGCCGTGGATGCGCTGGGCCCGGCCGTCGCCGTCGAAGGTGGCCCCGGCGATCGCGTCGAATGCGGTGCGCAGCCCCCGGACGTACGGCAGCAGGGCGGGCACGGCGCGTACGGCCGCGTCCAGCCGCTCGTTCATCGCGGTCGCCAGATCCTCGGTCTGCGGGCGGCTCAGCGACACCGTCGGCAGGGCCGCCGCGAGCGCGGTGTGCACCTCGGCGGTGGCCCGGCCCAGGGCCTGGGCCTCCGCGATGAAGTCCCGCCCCTCGGCGAGCGCCTTCAGCGCGAGCTGCCAGCCGTCCTGGGAGCCGCGCAGATAGGGCTGGAGGACGCCCAGGGTGCAGGGTTCGGGAGCGTCCGACTCGAACCAGGCGACGGGTGCGGGCACCCGGTCGCAGCCCGCACCGGCGAGTGCGAGCGGCAGCTCCAGATCGGGGTTGATGCCCGGGTACACCCGGCGGAAGATCTTCAGGATGTACGAATCCCCGTACACCAGAGAGGAGTTGGACTGCTCGGCGTCCAGCACCCGGGCGGGCAGTCCGCCCAGCACGGGCACCGCCCGGTCGAAGCGGAGCGGGCCGAACCGCCCGGGGGTGCGCAGCCGCTCCAGCAGCAGCGCCGCGAGCCGTGGGTCGTGCAGGCCCTCGTAGACGGTCCGGCCGGCCAGCGGGCCGTCGGCCACGCGGCCGATCAGCGCGGAGGCGAGATACGGCGGCGGCGTGGTCCTGACGCCGAGCAGCAGCTGGTAGCAGTCGCCGCCGTGCGCCGCGTCCCGCTTGCCGCCGGCGGTCCTGCCCCCGGCGCCGGTGGCCTTCCCGGCGGCCTGCCCGGCCTGCTGGACGCGCAGCAGCAGATGCAGCAGACCGGGGCCGGTCGAGTCGACCGGCAGCAGCTCGGCCGCCGCCACCAGACAGAAGCCGGTGACCGGGCGTCCCTTTCCCGCGAACCACCGCTGCCGGGGCAGCCACTCGCGCAGCAGTGGCGAGAGCGAAGGCAGCAGGGCGACGGGGGTCCGGGTGGATGCAGCCTCCGACATGGCATCGCGTCCTTTCCCCGGGCACACCACAGGATGCGAAGAGTGTCCCGGATTGCGGCAAATAATAGCTGTCCGGGCTGTGCATGGGGGTCCCCCCGCCGCAGGCCGGGGGAGTGTCGGGTGAGGATGGTCCGTACGGACTCGGAACCGGGTCGCGGAACCGGGTATCGCAACAGGTCACGGAACCGGTCACGGAACCGGTCTCGCGATCCGTCCTGGAACCAGCCTCGATATGAGGGGAATCGTGCCCCGTGCGGGGCGGTGACAACCGCCCCGCACACGACATGGCATGTGCCGGAATCACACGCCCCTGGGGGCCGCCGTCTTCCGTGCCGTCCCGTTCACCGCGGTCTCGCCGGCGACGGCCTCGCCGCGCAGCCGGAACCAGTAGAAGCCGTGCCCCGCGAGCGTCAGCAGATAGGGCCACTCACCGATCGCGGGGAACCGCACCCCGCCGATCAGCTCCACCGGATGACGGCCGTTGTACCTCCGCAGGTCGAGCTCCGTCGGCTGGGCGAACCGCGAGAAGTTGTTCACGCACAGCACCAGATCGTCCGTGCCGTCCTCCGTCGAGGGGGCCTCGCGCAGATACGCCAGCACGGCCGGGTTCGACGACGGCAGTTCGGTGAAGGAGCCGAGCCCGAAGGCACGGTTCTGCTTCCGGATCTCGATCATCCGCCGGGTCCAGTGCAGCAGCGACGACGGCGACGCCATCGATGCCTCGACATTGGTGACCTGGTAGCCGTAGACCGGGTCCATGATGGTCGGCAGATACAGCCGGCCGGGATCGCAGGACGAGAAACCGGCGTTGCGGTCCGGCGTCCACTGCATCGGCGTGCGCACCGCGTCCCGGTCGCCCAGCCAGATGTTGTCGCCCATCCCGATCTCGTCGCCGTAGTACAGGATCGGCGAGCCGGGCAGCGACAGCAGCAGCGCGGTGAACAGCTCGATCTGGTTGCGGTCGTTGTCGAGCAGGGGCGCGAGCCGCCGCCGGATGCCGATGTTGGCGCGCATCCGCGGGTCCTTGGCGTACTCCGCGTACATGTAGTCGCGCTCCTCGTCGGTGACCATCTCCAGGGTCAGCTCGTCGTGGTTGCGCAGGAAGATCCCCCACTGGCAGTTCTTGGGGATCGCCGGGGTCTTGGCGAGGATCTCGGACACCGGGTAGCGGGACTCCCTGCGTACCGCCATGAAGATGCGCGGCATCACCGGGAAGTGGAACGCCATGTGGCACTCGTCGCCGCCCGCGGGGAAGTCGCCGAAGTAGTCGACGACGTCCTCGGGCCACTGGTTGGCCTCGGCCAGCAGCACCGTGTCCGGGTAGTGGGCGTCGATCTCCTTGCGGACGCGCTTGAGGAACTCGTGCGTCGCCGGGAGGTTCTCGCAGTTGGTGCCCTCCTCCTGGTAGAGGTAGGGCACCGCGTCCAGCCGGAAGCCGTCGATGCCGAGGTCGAGCCAGAAGCGCAGCGCGGAGACGATCTCCTCCTGCACGGCCGGGTTCTCGTAGTTGAGGTCCGGCTGGTGGGAGAAGAAGCGGTGCCAGTAGTACTGCTTGCGGACCGGGTCGAAGGTCCAGTTGGAGGTCTCCGTGTCGACGAAGATGATCCGCGCGTCCTGGTACTGCTTGTCGTCGTCGGCCCAGACGTAGTAGTCGGCGTACGGGCCGTCCGGGTCCTTGCGGGACTCCTGGAACCACGGGTGCTGGTCGCTGGTGTGGTTCATGACGAAGTCGATGATGACCCGCATGCCGCGCTGGTGCGCGGCGTCGACGAACTCGACGAAATCGGCGAGGTCGCCGAATTCGGGGAGGACGGACGTGTAGTCGGAGACGTCGTAACCGCCGTCCCGGAGTGGTGACTTGAAGAACGGCGGCAGCCACAGGCAGTCGACGCCCAGCCACTGCAGATAGTCCAGCTTGGCGGTGATGCCCTTGAGGTCACCGACCCCGTCGCCGTTGCTGTCCTGGAAGGACCGTACGAGCACTTCGTAGAAGACGGCGCGTTTGAACCAGTCGGGGTCCCGGTCCTTGGCCGGGGTGTCCTCGAAGAGGTCGTGGACGGGCTCGTTGACGATCATGATGTGGGTGACCCTCCGATCGGCGGGGACGGTCGCAGGACCACGATGTGCGCAGGCGTGACGCCCGGCTCGAGGCGCACATAGGCTGCCCTGCCCCAGTGATAGGTCTCGCCGGTGAGCTCGTCGCGCACCGGTACGGTCTCGTGCCAGTCGAGGCCGAGTTCCGGCATGTCAAACGAGACCGTCGCCTCCTGGGTGTGGTGGGGGTCGAGATTGACGACCACCAGAACGATGTTCGAACCCGTTCGCTTGCTGTACGCGATCACGGCGTCGTTGTCGGTGTGGTGGAAGTGGATGTTCCGCAGCTGCTGGAGCGCCGGGTGACGACGCCTGACCCGGTTGAGCGTGGTGATGAGGGGAGCGATGCTGCGCCCCTCGCGCTCGGCCGACTCCCAGTCGCGGGGCCGTAGTTGGTACTTCTCGGAGTCCAGGTACTCCTCGCTGCCCGGCCGCAGCGCGGCGTTCTCGCACAGTTCGTACCCGGCGTACACGCCCCAGGTGGGCGAGAGCGTCGCGGCCAGCACCGCACGCGCCTCGAACGCCGGCCGGCCGCCCTCCTGGAGGTAGGAGTGCAGGATGTCCGGCGTGTTCGCGAAGAAGTTGGGGCGCATGTACGCGGCCGACTCGCCGGACAGCTCGGTCAGATACTCGGTCAGCTCCTGCTTGGTGTTGCGCCAGGTGAAGTACGTGTACGACTGCTGGAAGCCGATCGCGGCCAGCGTGTGCATCATCGCGGGACGGGTGAACGCCTCGGCCAGGAAGATCACGTCGGGGTCGGCGCGGTTGATCTCACCGATGACCTTCTCCCAGAAGACCACCGGCTTGGTGTGCGGATTGTCGACGCGGAAGATGCGCACCCCGTGCGCCATCCAGTGCCGCAGCACCCGCAGGGTCTCCTTGACCAGGCCCTTCATGTCCTGGTCGAAGGCGATCGGATAGATGTCCTGGTACTTCTTCGGCGGGTTCTCGGCGTAGGCGACGGTGCCGTCGGCGCGGTGGTGGAACCACTCGGGGTGCTGCTCCACCCAGGGATGGTCCGGGGAGCACTGCAGCGCGAAGTCCAGAGCCACCTCCATCCGCAGATCGCGGGCGCAGCGGACGAACTCGTCGAAGTCGCCCAGGGTGCCGAGGGCGGGGTGGACCGTGTCGTGGCCGCCCAGGGGCGAGCCGATCGCCCAGGGCACGCCGACATCGTGCGCACCGGCCTCCAGCGAGTTGTTGGGGCCCTTGCGGAAGGTGTTGCCGATGGGATGGATCGGCGGCAGGTACACCACGTCGAAACCCATCGCGGCGATGGCGGGCAGCCGCTGCGCCGCGGTCCTGAAGGTCCCCGAGACCGGCCTGCCGCGCTTGACCGTCGCGCCCTCGGACCGCGGGAAGAACTCGTACCAGGACCCGAACAGCGCCCTGGTGCGCTCCACCTGGAGCGGCAACGGCGGCGAGGACGTGACCAGTTCGCGCAGCGGATGGCGGTCGAGGGCTGCCATCGCAGCCGGGTCGAGCGCGGCCGACAGCCGCTCCCGGTCCGTCCGGCCCCCGTCCCGCAGTCCGTCCGCGGCGGCGAGCACCGCCTCCCGGCCGTCCTTCTTCGGCACGCCTGCGGCGGCCCGCTCGTACAGCTCGGCGCCCTCGGCGAGCACCAGCGCCGTGTCGATCCCGGCCGGGATCTTGATCCCGGCGTGATGGCGCCAGGTGGCCACCGGATCGCTCCACGCCTCGACGCCGTACGTCCACTGCCCCTCGGCGTCGGGGGTGACCTCGGCCCCCCAGCGGTCGGTCCCGGGCGCCAGCTCACGCATCGGGGTCCAGGGACCCGGCCTGCCGCCGGGGTCGCGCAGGACGACGTTCGCGGCGACCGCGTCGTGCCCTTCACGGAACACGGTGGCGGTGACATGGAAGGTCTCGCCGACCACCGCCTTCGCGGGCCTTCGGCCGCAGTCGACGAGCGGGCGTACGTCCAGGACGGGAATGCGGCCAATCAGCGGGTTCACGGCATCACCTGGGGGCTGTGCGGGCATGGCGGGTCGAACGGGCGGTTCCGCCTCACGGGATGCGGCTTCACGGGGTGTGTCTCCGCGGGACGCGGCTTCACGGGGTGCGGGAGTTCTTTGTAGCTGCTCCGTTGACGGCTGGCGGGCTGCGGGCATGGCCGCTCCTGTCCGCGTTCACTCGAATGGAAGGGTCGCGAGTGTGCTCCGGTGCGTACCGGGGGAGCCTTCCCACGCCCTTCGGGTGCGCAATCCGGTGGTTCGTTAACTACTGGGTCGTAGCCGTACGGGCAAGACGGTTCAGACATCCGCCGAAGGTGGCACGGCCCGATGCGCCCTCCTCGCGCCGTGGTCGCTGAACGCGCGACGCCACTACGGTCGAAGGGTTGGGCGGACGCACAGCGCTGTGCGTCCCCGGCTGAACCTCCGCTTCGAAGGTGGGACCTGTGAAGGCCATTCGTCGATTCACCGTCCGCCCCGTCCTCCCCGAACCCCTCGCCCCGCTCAGCGAGCTGGCCCGCAATCTGCGCTGGTCATGGCATGCGCCGACACGGGAGCTCTTCCGCACCGTGGACCCCGCCGGATGGCAGGAGGCGGGCGGCGACCCGGTGCGGCTGCTCGGCTCCGTCTCCGCGGGGCGGCTCGCGGAACTCGCCACCGACCCGGACTTCCTGGTCCGCGTCCAGGACGCCGCCCGCGATCTCGACGACTATCTGCGCGGACGCCGCTGGTACCAGGAGCAGTCCGGCGACGGGGCGCCGCTGCCCGGAGCCGTCGCGTACTTCTCACCGGAGTTCGGCATCACCGCCGCGCTCCCGCAGTACTCGGGCGGCCTCGGCATACTCGCCGGAGACCACCTCAAGGCCGCCAGCGATCTCGGTGTCCCGCTGATCGGCGTCGGGCTGCTCTACCGGCACGGCTACTTCCGCCAGTCGCTGTCACGCGACGGCTGGCAGCAGGAGCACTACCCCGTCCTCGACCCCGACGAGCTGCCGCTGGCCCTGCTCCGTGAGCCCGGCGGCGCACCCGCCCAGGTGTCCCTCGCGCTGCCCGGCGGCCGGGCGCTGCGGGCCCACCTCTGGCAGGCGCAGGTCGGCCGCGTACCCCTGCTGCTCCTCGACTCCGACGTCGAGGAGAACGCGCCGGGCGAGCGCGACGTCACCGACCGGCTGTACGGCGGCGGCAGCGAACACCGGCTGCTTCAGGAGATGCTCCTCGGCATCGGCGGCGTCCGCGCGGTCCGCACGTACTGCCGGCTCACCGGCCATCCGGAGCCCGAGGTCTTCCACACCAACGAGGGCCACGCCGGATTCCAGGGGCTCGAACGGATCCGTGAGCTCCTCCCGTACGGACTGGACTTCGACGCCGCGCTCGAGGCGGTCAGAGCCGGGACCGTCTTCACCACCCACACCCCTGTCCCGGCCGGGATCGACCGCTTCGACCGTGAGCTGCTCGCCCGTCACTTCGGCGACGGCGGCGAGCTGTCCGGCGTGGACGCGGGACGGGTCCTGCGCCTGGGCACGGAGAGCTACCCGGGCGGCGAGCCCAACGTGTTCAACATGGCCGTGATGGGCCTGCGCCTGGCACAGCGCGCCAACGGCGTCTCGACGCTGCACGGCGCCGTCAGCCGCGAGATGTTCCAGGGCCTGTGGCCGGGCTTCGACGCGCCGGAGGTCCCGATCACCTCCGTCACCAACGGGGTCCACGCCCCCACCTGGGTGGCGCCCGAGGTGCTCGCTCTGGGCGACGACATCGCCGCCACTTTGGGCGCCGACCTGTGGGAGCTGCGCCGGGAGCTGCGCGAGCAGCTGGTGCACGAGGTACGGCGGCGGCTGTACGCGTCCTGGCGCCAGCGCGGTGCCGGGACCGCGGAACTGGGCTGGATCGACGGGGTGCTGGACCCCGATGTGCTCACCATCGGCTTCGCCCGCCGTGTTCCCGCCTACAAACGGCTCACCCTGATGCTGCGCGACCGCGACCGGCTGATGGAGCTGCTGCTGCATCCGGAGCGGCCGGTGCAGATCGTCGTCGCGGGCAAGGCGCATCCCGCGGACGACGGGGGGAAGCGGCTGGTCCAGGAGCTGGTGCGGTTCGCGGACGACCCGCGGGTGCGCCACCGGATCGTCTTCCTGCCCGACTACGGAATGGCGATGGCGCGCAAGCTCTACCCGGGCTGCGACGTGTGGCTCAACAATCCGCTGCGGCCGCTGGAGGCGTGCGGCACCAGCGGAATGAAGGCCGCCCTCAACGGCGCGCTCAACCTCTCGGTGCTCGACGGCTGGTGGGACGAGTGGTACGAGCCCGACTTCGGCTGGGCCGTGCCCACGGCCGACGGCAGCGCCGCGGACGACGAGGACCGCCGGGACGATCTGGAGGCCGCCGCGCTGTACGGGCTGATCGAGGAGCGCATCGCACCGCTGTTCTACGGCCGGGACGCGGACGGGCTTCCGGGCCGCTGGGTCGAGATGGTCCGCCGCACGCTCACCTCGCTCGGACCGAGGGTGCTGGCGGACCGGATGGTGCGCGAGTACGTGGACCGGCTCTACGCCCCGGCGGCCGGCGCCCATCGTGCACTCGCCCTGGACGGGGAGACCGCCCGTGAACTGGCCCGCTGGAAAGGCCGGGTGCGGGCGGCCTGGCCCGGTGTCTCCGTCGACCATGTCGAGGCGGGCGCGGCCGTGGGCACGGCGGAGCTGGGATCCACCCTCGCCCTGCGCGTCTGTGTCACCCTCGGCGCGCTCCAGCCGGAGGACGTGGAGGTGCAGGCCGTGGCGGGGCGGGTCGATCCGGACGACGCGATCGGCGACGCCCAGACCTTCCCGCTGAAGCCGGCTCCCGGAGGTCCCGACGGGACCGGTCGCCGGATCTACGAGGGCCCGCTCGCGCTCGACCGCACCGGGCCCTTCGGCTACACGGTCCGTGTGCTGCCCGCCCATCCGCTGCTGCCGCACGGCGCCGACCTCGGGCTGGTGGCGCTGCCTTCGGGGACGACGGCGGAGGGTGCGGGGGTGCTGATGCGCTGACGCGGCGCGTCCTGCGCAAGCCGCGGTCACGAGACGCGGAGGCTGCCCGGGGGCACCGTGCCCCCGGGCAGCCTCGGATGCGCGTCGGCTCAGAAGGTGAGCTTGACGCTGTTGATGTAGCCGGTGTCGTACGCCGCCCGGTCCTGGACCCGCAGCTTCCAGACGCCGTTGGCGACCTCGGAGGAGGCGTTGACCGTGTAGGTCGTCTGCACGTTGTCCGCCGAGTCGGAGGAGCTGAACGGCTTCAGGTTGTAGACCGTCCCGTCCGGGGCGACCAGGTCGACGACCAGGTCACCGCGCCAGGTGTGGATGATGTCCACGCCGACCTTGAGGGCGCTCGGCGCGTTGCCCGAGCGGCCGGAGACGGTGACCGAGGAGGTGACCGCCGTGCCGTTGTCCGGGATGGAGACGTCCGCGGTGTTCTCGAAGACGGTGCCCGGGTCGGGGTTGCCGCCGCCGGGCCGGGAGCCGACGTTGATGCCCGCCCAGGCGTCGGTGACGGACTTGACCTCGGCGCTGGTCGCGCCGTACAGCTCGGTCGCGACCGCGATCGTGCCGGTGCGCGCGGCCGCGTAGTTGGTCGTCGAGTTGAACTTCGTGGTGAGCGCCTTGAACCAGATCAGGGAGGCCTTGTCGCGGCCGATCCCGGTGACCGGCAGACCGTCAGAGGTCGGCGAGTCGTAGTTCACGCCGTTGATGGACTTGGCGCCGCTGCCCTCGGAGAGCAGGTAGTACCAGTGGTTGGCCGGGCCCGAGGAGTAGTGCACGTCGATGCCGCCGAGGCCCGAGTACCAGGCGTCCTTGGAGGCGCCGTCCTTGCTGGGCTTGTCCATGTAGCGCAGCGGGGTACCGTCGCCGTTGATGTCGATCTTCTCGCCGACCAGGTAGTCGCCCTTGTCCTGGGGGTTGTTGGCGTAGAACTCGACGGCGGCCGCGAAGATGTCGGACGTCGCCTCGTTGAGGCCGCCGGACTCCCCGCTGTAGATGAGCTTGGCGGTGTTGGAGGTGACGCCGTGCGTCATCTCGTGCGCGGCCACGTCGATCGACGTGAGCGGCTTGGCGTTGCCGGAGCCGTCGCCGTACGTCATGCAGAAGCAGCTGTCGGACCAGAAGGCGTTGACGTAGTTGTTGCCGTAGTGGACCCGGGAGTACGCGCCGACGCCGTCGCCCTTGATGCCGGAGCGGCCCTGCACGTTCTTGTAGTAGTCCCAGGTGAGCGCGGCGCCGTAGTGCGCGTCGGCGCCGGCCGTCTCGGCGTTCTGCGCGGTGCCGTCGCCCCAGACGTCGTCGGAGCCGGAGAACAGGGTGCCGGTGCCGGACGTGCCGCGGTTGAGGTTGTACGTCTTGTGGTTGCCGCGTCCGGTGTCGGTCAGGGTGTACGACGGCGCGGTGCCGAGCGTGACCTGGCCGCTGTACATCGTGTTGCCGGTGCCCTGGTGGATCGACTGCCACTCGTAGAGCTTCTTGCCGGTGGTGGCGTCGGTGACGACGTGCAGCTCGTTGGGCGTGCCGTCGTGCTGCAGGCCGCCGACGACGGTCTCGTACGCGAGAACCGGCTTGCCCTGGGCCAGCCAGACGACCTTGCGCGGCGCCCGGTCGGCGGCAGTCTCCTTCGAGCCCTCGGAACGGGCGGCGGCGACGGCCTGCCGCGTGGCGGCGGCAGGGGTGACGTCCGCGCTGGTGTCGACGTTCTTGAGCACGGCCGCGGACGCCTTGGTGACGGACTCGGTCCGTCCGGCCTTCGTCTCGGCGACGACCAGGTCACCGCCGAGGACGGGCAGGCCCGCGTAGGTGCGCTCGTAGCGGGTGTGCGTGGTGCCGTCCCGGTCCTGGACGACATCGCGGACGACGAGCTTCTCCTGGGCGCCGAGGCCGAGTTCGGCGGCGGTGGCCGCCGTGGTGGCGGTGGCGGCGCGAATGAGCTCCGCCCGCTGGGCGGGGGAGAGCTGCGCGGGCAGCGCGCCGGGGTCGGCCGCCGAGGCGGCCTGCTGCTTGGGGGCGGCTGGGGCGGCATCGGGTGCCGCGGAGGCGGCGCCGGACTGGACTCCGACGGCCAGGAGGGCTGCGGCTGCGAGCAGAGCGCCGGTCGCGGACGCGCGACGGCTGGGCGTGGGTCTCACGCGAACTCCTTCTGCGAGGGGGGTTACGGGCGGCTGGGTGGGCCGTCCGGCAGAGCGACGGAGCATGTGGTGCGTGGATCGATGGAAGAGTCGCAGGAACAGACAACTGCTGTCAGGAGCGCGTCAAGAGAATGGCCGGAATGCGTCCGTTGTGTGAAAGCCCGTGTTCGTTAAGCGGACGTTTCATGGATCTTCACGGCGGCGTCGCCGAACGGGCGGGCCAGCCCGAATCCGAGGAGTGTGCCGGGATCCGGGCCGCATACGTCCCGCTCCATGGGAGTGGTGAGCAGAGGGTACGCGTGACGCGTCGCGATGTCTTCGAAGGTGGCCCGTTCCATGCCGTCCGCCCACCGCCCGACGGACCGCCGTCCTGCGGCGCCGGTGATTCCGGTTCGGTCGCCGTCGGTACTCCCCGCGCCGGGCGAGGGCGCGGGCCGCGTGGGGATTGTCTGAAAAGGCGTCAGACATGTGGAGGCGTGGGATCCGTTGTTCACCGCAGGGGCCCGGCAGCCGGCACGGAGCGGCTCCGGTGGCCATCGCGCCGCCCCGCCGGGGTGATCGCCACTCCGGTGGGGCTGTCGCCGACGTCGATCGTGGCCGTGACGGCGTCGGTCGCGGTGTCGATCACCGACACGTCGTCCGTGTCGGCGTTGGTGACGTGGACGCGGGAGCCGTCAGGCGTGACGGCCACGCCGTTGGGGCCGTCGCCGACGGGGACGGTGGCGAGGACCCGGTTGGTGCGGGTGCCGATCACCGTCACATCGCCCGAGCCGAAGTTGGCGACGTACACGCGCCGGCCGTCCGGCAGCACCACCAGTCCGCTGGGCTCGTCGCCGGCGTCGACGGTGTCGACGACCCTGCCGGTGCGGACGTCGATCACCGACACGTCGTCCGAGGTGAGATTGGTGACGTAGACCCGGGAGCCGCGTGGGGTGATCGCCAGCCCGGTGGGTCCGCTGCCCACGGGGACGGTGCGGACGACCGTGTTGGTCGCGGTACGGACGACCGAGACGTCGTCGGTGCCGGCGTTCGCGACGTAGAGCGCTGAGCCGTCCGGCAGCACCGCCAGGCCGAGCGGGAAGTCGCCCACGTCGATCGTGTCCTCGACCGTGCCGGAGCGGGTGTCGATCACGGACACGTCGTCCGAGGCCACGTTGGCGACGTACACGCGGCGGCCGTCCGGCGACACCGCCACCCGGCTCGGTTCGTCGCCGACACCGATGGTGTCCGTGACGTCGTTCGTGCGGGCGTCGATGACGGAGACCGTGTCCGCCGCGGAGTCGGTGACGTAGACGCGCGATCCGTCCGGGGAGACGGCCACGCTGTCGGGTCCGCTGCCGACGGGGACGGTGTCGACGACCGCGTTGGTGCGGGTGTCGATCACCGAGACGGTGTCCGAGCCGAGGTCGGCGACATAGGCGAACACCGCCCTGGCGGGCGGGGAGAGGGGTGACGAGGCCGGCGGGGAGGCGGAGGCGGAGGTGGGGTCGGAGGCGGCCGGTGCGGACAGCATCATCAGCCCCGCCAGTCCCGCCGCTGCCTGCCATCCGATACCCGGCATGAGGACCTCCCGCGACGCACCGCCGACACGTGCCTCCAGGGAAGCTACGGCCCGTGCCGCCTCCTGGGCACGAGGCTCGCCACACCGGACCCGCCATGGGCACCCGCTGGAGCAGGCGACGTCAGACCAGGCTCTCCTGCCATGCCCGGTGCAGCCCCGCGAACCGCCCCGTTCCACCGATGAGTCCGGCCGGGGCACCGTCCTCGACGATCCGGCCGTGCTCCATCACCAGCACCCTGTCGGCGATCTCGACCGTCGACAGCCGGTGGGCGATGACGATCGCCGTACGGCCGCTCAGCACCGTGTTCATCGCGCGCTGCACGGCCCGCTCGCCCGGGATGTCCAGGGAACTCGTCGCCTCGTCGAGGATCAGGACCGCCGGGTCGGCGAGCAGCGCCCGCGCGAAGGCGACGAGCTGGCGCTGGCCGGCCGAGATCCGGCCGCCGCGCTTGCGTACGTCCGTGTCGTAGCCCTCCGGCAGTCCGCAGACGAAGTCGTGCGCGCCGATCTCCTTCGCGGCCTGCTCGATCTCCTCACGGGTCGCGTCAGGCCGGCCGATCGCGATGTTCTCCGCGACCGTGCCGGAGAACAGGAACGCCTCCTGGGTCACCATCACCACCCCGCGGCGCAGTTCCGGCGTGGCCAGCTCGCGCAGGTCGACGCCGTCGAGGAGGACGCGCCCCTCCGTCGGGTCGTAGAAGCGGGCCAGCAGCTTCGCGAGCGTGGACTTGCCCGCGCCGGTCGAGCCGACGACCGCGACGGTCTGGCCGGCCGGGATCGTCAGGGCGAACCGGGGGAGGACCTCGCCGCCGGTGCGGTAGGCGAATCGGACGTCCTCGAAGACCACCTCCCGGCCGGGTCCGGCGGCACCTTCCCGGTCGGGACCCGCCGACGGGCCGGCCCCGGTGCGCGCCGGCAGTCGCGAAGGGCGCTCGGGCTCCGGCACGGACGGCCGCTGGGCCAGCAGGCCCGCGATCTTCTCCAGCGAAGCGGCCGCCGACTGGTAGGAGTTCAGGAACATGCCGAGCCGGTCGATCGGGTCGTACAGCCGCCGCAGGTACAGCACGGCGGCCGCAAGCACTCCGAGCGCCAGCGTCCCCTCGGTCACCCGGTACGCGCCCCACAGCACCATGCCCGCCACCGCGGTGTTCGCCACCAGCCGGGAGCCGACGACATAGCGGGCCATCTCCAGCAGCGCGTCGCCGTTGCTGCGGGCGTGCCGCTCGTTCAGCACGCGGAAGCGCTCGTCGTTCGCGCGCTCACGGCGGAAGGCGCGCACCGGCCGGATGCCGTTCATCGTCTCCGCGAACTTCACGATGACGGCGGCGATCGCGCTGGACCGCTCGGCGAACACGACCCCGGCCCGGCGCTGGTAGAGCCGCACGAGCAGATACAGCGGTACGAAGCTGAGCACGGCGAGTCCGCCGATGCCGAGGTCCAGCCAGAGCAGCATCGCCGAGATGTAGACGAAGGCCAGGACGACGCCGATGAGCTCCTGCAGTCCCTCGCTGAGGAGCTCGCGCAGTGACTCGACATCGGTGGTGGAGCGGGAGATGAGCCGACCCGAGGTGTACCGCTCATGGAAGTCCACACTGAGCGCCTGGGCGTGCCGGAAGATGCGGCCGCGCAGATCGAGCAGGACGTCCTGGTTGACGCGCGCCGAGGCGCGGATGAAGGCGTACTGGAACGCGCCGGACGCGATCGCGCACACGGCGTACCCGGCGCCGACCACCACGAGAGGCCCGTGGTCGCCGCGTCGCAGCGCGGGCACGCCGCTGTCGATGGCGTACGCGACGAGCAACGGGCCCGCCTGCGCGGCGGCCTGCTGCAGGAACAGGAGCAGCGCGGCGAGGACGACGCGGGCACGGCGGGGCGCCAGCAGTGACCGCAGCAGCGCTCCGGTGGCGCCCTCGGGCGTGGGCAGGGAGTCCCGGTCGAAGGGATCACCCTTGGTGTCGGTGTCGGTGTCGGTGTCCGGCGTGCTCGCTCGTCGGGTGCCCTTGTGCCCACCGCGGGCGGATCCGGCGGCACCGGAACCGGCCGTGGGACCGGTGGCCATGGAGCCGCCGGCCGCGGAGCAGCCGGTCCCGGTGTCCCTGACCGTGGTGCTCCCCTCCGCCGTGCCGTCGGCGTCCGGCTGCGGCGTCGTGTCCGTCGATGAGGTCATCGGGCTCGCTCCTCGGCGTGATCGCCCGACATCAGCCAGGCGTACTCGGCGTTGTCCCGCAGCAGTTCGTGATGCGTGCCGACGGCGGCGATGCGGCCGCCCGACAGCAGCGCCACCCGGTCGGCCAGCAGCACCGTGGACGGCCGGTGCGCCACGACGAGGGCGGTGGTGTCCTCCAGGACGCGCCGGAGCGCGGCCTCCACCAGCGCTTCCGTGTGCACGTCGAGCGCCGACAGCGGGTCGTCGAGCACCAGGAACCGCGGGCGCCCGACGACCGCACGCGCGAGCGCGAGCCGCTGCCGCTGACCGCCGGAGAGGCTGAGGCCCTGCTCACCGACCTGGGTGCGCGCGCCCTGCGGCAATGACTCCACGAACCCGGCCTGCGCCACGTCCAGTGCCCGCCGCACGTCCTCGTCCGCCGCGTCCTCGTCGCCCATGCGCACGTTCTCCCCGACGCTCGCCGAGAAGAGCGTCGGCTCCTCGAAGGCCATGGACACCAGCCGGCGAAGCTCCTCGCGGGGCATCGCGGTGATGTCGTGCCCGTCCAGGGTGATCCGCCCGCCGGTCACCTCGTACAGCCGTGGCACGAGCGCGGTCAGCGTCGTCTTGCCGCTGCCCGTGCCCCCGACGAGGGCCATGGTCTCGCCGGGGCGGATGTGCAGATCGATGCCCCTCAGTACGGGTGCCGCGTCCGCCGACGCGTCGGGGAAGCGGAACTCGACCCCCTCGAACCGCAGCCCACCGGCGACCGCCCCGCCCTGGCCGGGCCCGGAGAATGGCCTTTCCTCCCCGTCGGCCTCCTCCGCCGCGTCCAGGACCTCGAAGTACCGGTCCGTGGCCGTCGCCGCCTCCTGACTCATGGCGAGCAGGAACCCCATCGCGTCCACCGGCCAGCGCAGCGCCAGCGCCGTGGACAGGAAGGCGACGAGGGTGCCGGCCGACAGCGTGCCGTCCGCGACCTGCATCGTGCCGGCGACCAGCGCCGCGCCGATCGCCAGTTCGGGGATGATCATGATGGTCGCCCAGATGCCCCCCAGGAGCCGGGCCTTGACCAGCTCCGTGCCACGCAGCCGCCCGGCCAGCGCACGGAAGGCGGCCGCCTGGCTGCGATGCCGACCGAAGCCCTTGACGATGCGGATGCCGAGCACGCTCTCCTCGACGACCGTCGTCAGATCGCCGACCTGGTCCTGCGCCGTCCGCGCGACCGTCGAGTAGCGCCCCTCGAACCTCGCGACCACGAACACCAGCGGAGCGACCGGCGCCAGCAGCATCAGCCCCAGCGTCCACTCCTGGGCGAGCAGAATCCCCGCGCCGACGAGGATCGTCACCCCGTTGACGAACAGGAACGTCAGCGGGAACGCGAGGAACATCCGCAGCAGCATCAGATCCGTCGTCCCGCGCGACAGCAACTGTCCCGACGCCCACCGGTCGTGGAACGCCACGGGCAGACGCTGCAGATGCCGGAACAGGTCGGCGCGCATGGCGGCCTCCACCCCGGCCAGCGGGCGGGCCACCAGCCACCGCCGGAAGCCGAAGAGCACCGCCTCGGCGAGACCGAGCAGCAGGAGGTACAGCGCCCCCAGCCACACCCCGCCGGTGTCCCGCTCCGCGACCGGCCCGTCCACCATCCACTTGAGGACCAGGGGGATCACCAGGCTCAGACACGACGCGACGACCGCGACGCACGCCGCGGTGAACAGCCGGGCCCGCACCGGCCGTACGTACGGCCACAGCCGTAGCAGTGAGCGGACGGTGGACCGGTCATCGTGGGTGACTGCAGCTGTGGTGGACATCAGGAGCGAGCCTACGGTTCACCACTGACAGAGCCCACCGAGTTTTCGCGCCCCCGCGAGGTCGTAGGGGCCCATCGACCGATCGGCTGATGCTTCTTCGAGCGCGTCGGCCGATACCGCGCACGGACACCGGCCAGCACCCTCGTACCCATGGCGATTGTCGAAGTGCAGGGACTGCGCAAGTCCTACGCCGGCCGGCCGGTGGTGGACGGCGTGACCTTCCGCGTCGAGGAGGGCGAGATCTTCGGGATCCTCGGCCCCAACGGCGCGGGCAAGACCACCACCGTCGAATGCGTCGAGGGACTGAGGCCGCCCGACGCGGGCACGGTCCGCGTCGCCGGGTTCGACCCGGTGACCGACCACGAGCGCGTGACGCGCGTCCTCGGCGCGCAGCTCCAGGAGAGCGAACTGCAGCCGAAGCTGACCGTGCGGGAGGCCCTGGAGCTGTACGCCGCGTTCTACCCGCAGCCCGCCGACTGGCGGCCGCTCGCCGAACGGCTCGGACTCACCGACAAGCTCACCACCCGCTTCGCGAAGCTCTCCGGCGGCCAGAAGCAGCGGCTGTTCATCGCGCTCGCGCTGATCGGCAACCCCCGCGTGGTCGTCCTCGACGAGCTCACCACCGGACTCGACCCGCGGGCCCGCCGTGACACCTGGACCCTGATCGAGGACGTCCGGGCCGGCGGCGTCACCGTCCTCCTGGTCACGCACTTCATGGAGGAGGCCCAGCGGCTCTGCGACCGGATCGCCGTCATCGACAGGGGCAGGATCGCCGCACTCGACACGCCGTCGGGGCTGATCCGCCGCACCGGCGGCGGCACCGTCATCTCCTTCACCCCGTCACGGCCCCTCGACGAACGCGACCTGGCCGGACTGCCCCGAGCCGCCTCCGTCGAGACCAGGGACGGCCGGGTCGTCATCCACGGCACCGACGAGACGGCCAACGCCGTGATCACGCTCCTCGCCCGCCATCGCGTCACCGCCCACCAGCTCCGCGTCACCGAGGCCACCCTCGACGACGCGTTCCTCGACCTCACGGAGGAGAAGGTCTGACATGCCGTCCCCCGCAGCCGCCGTCCTGAGGACCGAGTCGCGGCTCTTCACCCGCGAACCCGGCAGCCTCTTCTGGATCCTCGTGTTCCCCTCCGTCCTGCTCACGATCATCGGCCTCGTCCCGTCCTTCCGGGTGGTCTCCGACGACCTCGGCGGCCGGCGCGTCATCGATCTGTACGTCCCCGTCGCCGTGCTCCTCGCCATGATCGTGGCCGGGCTCCAGGCCATGCCGCCCGTCCTCACCGGCTACCGGGAACGCGGCATCCTGCGCCGGATGTCGACCACACCGGTGCGCCCGGCCGCGCTTCTCGCCGCGCAGCTGGTGCTGCACGGCGCCGCGGCCCTGCTCTCGGCGCTGCTCGCCCTCGCCGTCGGGCGGATCGCCTACGGCGTCGAACTGCCCCGGCAGCCCGCCGGCTACCTCCTCGCCCTCGTCCTCACCACGGCAGGGGCGCTGGCACTCGGCGCGACCGTCTGCGCGGTCTCCCGTACACAGAAGATCGCGGCGGCGATCGGCTCGGTCGTGTTCTTCCCGGCCATGTTCACCGCCGGGGTGTGGCTGCCGGTGCAGGTCATGCCGGACATGCTCCAGCGCATCGTGCGGTTCACCCCGTTCGGCGCGGCGTCCGAGGCACTGGACCGGGCGGCGGCGGGCGGCTGGCCGGGCTGGACCGCCATCGCGGTCACCGCGGCCTGGACACTGCTGCTGACCGGTGTCGCGGTCCGCTGGTTCCGGTGGGAGTGATCCCTCCCCGGCACCCGGGGGACACTGGGCGCATGACCACCGCCGAACAGCGCTGGGAACAGTTCCTCCGCCACGGCCCGTACGCCCTGCTCGGTCTCTCCGCCCCGATCGCGGCCGCCACCGCGCCGTCGCTGACGCCCGGCACCGAACGGTACGTGGCGCTCGCCCTGCTGCCGATGGCACTCGTCCTGGAGCTGTGGTGGAGCCGCACCCGGCCCGGGACACCGGAGTTCGCCGTACCCGCGTGGATCTACTACGCGGCCCGTACGGTCCTCGCGTTCGCGCTCACCTGGCTCAACCCGTTCTTCGCCATCTACGCCGTGCTCGGCTACTTCGACGCGGGCATCCTGCTGCCGCGCCGCTGGGCGTACGCCGGACTCGTCGTCACCGCCGTGACGATGGCGGGCTCGCAGTCCGGCGGGCTGCCGCCGGCGACGGCGATGAACTGGGTCGCGTTCGGTGCGCTGTTCGCCCTCAACGCCTGTCTTTCGCTCGTCTTCGCCCGGATCGCGGTCGAGGAGGCCGAGAGCGCACGGCAGAAGGCCGCCACGATCGCCGAGCTGGAGCGCACCAACGCCCGGCTGGAGCAGGCGTTGGAGGAGAACGCGGGGCTGCACGCCCAGCTCGTCGTCCAGGCCCGGGAGGCGGGCGTCGCCGACGAGCGGCGCCGGCTCGCCGCCGAGATCCACGACACGATCGCCCAGGGACTGACCGGCATCGTCGCCCAGTTGCAGGTGGTCACCGGCACCGACGACGCGGACGTCGCCCGCAAGCACGCGGAGCGGGCCGCCGCCCTCGCCCGGCACAGCCTCGGCGAGGCCCGACGCTCGGTGCAGAACCTCTCCCCGTCGGCCCTCGCCCACGACGAACTGCCCGAGGCGCTGGAGAAGACCGTCGCCCAGTGGTCGGAACGCAGCGGAGTCCCGGCCCGCTTCACCGTCACGGGAGCCGTGGAGACCCTGCACGCCGAGGTCGCCGCCACGCTGCTGCGGATCGCCCAGGAAGCCCTCGCCAACACCGCCCGGCACGCACGCGCCGACCGGGCCGGAGTGACCCTGTCGTACATGGGCGACGAAGTGACCCTCGACGTCCGGGACGACGGGCGCGGCTTCGACCCCCACGTCCCGCCCGCCCGTACCGGCACGAGCGGCTTCGGTCTGGACGGGATGCGCGCCCGCGCCGCACGCATCGCCGGCACGGTCTCCGTCGAATCCGAGCCGGGCGGCGGTACCGCGGTCTCGGCTCGCGTACCGTTGGTGCGCCATGGCTGACCGGACCATCTCCGTACTGATCGTCGACGACCATCCCGTCGTACGGGACGGGCTGCGCGGCATGTTCGAGTCGGCGCCCGGCTTCGCGGTGCTCGGCGAGGCGGCCGACGGAGTCCAGGGCGTCGCGCTCACCGAGCGGCTCGACCCCGATGTCGTCCTCATGGACCTGCGGATGCCCGGCGGCGGCGGGGTCGAGGCCATCGCCGAGATCACCCGCCGGCGATCCCGTGCCAAGGTCCTCGTCCTCACCACGTACGACACCGACGCCGACACGCTCCCGGCCATCGAGGCGGGCGCGACCGGCTATCTCCTCAAGGACGCCCCGCGCGAGGAGCTGTTCACCGCCGTCCGTGCCGCCGCCGAGGGCCGTACGGTCCTCTCCCCGGCGGTCGCCTCACGGCTGGTCTCCCGCGTCCGCAATCCCGTCCCCCGGGACGAGCCCCTGAGCGCACGCGAGCGAGAGGTGCTCGCACTGGTCGCCAGGGGCACCTCGAACCGCGAGATCGCCGCCGTGCTGTTCATCAGCGAGGCCACGGTGAAGACCCATCTCACCCACATCTACGCCAAGCTGGCCGTCAAGGACCGCGCGGCGGCCGTGGCGGCCGGCTACGACCGGGGCATCCTGGGCTGACCGGCGCGTCACCGCCCGTCGCACACCCGCAGCAGCAGCACCGACCGCCCCGGCACCGTCACCCGCTCGCCGCCCCCGTGCACCGTTCCCGGCGCCGACGACTGTTCCTCCAGCGAGGTGTCGACGACCAGTTCGTACGCCTCCGCCCAGGGCGGACCCGGCAGGTGGAAGGCCGTCGGCCGGTCGGCCGCGTGCAGGATCGTCAGAAAGCTGTCGTCGACGACCTGTGCCCCGCGCGCGTCCCGGCCCGGGATGTCCCGGCCGGAGAGGAAGAGCGCGACCGTCGAGGCGGGCGCGTACCAGTCCTGTTCGGTCATCTCCGCGCCGCGCGGGGTGAACCACGCCAGGTCCCGCAGTCCGTCGGCGGTCTGCGGCCGGCCGGAGAAGAACGCCCGGCGGCGCAGTACCGGATGCGCCCCGCGCAGCGCGAGCAGCCGGGAGGTGAGGGCCAGCAGCCCGCTCGACCCCGGTTGCTCCAGCAGCGACCAGTCGAGCCAGCCGACCTCGTTGTCCTGGCAGTAGGCGTTGTTGTTGCCGCCCTGCGTACGGCCCATCTCGTCGCCGGCGACCAGCATCGGCACACCCGTGGACAGCAGCAGGGTGGTGAGCAGGTTGCGGATCTGCCGCCGACGCAGCGCGTTGATCCGGGGGTCGTCGGTCTCGCCCTCGGCACCGCAGTTCCAGGAACGGTTGTCGTTCGTGCCGTCCCGGTTGCCCTCGCCGTTCGCCTCGTTGTGCTTGCGCTCGTAACTGACCAGGTCGCGCAGGGTGAAGCCGTCGTGGGCCGTGATGAAGTTGACCGAGGCGTACGGCCGCCGGCCGCCCCAGGCGTACAGGTCGCTGGAGCCGGAGAGGCGGTAGCCGAGGTCGCGGACGTCTGGCAGCGCACCGCGCCAGAAGTCCCGGACCGCGTCCCGGTAGCGGTCGTTCCACTCCGTCCACAGCGGCGGGAACGCCCCCACCTGGTAGCCGCCGTTGCCGACGTCCCACGGTTCGGCGATCAGCTTCACCCGCCGCAGCACCGGATCCTGTGCGATCACGGCGAGGAACGGGGAGAGCATGTCCACGTCGTGCATCGAGCGGGCGAGCGCCGCGGCGAGATCGAAGCGGAAGCCGTCGACGCCCATCTCGGTGACCCAGTAGCGCAGCGAGTCGGTGATCAGCCGCAGCACATGGGGCTGGACGACATGGAGGGTGTTGCCGCAGCCGGTGTAGTCGGCGTAGCGGCGGGCGTCGGCCTGGAGGCGGTAGTAGCCGCGGTTGTCGATGCCCTTGAGACTGAGCGTCGGCCCCAGTTCGCCCGCCTCCGCCGTGTGGTTGTAGACGACGTCGAGGATCACCTCGATGCCCGCGGCGTGCAGCGCCCGCACCATCCGCTTGAACTCGCCCACCTGCTGCCCGGCCGTCCCGGACGCGCTGTAGGCGGCGTGCGGCGCGAAGTAGCCGATGGAGTTGTAGCCCCAGTGGTTCCTCAGCCCGCGCCGCAGCAGATGGTCCTCGTGGGCGAACTGGTGCACGGGCAGCAACTCGACCGCGGTCACCCCGAGCCGTACCAGATGCGCGATCGCCGCCGGATGGGCGAGGCCCGCGTACGTACCGCGCAGCTCCTGCGGGATGTCCGGGTGGAGCTTGGTGAAGCCGCGTACGTGCAGTTCGTAGATGACCGAGTCGGCCCACGGCGTCTTGGGCCGCCGGTCGTCGGCCCACTCGTCGTCCGGCGCGTCGTCGTGGACGACGACGCCCTTGGGCACGTACGGCGCCGAGTCCCGGTCGTCGCGCACCGTGTCGGCCACATGCTGCTGCGGCCAGTCGCGCACATGCCCGTACACCTCGGGCGGCAGGGCGAACTCGCCGTCGACGGCACGTGCGTACGGGTCGAGGAGCAGCTTCGCCGGGTTCCAGCGGCCGCCGGTCCAGGGGTCCCAGCGGCCGTGCACCCGGAAGCCGTAGCGCTGCCCCGGCCGTACGCCGGGGACGAAGCCGTGCCAGATCTCATGCGTCAGCTCGGTCAGCGGCAGCCTGGTCTCCGTCCCCGCCCCGTCGAACAGACACAGCTCGACGGCCTCGGCCCCGCCCGCCCACAGCGCGAAGTTGGTGCCGGCGACCCCGTCGGGACCGACCCGGTACCGCGCGCCCAGCGGGGTCGGTGCCCCCGGCCAGACGGGCGGTACGGGGACATCCGCCTCCCCGCGCCGTCCGTTCGGGCCCGGACGCCGTCCCACGGCGGGAAGGGGACGCTCCCCTTCCCGCACTGCCTCCTGCTCGGCTGCGCTCGACACGTGTCGGCCTCCCGCGGCTCGTCGGGCCCCGCCGGCTGCTGCACACGGCGTCCCGGCCGCTGCCCCCGCGCGTGGTCCTCCCACCAGTTCTGCCCGCGCTGTGCTACTCCCAACATGACCCGCTGTCACGTTTCCCCAGGAGGGTGGCGGTCGTTGGGCGGAACGTGCTGTGTCTTTGCGACCCCCACGAGGTGGACTGAAGTGAGCAACGCGGTGAGGCGGACGAGGGCCACGCTGGTCGTCGCCCTGCTGTGGACAGGACTGCTGGCCGGGCTGACCGGCTGTACCGGCGGCGTTCCGGGCACCGAAGGCGACAAGCCACGGGCGCCCGGGGACACCATCCGGATCACGCCCGAGGACGAGGCCGAGGGCGTCGCCGCGGACGGCAGGCTGGAAGTGACCGTGCCCGACGGGCGGCTGGAGCGGGTCGAGGTGACGCAGATCGAGGACGCGCGGCCCGCCAAGGTCCCCGGCGCGATCTCGCAGGACGGGCTGAGCTGGCGGCCCGCCGACGGCACCCGGCTGGCACTGGCCGCCAAGTACCGCGTGGACGCGGTGGCCCTGGACGCCCACGGCCGTCGTTCGGCCCGGCACACCACGTTCACCACCGTCGTGCCCGAGCAGCGGTTCACCGGCTACGTCATCCCGGAGAACCGCACCACCGTCGGCACCGGAATGATCATTTCGTTCGACTTCAACCGGGGCATCAAGAACCGCGCCGCGGTGGAACGTGCCATCCGTGTCACCTCCGTACCGCCGGTGGAGGTCGTCGGACACTGGTTCGACGCGGAACGGCTCGACTTCCGTCCGCGCGCGTACTGGAAGCCGGGCACCAAGGTGACCGTCGACATGCGGCTGCGGGACGTCGAGGGCGCGCCCGGTGTGTTCGGCATCCAGCGCAAGACCATCGCTTTCACCGTGGGACGTTCGCAGACCTCCGTGGTCGACGCCCAGGAACGCACGATGGAGGTACGCCGCGACGGCCGGCTGGTGACGACCCTGCCGGTCACCACCGGGGGGAAGAAGACGCGGACGTACAACGGCAAGATGGTCGTCAGCGAGATGTTCGACGTCACCCGCATGAACGGCGCCACGGTCGGCTTCACGGACCGGCGGGGCAAGAGCGAGTACGACATCAAGGACGTGCCGCACGCGATGCGGCTCACCACCTCGGGCACCTTCCTGCACGGCAACTACTGGGTCGACCCGCGCATCTTCGGCCTGCGGAACGTCAGCCACGGCTGCATCGGTCTGCGCGACGAGAAGGGCGGCAGCCAGGACTCCCCGGCGGGCTGGTTCTTCGACCGGACACTGATCGGCGACGTGGTGGAAGTGGTCAATTCCCCCGACCGGGTCGTCGCGCCCTGGAACGGTCTGAGCGGCTGGAACATGAACTGGCGGGACTGGCAGATCG
Source organism: Streptomyces sp. NPDC091376 (assembly GCF_044757085.1). NCBI lineage: Bacteria > Bacillati > Actinomycetota > Actinomycetes > Kitasatosporales > Streptomycetaceae > Streptomyces > Streptomyces sp. NPDC091376. Next base: position 294,609 of record NZ_JBIVUF010000007.1, on the reverse strand, counting down.
GCTCGGCCCTGAGATGACCCCCGGCCGTTCCGCATGGCCCGCACGGTTACCGGGCAGATTTGCGACGGAACGGTGACATTTGCAAGAACCTCCCGAGGCTTGCGGTGTGATTATCTATCGCAGTACGCGCCGGTCGAGCGCGTGGGGGTGCGGGCCATGGCGGGGCCAGGCCGTGCGAGGGGAGACAGCACATCGTGAACGGGCAGCCGATATCGGGGGCATCGGTCCGCAGGGGCCGGCGACGCGGGCGTGCCGCGCTGCCGGCCCTCGCCATGGGGGCGTTGCTGCTGCTGGTGTCCGCCTGCGGGGGCGGCGGCAACGACAGCGGCAGCGGCGGCGACAAGGGCGTCAAGGACGGCGGCAAGGTCGGTACGGCGGCCTCGCAGGCGGTCGTCACCATCGCGCCCAAGGACGGCGCCGACTCGGTCGCCACCAGCGGCGCGCTGAAGGTGAGCGCCGACAAGGGCAAGCTGACCGAGGTCGCCGTCCAGGACGACAAGGGCAACGCGGTCGAAGGGAAGATCGCCGCGGGCGGCACGAGTTGGGAGCCGCTGGCGCATCTCGCCGCCGCGACCAAGTACAAGGTGCACGCGGTCGCCAAGGACGCCGAGGGCCGGGAGTCCGCGAAGGACACGACCTTCACCACGCTCGCCCCGAAGAACACCTTCGTGGGTCACTACACGCCGGAGGACGGTTCCACCGTCGGCGTCGGCATGCCGGTCTCCATCAACTTCACCCGCGGCATCACCAACCCCGAGGCCGTCGAGAAGGCCATCAAGGTGACCGCCGAGCCGTCGGTCCCGGTCGAGGGCCACTGGTTCGGCAACGACCGGCTGGACTTCCGCCCCGAGAAGTACTGGGCCGCGGGCACGAAGGTGACGGTCAAGCTGAACCTGGACGGCGTCGAGGGCAGGCCCGGCGTGTACGGCAAGCAGGCCAAGACGGTGACGTTCACCATCGGCCGCAGCCAGGTCTCCACCGTGGACGCCAAGGCCCACACCATGAAGGTCGTGCGTGACGGCAAGGTCGTCAAGACCATCCCGATCACCGCGGGCGCCCCGTCGACGACCACGTACAACGGTGAGATGGTCATCAGCGAGAAGTACAAGGTGACGCGCATGAACGGCGCCACCGTGGGCTTCGGCGGTGAGTACGACATCAAGGACGTGCCGCACGCGATGCGCCTGTCCACGTCGGGCACCTTCATGCACGGCAACTACTGGGCATCGAGCGGCACCTTCGGTTCCGCCAACGTCAGCCACGGCTGTGTGGGCCTGCGCGATGTGCGCGGCGCGTACGACGGCGGTACGCCGGCGGCGTGGATGTACAACAACTCGATCATCGGCGACGTCGTGATCGTGAAGAACTCCAAGGACAAGCAGATCTCCCCGGACAACGGCCTGAACGGCTGGAACATGTCCTGGGCCGAGTGGACCAAGTAGGTCCGCGACACATACGGACGCCGGGCCCGGTGCTGTGACGGACAGCACCGGGCCCTCGTGCGTTAACGGGGGCTAACCTCCCCGTATGACAGTCGAACTCGAAGTCTCCGAAGGCGTCGGCACCATCCGCCTGGACCGCCCTCCGATGAACGCCCTGGACATCGCCACCCAGGACCGGCTGCGCGAACTCGCCGCCGAGGCGACCGACCGTGACGACGTACGGGCCGTGATCATCTACGGCGGGGAGAAGGTGTTCGCGGCCGGCGCGGACATCAAGGAGATGCAGGTCATGGACCACGCCGCGATGGTCAAGCGGTCCAAGGCCCTGCAGGACTCGTTCACCGCCGTCGCCCGTATCCCCAAGCCCGTCGTCGCCGCCGTCACCGGCTACGCCCTGGGCGGTGGCTGCGAGCTGGCGCTCTGCGCCGACTTCAGGATCGCCGCCGACAACGCCAAGCTGGGGCAGCCGGAGATCCTGCTCGGCCTGATCCCGGGCGCGGGCGGCACCCAGCGGCTCGCCCGGCTGGTGGGCCCCTCCAAGGCCAAGGACCTGATCTTCACCGGCCGCCAGGTGAAGGCCGAGGAGGCCCTGGCCATCGGCCTGGTCGACCGGGTCGTGCCGGCCGGCGAGGTGTACGAGCAGGCCCACGCGTGGGCGGCGAAGCTGGCCCAGGGGCCGGCGCTGGCCCTGCGGGCCGCCAAGGAGTCCGTCGACGCCGGGCTGGAGACCGACATCGACACCGGTCTCGCCGTCGAACGGAACTGGTTCGCGGGGCTGTTCGCGACCGAGGACCGTGAGCGGGGCATGCGCAGCTTCGTCGAGGAGGGTCCGGGCAAGGCGAAGTTCGTCTGAACTGCCCTTGCCGGGCTGCCGGTTGGACACGGAGGCCCGGAGCGTCAACCTCGTGTGCGGCTTAATCGAGCCTTAAAGAAACCTTAAGGCGTTTGGCGTCACTGCTTGTGGCGAGCATGCGCGTACGGTGCGTCACCGCAGGTCAGTCGGGCTGTGATGGCCCTCCTCCTGTCGGGGGCATATGTCGGGCCGATGTCCCGGAACGGTGCGTTCCGGGACATCGATTCCTGGGGAACGGCCCCTGGAGGGGCCCGATGCGGCCATGATGGGGGCCATGGCGGGGCTGGAAGGTGCGGAGCAACCGTGGGCGCGGGGCGGCGCGACCGCCGCGCGGTGGTTGCCGGCCGTCGAGGACGAGCAGGCGCTCAGGGCGGTCGAGTTGTTCGGTGATCCGACGGACGAGGAGGTCCAGCTCCCGTCCCGTCCCGAGTCCGCGGCCACCGCCCGCAGGCTGACGCAGTGTGTGGTCCTGCGTCAGTGGGCGCTTTCGCCGCAGATCGCCGAGCACGCGATCCTGCTCGTCTCCGAGCTCGTGGGCAACGCGGTGCGGCACACCGGCGCGCGGGTGTTCGGGTTGCGGATGGTGCGCCGGCGAGGCTGGATCCGTATCGAGGTGCGTGACCCCTCGCGCGGGCTGCCCTGTCTGCTGCCCGTGCACGAGCTGGACACCAGTGGGCGCGGGCTCTTCCTCGTCGACAAGCTCTCCGACCGGTGGGGCGTCGATCTGCTGCCGCGCGGCAAGACCACCTGGTTCGAGATGCGGGTCTCCGAACGCTGACGCACGAAAGCCCCCTGTCCACCGTGCTACGGCGCTGAGGGGGCTTCGCGTGTGCGGTCGTGGACGGAGGGGGTGTATCCACGGCCCGCTTCTTCTGGACGACCTGGCCCGGGTCAGTGGGGGTCGTGCCAACGACTATGGCAGACATGCGCCCCACTGCCAAAAGTCCCTATCAGTGCAAAATCGGACATAAGTTGACATTTTAATGTTGAATTAAAGGTGAACTGGGCCACTCGCCTGGTAAACCGTGAATAGGTATGGGTGCATCTGGGTGAAGCATCGGTTGGTGTAGACCTGACGCGCGAGCCATGAAGGTCCCGAAGTGTGCCAATCGTTACTTTTCGCCTGCATCGCCCCTACTGTGCGGGAGCCGACCGCCCGCGGTGCCGATCACGGAGCTGCCGACCTGATGCTGCATCTCACCAAGCGATCCCTGCCCCTCCTCGCGGCCGCCCTGCTCGCCGTCCCCGGCGCCGGCTGCAGCGCACCCGAGGAGAGGGACGCGGACGTCCCGCGGACCGCGCTGCCGCTTCGGAGCAGGGAGGCCGTCGCTCCGGCCGGGCTGCCCGGTATGCCGCCGCTCCTCGATCCCAAGGACGTGTACGCCGCCGACCGCCCCGGCAGGCTCTCGCCGGTGGTGAGGGACTTCCCGTCGCGGGTCTACGTCCCCAACACCAACTCCAACACGGTCTCGGTCATCGACCCGGCCACGTACAAGGTCGTCGAGACCATCCCGGTCGGTGTCCAGCCCCAGCACGTCGTGCCGTCCTGGGACCTCAAGACCCTCTGGGTGAACAACAACCGCGGCCACACCCTCACCCCGATCGACCCGGCCACCGGCACCGCGGGCGAGCCCGTCGAGGTCCATGACCCCTACAACCTCTACTTCACGCCCAACGGCCGCCACGCCGTCGTCATGGCCTCCCTCGACCGGGAACTGGTCTTCCGTGACCCGCACACGATGCGGACGGTCAAGACCACGCCGGTCTCCTGCTACGGCGTCAACCACGCCGACTTCTCCGCGGACGGGCGGTACTTCATCGTCTCCTGCGAGTTCTCCGGGGAGCTGCTCAAGGTCGACACGGAGACGATGGAGGTCATCGGCCAGCAGAAGCTTCCGTACGGCGGCGCGATGCCGCAGGACGTGAAGATCTCGCCGGACGGCAGGACCTTCTACATCGCCGACATGGTCGCCCACGGCGTGTGGGTCCTGGACGGAGAGAAGTTCACCACGCCGAACCTGCTGCTCACCGGCAAGGGCTGCCACGGCCTCTACGTGAGCCGTGACTCGCGGGAGATGTACATCACCAACCGTGGCGAGGGATCCATCTCGGTCTTCGACTTCGCCCGGGACAGGCTGACGAAGAAGTGGCAGCTGCCGGGCGGCGGCTCACCCGACATGGGCGGAGTCTCCGCGGACGGCCGGGTCCTGTGGCTGTCCGGGCGCTACCACTCCGAGGTGTACGCGGTCGACACCACGACCGGTGAACAGCTCGCCCGCATCCCTGTCGGCAGCGGCCCGCACGGACTCGCGGTGTATCCGCAGCCGGGACGCTACTCACTCGGCCACACCGGAGTCTTCCGCTGACCCGAACGCGGGACGGGCTCCGGAGACGACCGCACGGCCGGGTGACGGCACGCCGGGGGACAGCACCGCCGGGCGACGGCACGCGCGGGCGCACGGAGCGTCAGCCGGCGGTCAACAGGGCCTCGGAGCCGACCGGTCGATAGCCGGCCTGCTGGAACGTCCGTACGCTGCGGGCGTTTCCGGGTGACTGCTGGGCCCAGATGTGTGTGCCGGGGACCAAATGGCGTGCCGCGAGTGCGAGCTCCACCCCCAGTCCCGCGCCACGAGCCTCCAGGTCGACCTCGATCGCGGCCTCCCAGCGCCCGGCGACCCCGCGGCCCAGCACCAGCACACCGCCGTCCGCGGCCCACACCCGTACCTCGTCGCGGTACTTGAGCGCCCGTGCGACCCGCGGATGCGCCGGGTCCTCGATCTCCCGCAGCGCGAGCCCCGGCGGACCCGGACGGGCGTCGGCGACGGTCAGCAGATCGATGGTGTTCATGGAACGGCCGGTCCGAGTCGTCAACGCGTGCAGGAAGCCGGGGTTCATGCTGGCGGCGAGGGGATCGCTCGCGGCGGCGGCCAGGGTGCCCCGTACCCACTCCGGGTCCTCGTCGGTGAACACCACCGAGTGCGCCGTGAAGGCCAGCACGCCCGCGTCCCGCGCACCGGGCTGCGGGACCACGGTGGTACGGCCGTCCTGTGGCGGGAAGTCTCCGCGCGCGGCCGCTGCCAGGATCCGTGCCACCGATTCGCTCATGTCCCCATCGTCCCCGATGCCCCCGCGGGCCGGATCACCGGCCACCGCCGATAATCTGGCCTCCGTCAGTGATGCATGAAGAAGGGGTGGACCTGTGGCGGACATCGAGTCGGCACGTAAGGCCTTCGATCGATTCGACCTGAACGGCGACGGGCTGATCTCTGCCGCCGAGTACAAGAGCGCCATGGCGCAGCTCGGCGACTTCCACGTGACCGAGACGGTCGCGGAAGCTGTCATCAAGACCAAGGACGGCAACGGCGACGGCCTGCTGACCTTCGACGAGTTCTGGGCGTCGATCGACCAGGCCTGACCGGGCCCGGCGCAAACGGCGTACGTAGGACGGCCCCCGGCGCATGCGCCGGGGGCCGTCCTACGTGCCGTCGGTGTAGCGATGCGGCCTCAGCACTCGATGATGTTCACCGCGAGACCGCCGCGCGCGGTCTCCTTGTACTTCACCGACATGTCCGCGCCGGTCTCCTTCATGGTCTTGATGACCTTGTCCAGGGAGACCTTGTGGCTGCCGTCGCCCCGCATCGCCATCCGGGCCGCCGTGACGGCCTTGACCGCCGCCATGCCGTTGCGCTCGATGCACGGGATCTGCACGAGACCGCCGACGGGGTCGCAGGTCAGGCCCAGGTTGTGCTCCATGCCGATCTCCGCGGCGTTCTCCACCTGCTCCGGGGAGCCGCCGAGCACCTCGGCGAGCGCGCCGGCCGCCATGGAGCACGCCGAGCCGACCTCGCCCTGGCAGCCGACCTCGGCGCCGGAGATCGACGCGTTCTCCTTGAAGAGCATGCCGACCGCTCCGGCCGCCAGCAGGAAGCGGATCACACCGTCCTCGTCGGCGCCTGGCACGAAGTTCATGTAGTAGTGCAGGACCGCGGGGATGATGCCCGCGGCGCCGTTCGTCGGCGCGGTGACGACGCGGCCGCCCGCCGCGTTCTCCTCGTTCACGGCCATCGCGTAGAGCGTGATCCACTCCATCGAGAGGGCCAGCGGGTCGCCCTCGGAGCGCAGCTTGCGCGCGGTGGTGGCGGCCCGGCGGCGCACCTTCAGACCGCCCGGCAGGATGCCCTCGCGGGACATGCCGCGCGAGACACAGGCCTGCATGACCCGCCAGATGTCCAGCAGGCCCTCGCGGATCTCCTCCTCGGTGCGCCAGGCCTTCTCGTTCTCCAGCATCAGCGCGGAGATCGACAGGCCGGTCTCGCGGGCGAGCCGCAGCAGCTCGTCACCGGTGCGGAAGGGGTACTTCAGCACGGTGTCGTCCAGCTTGATCCGGTCCTCGCCGACGGCGTCCTCGTCGACGACGAAGCCGCCGCCGACCGAGTAGTACGTCTTCTCCATCAGCGTGGCACCGTCGGCGTCGTACGCCCACAGCGTCATGCCGTTCGCGTGGTACGGGAGCGCCTTGCGGCGGTGCAGGACGAGGTCCTCGTCGAAGTCGAAGTCGATCTCGTGCGCCCCGAGCACGTTGATCCGCTTGGTGGCCTTGATGCGCTCGACCTGGTCGTCGGCGGTCTCGACGTCGACGGTGCGCGGGGACTCGCCCTCCAGGCCCAGCAGGACGGCCTTCGGAGTGCCGTGGCCGTGGCCCGTCGCCCCCAGCGAGCCGTACAGCTCGGCCCGTACCGCGGTGGTGTGGGCGAGCACGCCCTCGTTCTTCAGCCGGCGGGCGAACAGGCCGGCGGCTCGCATCGGGCCGACCGTGTGGGAGCTGGACGGGCCTATGCCGATCGAGAACAGGTCGAAGACCGAGATGGCCACGGGGTACTCCTTGAGGTGGTAGACGCCGTCGTCTGCCAGGGGTGTGGTGCAGAGGGGCGGTACGTGGTGCGGGGCACCGCACTCACTGTCCAGTGTGCGCGGTGCCCCTGTTGTTCTGCTGCGGGCTGCTTGCGGGCTTCGCTTACAGACCAGGGTAAAGCGGGTGCTTCGCGGCCAGCGCCGAGACGCGTGCCTTCAGGGCCTCGGCGTCGTACGACGGCTTGAGCACCTCGGCGATGACGTCGGCGACCTCACGGAAGTCCTCGGCCTGGAAACCGCGGGTGGCGAGCGCCGGCGTACCGATACGCAGGCCCGAGGTGACCATCGGCGGACGGGGGTCGTTCGGGACCGCGTTGCGGTTGACCGTGATACCGACCTCGTGGAGCCGGTCCTCGGCCTGCTGGCCGTCCAGCTCCGAGTGTCGCAGGTCCACCAGGACGAGGTGGACGTCCGTGCCGCCGGACAGGACCGAGACACCCGCCTGCTTGACGTCGTCCTGGACCAGACGCTCGGCGATGATCTTCGAGCCGTCCAGGGTGCGCTGCTGGCGCTCCTTGAACTCCTCGGAGGCCGCGACCTTGAAGGAGACCGCCTTCGCCGCGATGACGTGCTCCAGCGGACCGCCCTGCTGGCCGGGGAAGACCGCGGAGTTGATCTTCTTGGCCAGCTCGGAGGTGCAGAGGATCACGCCACCGCGCGGGCCGCCCAGCGTCTTGTGGGTGGTCGTGGTCACGACATGGGCGTGCGGCACCGGGTTCGGGTGCAGCCCGGCCGCGACCAGACCCGCGAAGTGGGCCATGTCGACCATCAGGTACGCGCCGACCTCGTCCGCGATCCGGCGGAACGCGGCGAAGTCCAGCTGGCGCGGGTACGCGGACCAGCCGGCCACGATCAGCTTCGGCTTGGACTCCTTGGCGAGCCGCTCGACCTCGGCCATGTCGACCTGGCCGGTGGCGTCGTCGACGTGGTACGCGACCACGTTGTAGAGCTTGCCGGAGAAGTTGATCTTCATGCCGTGGGTCAGGTGCCCGCCGTGGGCGAGGTTCAGACCCATGATCGTGTCGCCCGGCTTGAGCAGCGCGAACATCGCCGCCGCGTTGGCCTGGGCGCCCGAGTGCGGCTGGACGTTGGCGTGCTCGGCGCCGAACAGCTCCTTGATGCGGTCGATGGCGATCTGCTCGACCACGTCGACGTGCTCACAGCCGCCGTAGTAGCGGCGGCCCGGGTAGCCCTCGGCGTACTTGTTGGTGAGGACGGAGCCCTGTGCCTCCATGACCGCGACCGGGGCGAAGTTCTCCGAGGCGATCATTTCCAGGGTGGACTGCTGACGGTGGAGCTCGGCGTCGACGGCGGCGGCGACATCCGGGTCGAGCTCGTGGAGAGAGGTGTTGAGAAGCGACATCACGCGATCCCTACGGTCAGGTCTGGTCAGCTGGCGAAATCGGTGTACTCGGCGGCGGAGAGCAGGTCCTTCGGCTCCTCCGCCATCCGCACCTTGAACAGCCAGCCACCCTCGAACGGGGCGGAGTTCACCAGCGACGGGTCGTCCACGACGTCCTGGTTGGCCGCGACGACCTCGCCGGTCACCGGGGAGTACAGGTCGCTGACCGACTTGGTCGACTCCAGCTCACCGCAGGTCTCGCCCGCGGTCACCGTGTCGCCGACCTCCGGGAGCTGGACGTACACGACATCGCCGAGCGCGTTCGCCGCGTGCTCCGTGATGCCGACCGTCGACACGCCGTCCTCGGCGGCCGACAGCCACTCGTGCTCCTTGCTGTAACGCAGCTGCTGGGGGTTGCTCATGACCTGAATTCTCCTGTACGCGGGGGAGTGCTGCTGATGGGGGCTGCTGAAGCTGCTGGAGTGACTACTTCTGGCGCTTGTAGAAGGGGAGCGCCACGACCTCGTACGGCTCATGGGTACCGCGGATGTCGACGCCCACGCCTTCGCTGCCCGGTTCGGCATGTGCCGCGTCCACATAGGCGATGGCGATCGGCTTGCCCAGGGTCGGGGACGGGGCACCGGAGGTGACCTCGCCGACGACCTCGCCGCCGGCGACCACGGACATGCCCGAGCGCGGCACGCGGCGGCCCTCGGCGATCAGGCCGACGAGCTTGCGCGGCGGGTTCTGAGCGGCACGCTCGGCGGCGGCTTGGAGCGCCGCGCGCCCCACGAAGTCCGCCTCCTTCTCGAACTTCACGACCCGCCCCAGACCCGCGTCGAAGGGGGTGAGCGAGGTGGTCAGCTCATTGCCGTACAGCGGCATGCCCGCCTCCAGGCGCAGCGTGTCGCGGCAGGACAGACCGCAGGGGACGAGACCGACCGGCTCTCCCGCCTCGGTCAGCGCCTTCCACAGCTTCTCCGCGTGCTGCGGCTCGACGAACAGCTCGAAGCCGTCCTCGCCGGTGTAGCCGGTACGGGCGATCAGGGCGGGGACGCCGGCGACGGTGCCGGGGAGGCCCGCGTAGTACTTCAGTCCGTCCAGGTCGGCGTCGGTGAGCGACTTGAGGATGCCAGGGGACTCGGGGCCCTGTACGGCGATGAGCGCATATGCGTCGCGGTCGTCGCGTACAGCGGCGTCGAAGCCGCCGGCCCGCTCGGTGAGGGCGTCCAGGACGATCTGCGCGTTGGAGGCGTTGGCGACGACCATGTACTCCGTCTCACCGAGGCGGTAGACGATCAGGTCGTCGAGGATGCCGCCGTCCGCACGGCAGATCATCGTGTAGCGGGCACGGCCGACGGCGACGCCGCCGATGTTCCCGACCAGCGCGTGGTCCAGCAGAGCGGCGGCCTGCGGCCCGGTGACGGTGATCTCACCCATGTGGGAGAGGTCGAACAGACCGGCCTTGGTGCGTACGGCGTTGTGCTCGTCGCGCTCACTCGCGTATCGCAGCGGCATGTCCCAGCCGGCGAAATCGGTCATCGTCGCGCCCAGCGAGCGATGCACGGCATCGAGGGCGGTGAGACGGGGGGCGTTGCTCATGGATGGGGCTCCCAGGGCATGACTGGCGAGGACGATCCTCCCCATCTGTCATCGAAACCTGAGAGGTTCATCACGACCCCGTGCGCGGGTGATCGCGACTTGCACCTTGGGTGGAGCCACAGGAGCTGCGGCCCGCTTTTCAGATCTGCCTCATCGCGCGCGGTACGGGGCCTGAGAGATTCAAGGGAGGGACTTGCTCCTTCGGCGCCCGGCCCACACAGTGGCCAGGACTCTCCCGCGCGGATTCAAGCGGCCGGTATGCAGTTTGCGCGGACATCATTGCACGGGCGCCCTGATCGGCAAATCACTTGTTGGTCATTACCTTTTCTTTAAGCTTCTTGGGCAGGGTCTCGTCAGACCCGACAGGGGGAGAGTGATGACGTTGCATCGGACCGGTGCGTATCCGGCGACGGCCGGGGTGCCCGCCCGGCCACGAGTTCCGGCTCGGCCGGGTGCGCCCCGGCGCGAGCTCCTGGTCGTCGCCACGGCCACGCCGGTCGTGCGTGACCTGCGGGAACGGGGCGGGCGCGGCCCGCGCGCGCTCGCCTTCCGCCGCGGGGACGTGGTGGTGATCTCCGGGCTGCCCGGAAGCGGGAAGTCCACACTGATCCGGCGCACGGCCGAGGGCGGCGGGATCGACTCGCAGGACGCCCGCGACCGCTGGGCCCGCCGGATGCCCCGGCGGCTGCCCTACGCCGTCTACCGCCCGCTCGTCCGCCTGGCCCACTACGCCGGGCTGTGGCGCGCACTGCACTCCGGAGCCAGCGTGGTCGTCCACGACTGCGGGACGCAGTCCTGGGTGCGGCGCTGGCTGGCCCGCGAGGCCCGCCGCCGTGGCCGGGCCCTCCACCTCCTCCTGCTGGACGTGACCCCGGACGTCGCCCGCGCGGGCCAGCGGGAGCGCGGCCGGGGCGTCTCCGGCTACGCCTTCGCCCGCCACCGGCGCGCGGTGGGCCGCCTCATCCGCGACGCGGAGCGCGGCCGCCTCCCCACGGGCTGCGCCTCCGCGGTCCTCCTGGACCGCGAGGGCGCCTCGGCCCTCTCCCGCATCGCCTTCACCGACACGCCCTGACCCGGGCGTCCGGCCTCGATCGCCGGGCGGACTCCGCCGGAGCCGTCCGGCGCCGCGGCGCGGGCGGGCTCCGCGCGGGAGCCCGTCGCAGGTTCCCCGAGGCCCGCGGCCGCGCCTCGACGATCGACCCCGGCGGGCGCGCTCCCCGGGCCCTGCCGTGCGCCTGCCCGTCCACGGGGGGCTCCGGACTCCGAGGACCCTGCCCGGCGATCGCCGTCGCCGGGCGTCCCCGGCGCGTCCGCCGGCGGGGCGCGGACCGGAGTCGGCGGCCCCGCACACGGGGGAGCTCGCCGCGCGGGGGTCCGAGGCGCAGTCCGGGAAGCGGGCGCCCGGGACGGGGCCGCGTCCGTGCCCGTTACCCTGCTGCGCAGGACATCACGGCCCCACGGGGCCGGACGGGGAAGCAGGGAACGCAAGTGGACACGACATGGCCCGCCAATGAGCTCGAAGAGGTGCTCGCCGCCTCGGTCGGCAACCCCGCGGCCGGTGGCCGCCTCGTCGAGGTGCTGGCCCGCAGCGCCGTCTGGGTGCCCCTGCCCAACGGCGGCGGCCCCGACAGCCCCGGCCTCGACCTGCCGACCCTGGAGATCGACGGCGCGCCGTACGTCCCCGTCTTCAGCTCCCAGCACCAGTTCCTCCTCTGCATGGGCGACCAGATGTCCGGCACCGTCGCGCCGGCGGTCGAGTTCGCCCGCGGGCTGCCCCCGCAGCTCGGCATCGCCGTGAACCCCGGCGGCGCCGTCGGCGTACCGCTCCCGCCGCCCGCCGTCGCCGAGCTGTGCCGGGGAGGTCGCACCGCACTGGACGGTTCGGCGAGCGGCGGCCGCGTCCGGCTCTTCGAACCGGACTGGCAGGAGGAGCCGGTCGACTTCCTCGCCGCCGCTGCGGGCGAGTTCGAGTCCACCCGGGTCGTGCAGACCGCCCGCCGGGTGCTGGCCAGCGTCGAGGGCGGCGACCCCGTCCTCTTCGTCGGCGTCCAGCTCTCCGCCTTCGACGACTCCGACCGCACCGCGCCCATGGACGCGCTCGGCCGCGCGCTCGGCCGCGTCGCCGTGAAGTGGCCGGTCAACCTCGTGCTGCTGGACATCGCCCAGGACCCGGTCGGCGACTGGATGCTCAACCGGGTACGGCCGTTCTACACCCGGCAGTACGCGTAGTCGTCAAGTTGGTGTCGGTACGGCCGCTTAAGCTGGTTTGATGACGTGGTCGCCGCACTCGTGTGCCCAGGGCGGCCCGAGGGAACGGCGGATCGAAGAGGGGCGGGACCCAGAGTGAGTGCGTCAGGCACCGCTGCGGCCGGGCAGGTCGAGCACATGCTGCGCCAGGTGACGCCCGGGCGCTACGACGCGTACGAGGCGCTCCTGCACGCCCTCTCCGACGGCCGGGTCTGGATGCTCCTCTGGCACGGCCAGGCGGGCTCCCCCGACGCCCAGTACGGAAACATGGAGGTGGACGGCCTCGGCTACGCGCCCTGTGTCACCTCCGCGCAGGAGCTCTCCGCCTCGGGCTGGACCAGGTCGCACGAGGTGGTCGGTGGCGTCGACATCGCCCGCGCCCTCTACCCCGACCGCTGGGGCATCTGGCTCAACCCGCACGCGCCGGGCGGCGGCGTCGGCATCCCCTGGGCCGATCTGCGCCGGATCGCCACCGGCCTCGACCGGATGCCCGCCGGGCCGTTGAGGCTCTCCGAGCCGGCCATCGAGATCCCGCAGTTCTACGCCCTGCTCACGCAGAACGCCCACCGCACCCCGGCCGTCCGCTCGTTGCGCCGCGCCTGGGTCCAGCCCGCGCTCGGCGCCCCGTATCTCGCCATCGGCCTCGATCTGTACGACACGGGCCAGCAGTCCGTCGACACGGTGCGCGCGATGATGCAGCAGTCGATCGCCGCCGTCCCGGACGGACTCCCGGTGTCCACCGTCGCCATGTCCGACGAGTACGACCCGGTGACCATGTGGCTGCGGGCCAACGCCCGTCCCTTCTACGACCGCGAGGCGCACGCCGCGCCGCCCGAGCAGCCGGGCTACGGCTACCCGCCGCCCACCGCCCAGTACCGCTGACCCACCCCCGTCGGGGCGCCCGCCCAACGGCGTTCCGTGTCCTGGAAGTTAACGGGACGCGGTCCGATGTCCCGGATGGACCCGTTTTGGCGAGTGTCCGGGTCTCAGGTGTGCATCACCGCTATGCGGACTGTTCTCCCGTTCGAGACTCGTCTGTAGTGTTCGGCCGGTCAAGACCTCCTCCACAGGCGGATTCCAGGGGTGGACCATGCCAATATTCAAGTCCAGAGCCGTCAGGGTGATAACGGCGGCCGTCGCGGTCGGCCTCATCGCCACGGGTTGCTCGAGCGAGCGCGACAAGGGCGGCGACAAGGGTGACGCCAAGGACACCTTTGTCTTCGGCGCTCCGGGCGACCCGGGCTCCCTGGACCCGGCCCTCGCGAGCGACGGTGAGACGTTCCGCGTCACCCGTCAGGCCTTCGAGGCGCTGCTGGAGCACGAGTCCGGCGGCAGCAAGCTCGTCGGCGGTCTCGCCGAGAAGTGGTCGGCCGACCCGGCCGGCAAGGTCTGGACCTTCAACCTCCGCAAGGGCGTCAAGTTCCACGACGGCGAGGCGTTCAACGCGGCCGCGGTCTGCGCCAACTACGACCACTGGTTCAACTGGACGGGCACGTACCAGTCGAGCGCGGTCTCGTACTACTGGCAGACCATCATGGGTGGCTTCGCCAAGAACGAGGACAAGGAAACGCCGAAGGCGAACTACAAGTCCTGCACCGCCAAGGACGAGAACACCGCGGTCATCGAGGTCAACGAGCCCTCGGCCAACCTGCCCGGCGGATTCTCGCTCCAGGCCCTCGCCATCCACTCGCCGAAGGCGCTGGCGGAGTACAAGAAGCAGGACGCGACCGCCAAGGGCGACGCGATCACGTACCCCAAGTACAGCCAGGAGGCCGGCACGGTCGCCGGCACCGGCCCGTACAAGATCTCGAAGTGGAACAAGGGCAACAAGGAAGTCTCCCTCGAGCGCTTCGACGACTACTGGGGCGAGAAGGCCAAGGTGAAGAACCTGGTCATCCGCACGATCGACACCGAGGACGGCCGCCGTCAGGCGCTGCAGGCCGGTGACATCGACGGCTACGACCTGGTCGCCCCCGCCGACATCAAGACGCTGGAGAGCGCCGGCTTCAAGGTGCCGACCCGTGACGTCTTCAACCTCTTCTACCTCGGCATGTCCCAGGAGAAGAACCCGGCGCTGAAGAAGCCCGCCGTGCGCCAGGCCATCGCGCACGCCATCGACCGCGAGAACCTGGTCAAGACCCAGCTGCCCGAGGGCGGCAAGGTCGCCACGCAGTTCATGCCCGACACGGTCGCCGGCTTCTCCGAGAACGTGAAGAAGTACCCCTTCGACACGGCCAAGGCCAAGTCGCTGCTCGCCTCCGCGGGTGCCGGCAACCTGTCGATCGACTTCTGCTACCCGACCGAGGTCACCCGCCCGTACATGCCTGCTCCGCAGGACATCTTCGAGCTGATCAAGGCCGACCTGGAGAAGGCCGGCGTCAAGGTCACCCCGAAGCCGATGAAGTGGGCCCCGGACTACCTGGACGCCACCGAGGCCGGTTCCTGCTCCCTGCACATGCTCGGCTGGACCGGTGACTTCAACGACGGCTACAACTTCATCGGTACCTGGTTCGCCGAGTACGACAAGCAGTGGGGCTTCAAGGACCCGAAGGTCTTCGCCGCGGTGAAGGCGGGCTCCATCGAGGCCGACCCGACCAAGCGGGTGGACCTCTACAAGAAGGCCAACGAGGCCATCATGGAGTACCTGCCGGGCCTGCCGCTGTCCTCCTCGCCGCCGGCCATCGCCTTCGGCAAGAACGTCAACCCGCCGAAGGTCTCCCCGCTGACGCAGGAGAACTTCGCCGAGGTCTCCTTCAAGTAGCACACGCATGGGGTCCGCCCGGCCGACGGAACGCCGTTGGCCGGGCGGACCCGCTTCCCATTCCCGTACCACTCGTACAACACACGCAAGAAAGGGGCATGCGGGGTGTTGCGACTCGTCGTACGACGACTGCTACAGCTGATACCCACCCTGCTCGGCCTGTCGGTTCTGCTCTTCATCTGGCTGAACCGGCTGCCCGGCGGACCCGCCTCAGCGATCCTGGGCGAGCGGGCGACCGAAGCCGAAGTGGCACGCATCAACCGCGCGCTCGGACTCGACCAGCCGCTCTACGTCCAGTACGGACGCTTCCTCAAGCGGATCTTCGAACTCGACCTCGGCACCTCGACCCAGACCGGACAGCCGGTGTGGGACGAGTTCGTCCTGAGATTCCCCGCCACCGTGGAGCTCAGCGTCGCGGCGATGCTGATCGCCGTGGCGGTCGGCATCCCGCTCGGCTACCTCGCCGCCCGCAAGCGCGGCGGCTGGATCGACGTGGCCTCGGTCTCCGGGTCGCTCGTCGGGATCTGCATCCCGGTCTTCTTCCTCGCCCTGCTCCTCAAGGGCGTCTTCGCGGTCAATCTCGGGATCTTCCCCAGCTTCGGCCGCCTCGAGACCGGGATCGACGCCACCACGGTGACCGGATTCGCCGTCCTCGACGGCGTCCTCACCGGTGAGTTCGACGCCTCCTGGGACGCGATCATGCACCTGGTGCTGCCCGCGATCGCCCTGTCCTCCATCCCGCTCGCCGTCATCGTCCGGATGACCCGTGCCAGCGTGCTGGAGGTACTCGGCGAGGACTACGTCCGCACCGCCGAGTCCAAGGGTCTGGAGCGCAGGATCGTCCGCGGCCGGCACATCCTGCGCAACGCGCTGCTGCCCGTCGTCACCACGATCGGTCTGCTCACCGGCAGCCTGCTGTCGGGCGCGGTGCTCACCGAGTCGGTGTTCTCCTTCGGCGGCATCGGCGACTTCATCCGCAAGGCGATCGACGCCCGCGACTACCCGGTGCTCGTCGGCTTCATCATGTTCATCGCGACCGTGTACGTCCTGATCAACCTGCTGGTCGACCTCGCGTACAGCGTCATTGATCCGAGGGTGCGGGTGCACTGATGAGCCTGGCAACTACCAAGACGTCGAAGATCGACCGGCTCGCGGAACTCACCGCGCAGACCGAGACCTCCAGCGGTGCCAGCCTCTGGCGCGAGGCGTTCCGCCGCCTTCGCTCCAGCAAGATGGCCATCATCGGCGCCGTCGTCATCGCCCTCTTCGTCGTGATCGCGATCGTGGGGCCGTGGTTCGCCCCGCACACACCGACCGCGCAGACCTGGCGCGGTGAAGTCTTCCCCAACCAGGGCAAGTTCGTCGGCGCCAGGGGGGAGAACTGGTTCGGCCTGGACCACCTGGGCCGCGACCTGTTCTCCCGCATGCTCGTGGGTGCCCGGCAGACGCTGCTGGTCGGTGTGGTCTCCATGCTCATCGGCCTGGTCCTCGGCGCCCTCGTCGGCGCCCTGTCGGGCGCGGCGGCCACCCTCGGCGGGCGCGCGGGGCAGCGCGTCGACGACACCATCATGCGGGTCACCGACATCCTGCTGGCCCTGCCGTCGCTGCTGCTCGCCGTCTCCGTCGCCGCGGTGATGGGACAGTCGCTGACCACGGTGATGATCGCCGTCGGTGTGGTCCAGATCCCCATCTTCGCCCGGCTCCTGCGCGGTTCGATGCTCGCGCAGGGCGGCAGCGACTACGTGCTCGCCGCGCGCGCCCTCGGCGTACGCAAGCGGCGCATCGTCATGACCCAGATCATGCCGAACTCGCTCAGCCCGGTGATCGTCCAGGCGACGCTCAGCCTCGCCACCGCCATCATCGAGGCCGCGGCACTCTCCTACCTGGGTCTCGGCAACCCCGACCCGGCCGTCCCGGAGTGGGGCGTCATGCTCTCCCAGGCACAGCGCTTCTTCGACAACGCGCCGATGATGTCCCTCTATCCGGCGGTCGGCATCATCATCACCGCCCTCGGCTTCACCCTGCTCGGCGAGGCCATGCGCGAAGCCCTCGACCCGAAGCTGCGAGGTTGATGTCATGCCACTGCTCAACGTGGACGAACTCACCGTCACCTTCGGCGGACGCGGCCGCAAGGACGTCAAGGCCGTCAACGGGGTCTCCTTCTCCGTCGACGAGGGCCAGGTCGTCGGACTCGTCGGCGAGTCGGGTTGCGGAAAGTCCGTCACCTCGCTCGCCCTGATGGGCCTCCTCCCGTCCAAGGGCGTCACCCTCGGCGGGCGGGCCGACTTCGACGGCGCCGACCTGCTGACGATGAGCCCCCGCAAGATCCGGGACCTGCGCGGCAGCAAGCTCGCGATGATCTTCCAGGACCCGCTGTCCTCGCTGAACCCGGTCATCCCGAT
The DNA here is from genome assembly GCF_044757085.1 of Streptomyces sp. NPDC091376. Lineage (NCBI taxonomy): Bacteria > Bacillati > Actinomycetota > Actinomycetes > Kitasatosporales > Streptomycetaceae > Streptomyces > Streptomyces sp. NPDC091376. The sequence continues at coordinate 277,049 of NZ_JBIVUF010000007.1, read as the reverse complement.
CGGGATCCAGGTGACCGAGATCCTCCAGCGCCACCGCGGTCTGAAGGGCGAGGCCGCCCGCAAGGAGGCCGCGCACCTGCTGGACCGGGTCGGCATCCCCGACCCGACGCGGCGGCTCAAGGAGTACCCGCACCAGCTCTCCGGCGGAATGCGGCAGCGCGCCCTGATCGCCATGGCCGTGGCCTGTGCGCCCCGGCTGCTGATCGCGGACGAGCCGACCACCGCGCTCGACGTCACGATCCAGGCGCAGATCCTGGAGCTGCTCAAGGAGCTCGTCGACGAGGAGGGCACCGCCCTGCTGATGATCACCCATGACCTGGGTGTCGTCGCCGGGCTCTGCGACCAGGTCAACGTGCTCTACGCGGGCAAGGTCGTCGAATCCTCCGGGCGGCGCGAGCTGTTCGCCCACCCGACGCACCCGTACACCCACGGGCTGCTCGGTTCCATCCCGCGGCTCGACGCCCCGCGCGGCGAGTCCCTCAACCCGATCCGCGGGTCCATCAACGACCAGATCGCCTGGACCGACGGCTGTGCCTTCGCGCCGCGCTGCGACCGCTACGAGCTGGAGTGCCTCACCGGCACGCCCGAACTGACCGAACCACGCGAGGCCGGGCACCGGGCCCGCTGCGTCAACCCGGTCCTGGCCACGACGGAGGTCCCGGCATGAGCCTGCTCGAACTCGACGGAGTGAAGGTCCACTTCCCCGTCAAGAAGGGCATCCTCTTCGACCGCACGGTCGGCCACGTCTACGCCGTGGACGGCGTCTCGCTGTCCGTCGAGGCCGGTCAGACGTACGGCCTCGTCGGCGAGTCCGGATGCGGCAAGACGACGCTGGGCCGGGCGGTGCTCCGCCTCGTCGACATCACCGACGGCGAGGTCGTCCTCGACGGCACGGACCTGGCGAAGCTGCCCGAGAAGGAGATGCGCACCTTCCGGCGCCGGCTCCAGATGGTCTTCCAGGACCCGCTGGGCAGCCTCAACCCGCGGCAGAACATCGAGTCGATCCTCTCCGAGGGCATGGCCGCGCACGGCATCGGCGCGAACCAGGACGAACGCCGGGAGAAGATCAAGGAGATCCTGGCCAAGGTCGGGCTCCCGACGAACGCGCTGTCGCGCTACCCGCACGAGTTCTCCGGCGGTCAGCGGCAGCGGATCGGGATCGCCCGGGCGCTGGTGCTCGAACCGGACGTGATCATCTGCGACGAGCCGGTCTCGGCGCTGGACGTCTCGATCCAGGCGCAGGTCATCAACCTGCTGGAGGAGCTCCAGGAGTCGCTGGGCCTGACCTACCTGGTCATCGCCCACGACCTCGCCGTCGTCCGGCACATCTCGGACGTGATCGGCGTCATGTACCTCGGCTCCCTGGTGGAGGAGGCCCCGAGCGACGCGCTGTACGCGGAGCCCAAGCACCCGTACACCAAGGCGCTGATGTCGGCGGTGCCGGTGCCGGACCCGGAGGTCGAGGACCGTCGCGAGCGCATCCTGCTGGTCGGGGACCTTCCCTCGCCCGCGAACCCCCCCGCGGGCTGCCGCTTCCACACGCGCTGCCCGTGGAAGCAGGACACGCTGTGCGCCACGAAGCGGCCCGAGCTGAAGGACCTCGGCGGCGGTCACAAGGTGGCGTGCCACTTCGCGGCGGAGATCGCCTCGGGCGAGATCGCCCGCACGTCGGGCGAGGTCGTCCCCGCGGTCCGCGAGGGTGTCGAGGACGTCGATCCCGAGGTCGTCGCCACGTCGGGGTCGGTGGCCGAGGCTTCCGAGGACGCGGCGGAAGCGGCCGAGGACGAGGCGGAGGCGACGGTCCCGTCTCCCCGCGAGGAGCCGGCCGGCGGTGTGAAGGACTCCGCCGAGCGGTCCGACGGTGCGGAGGACGTGCCGGAGGCGGACGAGTCGGACGAGGTTTCTGCGGCCTCCGAGTCGGATGAGGCTTCTGCGGCCTCCGAGCCGGACGCGTCGGACGAGACCCCTGTGGTCTCCGACGGCAAGGACGGGATCTCCGCGGAGAACGCCTCGGAGGCTCCCGCGAGCAAGTAGCCAGGGGTACGTCCACCGGGGCGCGGGCCATGGTGCCCGCGCCCCGGCCCGTTCCCCGGCCCTGACGGGGGCCGGGCGGGCCTCCTGTCGGGAGGCGGCACAATTGGTCGGTGCTCCGCGAACTGTTCACCCCCTCCGTTCAGCATGCCCTGGACCTCATCGGCATCTTCGTCTTCGCGATCTCCGGCGCCCTCCTTGCCGTACGCAAGAACTTCGACGTCTTCGGCATCGCCGTACTCGCCGAGGTCACCGCCCTCGGCGGCGGCCTGTTCCGCGATCTGATCATCGGCGCCGTGCCGCCCGCCGCGTTCACGGATCTCGGATACTTCGTGATGCCGCTCGTCGCCGCCGGCCTCGTCTTCTTCCTCCACCCCGAGGTCGAACGCATCCAGGGGTCGGTCAACGTCTTCGACGCCGCCGGTCTCGGCCTCTTCGCCGTCACCGGGACGACCAAGGCGTACGAGTACGGCCTCGGCCTGACCGCCTCGGCGACCCTCGGCCTCGCCACCGCGGTCGGCGGCGGTGTGCTGCGCGACGTGCTCGCCAACGAGGTGCCGTCGCTGCTGCGCTGGGACCGTGACCTGTACGCCGTTCCCGCCATCGTCGGCGCCACGATGGTCGTCCTCTTCATCCGCTTCGACATGCTCAACGGCGTCACCAGCGGACTCGCGGTCCTGACGGCGTTCGCCATACGTCTGCTCGCGATGCGCTTCCACTGGCGGGCGCCGCGCGCCTGGAACCGGCGTTCGTCGGCCGCCGAAGAGACCGCCTGAGCGGGAACGGGCGGTCCGTCCACAGGAAAGCTACCGCTTAGTAGTTATCTGTTGTACGGTTCAGGCATGGCACAGGTGGCACAAGTGGCACAGGCAAGCATCGGAGACAGCGAGTTCGACCGCGACACCGCTGTCACCCTCCGGGACGCGGACGTACCCGGTGTGTACGACGCGGAGCTCTCCGCGGGCTGGACGATCATCACCGCCGTCAACGGCGGCTACCTGCTGGCGCTGCTCGGCCGCGCCCTGGGGGACGCCCTCCCGCACCCCGATCCGTTCGCCGTCTCCGCGCACTACCTCAGCCCCTCCGAGCCCGGCCCCGCGGTGATCCGTACCGAGACGATCCGGACCGGACGCACCCTCTCCACCGGCCAGGCCTCCCTCTTCCAGTACGCGCAGGACGGCACCGAGGTCGAGCGCATCCGCGTCCTCGCCACGTACGGCGACCTCGACGGGCTGCCCGACGACGTCCGTACGAGCGCGAAGCCCCCGGCCATGCCCCCGTACGAGCACTGCCTCGGCCCGTCCGACGGGCCCGCGCCCGCGATCCCCGGCTCCTCCGCGATCACCGAGCGGCTGAACATCAAGCTCGATCCCGCGACCGTCGGCTGGGTCGTCGGCGCGCCCTCGGGCAAGGGTGAGATGCGCGGCTGGTTCGGCCTCGCCGACGGCCGTGACGCCGACCCGCTGTCGCTGCTGCTCACCGTGGACGCGCTTCCGCCGACCTCGTTCGAGCTGGGCCTCAAGGGCTGGACTCCCACCGTCGAGCTCACCACCCACATCCGCTGCCGCCCGGCGCCGGGCCCGCTCAGGGTCGCCATCACCACCCGCAACCTCGCCGGCGGCTTCCTGGAGGAGGACGCCGAGGTCTGGGACAGCGCGGACCGGCTGGTCGCCCAGTCACGCCAGCTGGCGAAGGCGCCTCTGTCGCGCGGCTGACCCGCGAACGGGCCGGGCTGCCCCGCGGTCGGGCGGGGCAGCCCCAAGGCGCCCTCCCTGGCCGCGTCCGGCCGGGTGGCCCGCGAGTGTCGGTGCACCGGGACGACGGAGTCGGCGTGGGAGCTGCTCGTGCGCGGCCGCGGTGACGGCTCGTCCCTCTTGCTGGCCGCGGCCATGGGCGCGGCGGCCCTGTTCCACGCCCTCTTCGCGGTCGTGGGGGCGGCTCCGGAACTCGCCGGCGCCGTCGGTCTCGAACCCATCCAGGCCGAGGCGGTGCTGTTGATCCTGCTGGTCGTGCTGGGGCACGGCCTGGTCTGGCGGTTCATGGCCGGCGAGGGCCGGCCACCGGAGAACGACACCGCCTCGGGGGTGTCCGGCGGGTCTTGACCCGGGCCTGCCGAGGCCGGGCTTCGGGCTCCGGGCCGCCGGGCTCAGGACGGGCGGTGCCCGGGATCGCGCGCAACCCAGTGGCGGCGGCCCAGGGAGACCAGGCGGAGCCGGTCGCGGGCCGTGCGGGCGATCTGCTCCTCGTCGGGTTCGGCGGGGGAGCCGGGCTCGCCGGACTCGTGGGCCGACAGAAACGCGGACGCGGTCATCACCATGTGCTCGACGTACACGCCCGCCAGCATCCGCAGATCCTCCTCGCTCCACCCCTCCGACACGGGTTCCCGGGCCAGCGCCGCGGTCACCTCCTCGGTGAAGCCGTGCAGTTGGGACGCGATGGCCGCGCGCACCGGTCCGACGCCGCCGTGGCGCTCACGCGCGATGAAGCGGAAGTGGGCGGGCTGCTCGCGCACATGACGGGCGATGAGGTCCACGGTGCGGTCGATCCGTACCTCGCTGTCGCCGGTGTCGGCGAGGATCTCCGCGACCAGCCCGTGCAGGCTGCCCAGCGTCTCCTCGACCAGTGCCACACCGAGCTCGGCCAGATCCGCGAAGTGCCGGTAGAACGCGGTCGGCGCCACGCCCACGGCACGGGTCACCTCGCGCAGCCCGAGGCTGCTCAGGCTCTGGTTCTCCAGCAGCCGCAGGGCGGCGTCCAGGAATGCCTGACGGGTCTTCAACTTCTGGGCCTGGCGGATGCCGATGGTGTGACTCATGCCATTCAGTAAACAACTGTTCTCTCGTATGCGGAAGACTAGACTGAGAAGTCAGTTAACACTCGTACTCTCAAAGGAGGGGTGGGGGAAGATGATCGCCCTCGTCGCCGCGGTCGCCCTGCTGGGCGTCCTCCTGGGCGCCGTGGCCCAGATCCCGCTGTCCGTGTCCACCGCGGCCGCCGCCGTCATCGGCGTCTGGCTGCTCGGCTTCGCCGTACGTGAGCGCCTCGCGCGCCGCGCGGCGCGCTGACCGAAGAGGAGCGGCACCACCATGGAACTCACCTCGTCCGCCCGCCGGTTCAGCGGCACGCGCGACGCCGACGGCATGGCCGTCGCCTCGTTCGTCCTCGGCCTGGCCGGGCTGCTCGTGATGAACATCGTCCTCGGACCCGTCGCCATCGTCCTCGCGGGCCTCGCCCTGTGGCGCGGTACGGCCCGGCGCGGACGGGCTCTGCTGGGGCTCGCGCTCGGCGTGGCCGACCTCGTCGTCCTCGCCACGCTCGTCGTCGGCAACGGGATGGTCGTCTGGAGCCCGGGCGGCTGACCCCCTGGCCGCCCGGGGGCGGAAGTCGGCCCCGGGCGGCTCGTAGAATCGTCTGCACCATGGCTTACCTCGACCACGCCGCGACCACTCCGATGCTTCCGGAGGCGATCGAGGCGATGACCGCCCAGCTCGCCGTCACCGGCAACGCCTCGTCGTTGCACGCCGCGGGCCGCCGGGCCCGCCGAACCGTCGAGGAGGCCCGCGAGACCCTCGCCGAGGCGCTCGGGGCGCGCCCCAGCGAGGTCGTCCTCACCTCGGGCGGCACCGAGGCGGACAACCTCGCCGTCAAGGGACTGTACTGGGCCCGCCGCGCCGCCGACCCGCGCCGCACCCGCGTCCTGGCCAGCCCGGTCGAGCACCACGCCGTGCTCGACGCCGTGCACTGGCTCAGCGAGCACGAGGGTGCGGACGTCGAGTACCTGCCCGTCGACACCCACGGCCGGGTGCACCCCGAGGCGCTGCGCGAAGCCATCGAGCGCGACCCCGCGGATGTGGCCTTCGTCACCGTCATGTGGGCCAACAACGAGATCGGCACCGTCATGCCGGTCCGTGAACTCGCCGACATCACTGCGGAGTTCGGCATTCCGCTGCACTCGGACGCGGTCCAGGCCTTCGGGCAGCTCGACGTCGACTTCGGCGCCTCCGGCCTCGCCGCGATGACCGTCAGCGGCCACAAGATCGGCGGCCCGTACGGGATCGGCGCACTGCTGCTCGGCCGTGAGTACAGCCCGGTGCCGGTGCTGCACGGCGGCGGCCAGGAGCGGCACGTACGCTCCGGAACCCTCGACGTCCCCGCCGTGGCCTCCTTCGCCGTCGCCGGGCGGCTCGCCGCCGAGCACCGCGACGACTTCGCCCGCGACATCGGCGCGCTGCGCGACAAGCTCGTCGACGCCGTGCGCGGCGCCGTACCCGACGCGATCCTCGGCGGTGACCCGGAGAACCGGCTTCCGGCCAACGCCCATTTCACGTTCCCCGGCTGCGAGGGCGACTCGCTGCTCCTCCTTCTGGACGCCCAGGGCATCGAGTGCTCCACGGGCTCCGCCTGCACGGCCGGCATCGCCCAGCCCAGTCATGTCCTCCTCGCCACGGGCACCGACCCGGATCTGGCCCGCGGCACGCTCCGCTTCAGCCTCGGCCACACCTCCACCGAGGAGGACGTCGAGGCCGTCGCGAAGGCGATCGGGCCGGCGGTGGAGCGGGCCCGTACGGCGGGGCTCAGCTAGCGGTCGTGGTGCTCGGGCCGGTGCTGGGCGAAGGCGACACCGCCGGAACGGCGCGCACCAGCCGTATGTACCGGTCCCAGTCCCAGTGCGGACCCGGGTCCGTGTGGTCCGTCCCCGGCACCTCCACATGGCCGATGATGTGCTCCCGGTCCACCGGGATGCCGTACCGCCGGCATATCCCGGCCGTCAGCCGCGCCGACGACGCGTACATCGCGTCCGTGAAGTCCCGCGGGCGGTCGACGAAGCCCTCGTGCTCGATGCCGATGCTCCGCTCGTTGACGCCCCGGTTCCCGGCGTGGAAGGCGACGTCGAGCTCGCGGATCATCTGGGCGACCCGCCCGTCCTTGCCCACCACGTAGTGCGCCGCCGCGCCGTGCCCCGGATCCTTGAAGACCCGCAGCGCCGTCCGGTAGCTGCCCTGGACGACATGGATCACGACGCGGTCGATCGTGTAGTCGTCGGGCCGGTCCGCACGGCGCCAGTTCGACCGCGAGGCCGCCGTCCACACCGCGCCCGCGTGGTCCAGCTCGCCCTCCACGCGCTTCTTCTCCATGCCGGGCAGCCGCCACCAGGCACGCGCCAGCTCGTCCCGGGCCGCCACACCCACCCCGACGAGCGCGGCTCCGCCGCCGATCAGCACGGCCCGCCGGCCCAAGCCGCGCTGCCCCTCGTTACGCCCCATGCCACCCCTCTTCGCTCCCGATCACTTCCCGAACGTTTACTCGTGAGCTTTCGGTTCCCGCCGCCCCGTACTCTGGTAGGGCTATGACTGAGACTCGCCAGCGCCCCCTCCGCGTCCTCGCCGCCATGTCCGGCGGGGTGGACTCCGCCGTCGCCGCCGCCCGTGCCGCAGAAGCGGGCCATGACGTGACCGGGGTGCACCTCGCGCTGTCAGCGAACCCGCAGTCGTTCCGTACCGGCGCGCGCGGCTGCTGCACCATCGAGGACTCGCGCGACGCCCGCCGCGCGGCGGACGTCATCGGCATCCCGTTCTACGTCTGGGACCTCGCCGAGCGGTTCCGCGAGGACGTGGTCGAGGACTTCGTCGCGGAGTACGAGGCGGGCCGCACCCCGAACCCGTGCCTGCGCTGCAACGAGAAGATCAAGTTCGCCGCGCTGCTGGACAAGGCGCTGGCGCTGGGCTTCGACGCGGTGTGCACCGGCCACTACGCGACCGTGGTGCTGCGCGAGGACGGCACCCGCGAGCTGCACCGGGCGAGCGACATGGCCAAGGACCAGTCCTACGTGCTCGGAGTGCTCGACGAGAAGCAGCTCGCCCACGCCATGTTCCCGCTGGGGGACACCCTGACCACCAAGGACGAGATCCGCGCGGAGGCCGAGCGGCGCGGTCTCGCCGTGGCGAAGAAGCCCGACAGCCACGACATCTGCTTCATCGCCGACGGCGACACCCAGGGGTTCCTGGCCGAGCGCCTCGGCAAGGCGGAGGGCGACATCGTCGACGAGTCCGGCGCGAAGGTGGGCACCCACGAAGGCGCGTTCGGCTTCACCATCGGCCAGCGCAAGGGTCTGCGCATCGGCCACCCGGCCCCCGACGGCAAGCCGCGCTACGTCCTGGACATCTCGCCCGTCGACAACACCGTGACCGTGGGACCGGCCGAGTCCCTGGAGGTCACCGCTCTCACCGCGATCAAGCCCCGCTGGTGCGGAACGGCCCCCTCCGGCCCCGGTACGTACACGGCGCAGCTCCGTGCCCACGGCGGTGAGACCGAGGTCTCCGCCGAACTGGTGGGCGACGAGCTGCTGGTGACCTTCACCGAGCCCGTCCGCGGTGTGGCACCCGGCCAGGCGATCGTGCTGTACGACGACACACGCGTCGTCGGCTCGGCGACGATCGCGACGACGACCCGGCGACGGCACGCGGTCACGGCCTGAGCCGCGCGCGGAACCTCGTTCAGGCCGCGCCCGCGAAGAATCCCTCCAGCACCGGCGCCAGCACATGTGGTGCCACCTCATGGGTCTGGCCCGTCAGGGTGCGGTGGCGGCCGCGGGGGAGTGCTTCGGAGACCGCGCGGACGGTCTCCCGCTGCCATGAGGGACTCGCACCGCCGTCCACGACCATCACCCGTGCGGTGACCTCGCGGAGCCGCTCGGCGGGTACCCGCGCGTCACCCAGCACCGCGTGGTCGTACACCAGGGTGTGCGCGAGCGCCTCGAGCTCCGCCCACAGCGGGGAGCGCCGCAGCCCGCCGAGCACACCGGGCGCCAGGACGTCCGTCAGGAACAGCTCCAGCGCGTCACCCCGCCGGTCGCGGGCGAGCAGATCCTCCAGCCGGGCCCGATGGGCCGCCGTCGCCTCCCGGCCGGCCGGGTCGGTGACGAACGGCGGCTCGTAGACGGACAACTGGACCATGGGCAGCCCGGCGGCCGCCGCCTCCAGGGCCAGCGCCCCGCCCGAGGATGTCCCGTGGACGGACACGCTCCCGCCCGCCTCCTCGACGACCGCGGCGAGATCCTCGACCTCCCTCTCCACGGCGTACGGAGCCGTGTCGCCGCTGCCGCCACGCCCCCGCCGGTCGTAGCTGATCACACTGAACCGGTGTGCGAGCAGCGAGGCGAGCGGCGCCTCGTCGGCGGCGGTGGCCAGTGCGCCGCTCACCAGGACCAGAGGTGGCCCGTCGCCCCGGCGCTCGTACGCGATGGCGGTGCCGTCCTGCGACTTCACCGTGCCGCGGGTCCTGCTCGACGTCGGGTTCGGCTTCTCCATGCACGGCAGACCGGCGGCGCGCCGCGAACTCATCGGCGCCGGAGGGACTTTCCCGGAAACCGCAGGGCGCGCGGGGCGCCGGAGCCGGCACCGGACCGCCCGCCGGGGGACCGGATGTCGGTGGCGGCCCGTACCGTGACGGCATGAACATCTGCGTCTTCCTCTCCGCCGCCGACCTCGACGAGCGCTACACCCGCCCCGCCCGCGAATTCGCCGAGCTGCTCGGCAAGGGCGGTCACACCCTGGTCTGGGGCGGCTCCGACGTCGGTCTGATGAAGGTCGTCGCCGACGGTGTGCAGGAGGCGGGCGGGCGCCTGGTGGGAATCTCGGTGGAGTTCCTGCAGGACGCGGCCAGGCCCGTCGCCGACGAGATGGTCGTCGCGCGCGACCTCGCCGAGCGCAAGGCGCTGCTGCTGGACAGGGCCGACGCGGTCGTGATCATGGTCGGGGGCACGGGCACGCTGGACGAGGCCACGGAGATCCTGGAGCTGAAGAAGCACGGCAAGACCACCAAGCCCGTGGTGCTGCTCAACACGGCCGGGTTCTACGACGGACTGAAGCAGCAGTTCCGCCGTATGGAGGACGAGGGCTTCCTTCCCGTCCCCCTCACCGACCTGGTCTTCTTCGCCGAGGAGCCGGTGGGCGCGCTGGCCTACCTCGAGGAGAGTGCCGGGGTTCTGTGATGCGAGCATTGCCGGTATGGCTACCCATCTGATCACCGGGGCGGGCTCCGGCATCGGCGCGGCCGTCGCCCGCCGGCTGCACGAGCGCGGCGACGACCTCGTCCTGCTGGCCCGCGACGCCGGGCGCGCCAAGGAGCTGGCCCAGGCCCATCCCGGCGCCCGCACCCTCGTCGGCGACCTCGGCACCCCCGACCGGCTCTCCTGGGCCTTCTCCCACCAGACGCTGCCCGAGCGCCTGGACTCGCTGCTGCACATCGCGGGCATCGTGGACCTCGGCCGCATCGGCGACCTCACGCCGAAGACCTGGCAGGCCCAGCTCAATGTGAACCTGGTGAGCCCGGCCGAGCTGACCAGGCTGCTGCTGCCCCAACTCCGGGTCTCCCAGGGCACGGTGATCTTCGTCAACTCCGGCGCGGGTCTCAACGCCCACGCCGAATGGGGTGCCTACGCCGCCTCGAAGCACGGCCTCAAGGCACTCGCCGACTCGCTGCGCCAGGAGGAGAGGGCGAACGGAGTCCGGGTCACCTCCGTCTATCCCGGCCGCACCGCCAGCCCCATGCAGGCCAAGGTGCACCAGCAGGAGGGCAAGGAGTACGACGCGTCGAAGTGGATCGACCCCGAGTCGGTCGCGACGACGATCCTGATGGCCCTGGACCTCCCGCGCGATGCCGAGGTCAACGATCTGACGGTCCGGCCGGGCCGGTGAGCGACATCGTGTGGGGCCCCGCGACCGGGGTCGGTTCCATGCCGGGCGGGGACGCCCGGGAGGCCGCCAAGGCCGTCACCGGCACCTTCGAGGACTTCCCGTATCTGCCCGAGCTGCCCGCCCGTGGCCCCGGCGCCGACATGATCGGGCGCAGTCTCGGCATGCTCGTGGAGATGTACGCGCACGTCGAGCCGAGCGGCTGGCGCATCAGCGACCGGCCGGGCCGCGACACCCGCCGGGCGCGTTCGTGGCTCGGGGAGGACCTGGACGCGCTGGAGGAGTTCACCCAGGGGTACGAGGGCCCGCTCAAGGTCCAGGCCGTGGGGCCGTGGACGCTCGCGGCCGCCCTGGAGCTGAGGAACGGCGAGGCGGCGCTGTCCGACCCGGGCGCCTGCCGCGACCTGACGGCCTCGCTCGCCGAAGGACTCCGTGTGCACCTCGCCGAGCTCCGGCGGCGCGTCCCCGGTGCCCGGCCGGTGCTGCAGCTCGACGAGCCGTCCCTGACGGCCGTGCTGCGCGGCCACGTGAGGTCCGCCAGCGGCTACCGGACGCACCGCGCCGTGGACCGGCAGATCGTCGAGAGCGCGCTGCGGGATGTGACGGGTGCCGTCGGCGACGGGCAGGTGATCGTCCACTCCTGCGCGCCGGACGTCCCGTTCGCACTGCTGCGCAGGGCCGGGGCCGCGGGCGTCTCGTTCGATTTCGGGCTGCTCACCGAGCGTGATGAGGAGGCGATCGGCGAGGCCGTGGAGGGCGGTACGAAGCTCTTCGCGGGAGTCGTGGCGTCCACCGACGGTCCATTGTCAGACCCTGCCGGTAGCGTCATGGGTGTCAGGACGTTGTGGCGCAGGCTGGGGCTGAATCCGGGGACTCTCGCGGGTTCCGTGGTGGTCACCCCTTCGTGCGGGCTGGCGGGTGCTTCGCCCGCGTATGCGCGCGCGGCTCTCGCGCACTGCGTCCGGGCGGCGCGATCGCTCGCGGACAACCCTGAGTAATGGGCTGAGGGCTGAGGTAACGGGAGGACGAAACGGTGGCTGTCGAACAGCAGGGGCCGGTGCCGGCGCAGGCACGGGAGAAGCATGCCCAGCTGGCCGAGCAGGTCGAGGAGCACCGCTTCCGGTACTACGTGAAGGACCAGCCGGTCATCAGCGACGCGGAGTTCGACACGCTGATGCGGTCGCTTCAGGCGCTGGAGGAGGACTATCCGGAGCTGCGCACGCCCGACTCGCCGACCCAGAAGGTCGCGGGGCCGTACGAGACGGAGTTCACCGCGGTCGAGCACCGCGAGCGGATGCTCTCGCTCGACAACGCCTTCGACGAGGCGGAGCTCGCGGGCTGGGCGGAGCGTGTCGCCAAGGAGGTCGGCACGTCGGAGTACCACTTCCTCTGCGAGCTGAAGGTGGACGGCCTCGCGGTCAACCTGACGTACGAGAAGGGCCGGCTGACCCGTGCCGCGACCCGTGGCGACGGACGCACCGGAGAGGACATCACCCCCAACGTCCGCACGATCTCGGACATCCCGGAGCGGCTGACGGGTGACCGTGTCCCGGATCTCGTCGAGATCCGCGGCGAGGTCTACTTCCCGATGGAGGCCTTCCAGGAGCTGAACGCCCGGCGCGTGGCCGCGGGCGAGCAGCCCTACGCCAATCCCCGCAACTCCGCGGCGGGTTCGCTGCGGCAGAAGGACCCCAAGGTCACCGCCACCCTTCCGCTCCACATGGTGGTGCACGGCATCGGTGCGCGCGTCGGCCTGGAGCTCCGCCGCCTCTCCGAGGCGTACGAGCTGCTCCATGAGTGGGGCCTGCCCACAGCCAGGCACAACAAGGTGGTGGACTCGCTCGACGAGGTCCGCGAGTTCATCGCCTACTTCGGCGAGAACCGCCACTCCGTGGAGCACGAGATCGACGGCGTCGTCGTCAAGCTCGACGAGATCCCGCTCCAGGGCCGGCTCGGCTCGACCTCGCGGGCGCCGCGCTGGGCGATCGCCTGGAAGTACCCGCCGGAAGAGGTCAACACCAAGCTGATCAACATCCGTGTGGGCGTGGGCCGTACGGGCCGGGTCACTCCGTACGCGCAGGTGGAGCCGGTCACGGTCGCGGGTTCCGAGGTCGAGTTCGCCACGCTCCACAACCAGGACGTGGTCAAGCTCAAGGGCGTCCTCATCGGCGACACGGTCGTGCTCCGCAAGGCGGGCGATGTCATCCCGGAGATCCTCGGGCCCGTCGTCGACCTGCGGGACGGCACAGAGCGGGAGTTCGTGATGCCGGCCGAGTGCCCCGAGTGCGGCACGGCGCTGCGGCCGATGAAGGAGGGCGACGTCGACCTCCGGTGCCCCAACGCCCGGGCCTGCCCGGCCCAGTTGCGTGAGCGCGTGTACTACCTGGCGGGGCGCAAGAGCCTGGACATCGAGGCGTTCGGGTATGTGGCGGCCGCGGCGCTGACCAAGCCGCTCGAGCCGGCCGAGCCGCCGTTGACCGACGAGGGCGATCTGTTCGATCTGACGGTCGAGCAACTGCTGCCCATCAAGGCCTATGTGCTGGACCAGGACAGCGGACTGCCCAAGCGTGACCCGAAGACCGGCGAGGAGAAGGTCGTCACGGTCTTCGCCAACCAGCAGGGTGAGCCGAAGAAGAACACGCTGGCGATGCTGGAGAACATCGCGGCGGCAAGGCAGCGCCCGCTCGCCCGCATCATCACCGGCCTGTCCATCCGCCATGTGGGACCTGTCGCCGCCGAGGCCCTGGCCCGTGAGTTCCGCTCCATCGACAGGATCGAGCAGGCCACCGAGGAGGAGCTGGCGGCCGTCGAGGGCGTGGGCCCGACCATCGCCGCCTCCCTCAAGCAGTGGTTCGAGGAGGACTGGCACCGCGAGATCCTGCGCAAGTGGCGGGCCGCCGGAGTCCGGACGGAGGAGGAGAGCACCGGCGAGGACGAGGGACCACGCCCGCTGGAAGGCCTCACCGTCGTCGTGACGGGAACGCTTCAGGACTTCACTCGGGATGGCGCAAAAGAAGCGCTCCAGAGCCGAGGAGCGAAAGTGACAGGTTCCGTTTCGAAGAAGACCGCCTTCGTCGTGGTGGGTGACAACCCCGGTTCGAAGTACGACAAGGCCATGCAGCTGAAGGTCCCCGTGCTGGACGAGGAAGGGTTCGCTGTCCTGCTTGAACAGGGGCCCGAGGCCGCTCGTGACGCCGCGGTTCCGGTCGCCGAGTAGTACGGATGTGCGGGCCGAACTCCCGGCGGGGTTCACCCGTTCGGCGCATATCAGATGGATAAGGGTGGCCGGGCCGCATTCGGGCAAGAGCTGTAGAGCGCTGCCCGTCAGGGGCTTCCGCGGCCTACTGTTGAGATGTGCGCCTGTCGTGCATGGCTGCGTGGTGGGATTCCGGCCGTGGTCGCATGACACGGGGGCCATCGCGTGGCATCGGCACCGCCGGCTGTGAGAGGGACGGGAATGAAACCGACCGAGAGCGCCGCCCCGGTCTCACGGCCGCGTGGTTTCGCGGGACTCGCGTTCGTCGCGGGCATCGCCTCCACGCTGCCCTACCTCATCATGGGAATCGCCGCCGTCGCCCTGGCGGCCGGTCTGTTCAGCTCTCTGCGGGAAGGGCACGCGCTCTTCCCCGGCGGCACCGAGGGCTGGTCCCTCGCCGTCCTCACCGGCGTCATCGTCGGTCATCTGGTCGCCCTCGGGCGCGACCGCTGGTGGGGCGGCACCGGTTCCGGTGCCGCCCTCACCCTCGCCGTGCTGATGCTGTACGGCTGGGTGCCCGCCGGCATGGTCAGCCTCGCCGTCGTGGTGCCGGCCGGTGTCGCCCGGCGGCACCGCCGGCAACAGGGCGTACTGCACGGTGCCGCCGACGTCCTGGGCCTCGGCGCGGCCGCCCTCGTCCTGACCGCGTTCGGCGAGACGCCGACGGTCGAACAGCCGTGGCAGCCACTGCAGTGGGGCCCGGGCGCGGTCCTCGAAGTGGTCCTCGCTGCGGCCGCGTATCTCGCCGTCACCCGCCTGCTGCTCTGGTACACCCTGGCACCGCAGGCCGCCGGCCTGCCCACCGTCGCCAGGACGGCCCTGCTCCGGCAGGGGCTCGTCGCCGTCGCCCTGCTCGGCATCACCCCGCTGATCTGCGTGGTGGCGACGGCCATGCCCATCCTGCTGCCGCTCTTCGCCGTACCGCTGATCGCCCTCGACTCCACACTCTGGATCGCCCGCGCCCGGGCCGAGGAGCAGCTGCGCGACCCGCTCACCGGACTGCCCAACCGCCAGTGGCTGCTGGAGCGCACCTGGGCGGCACTGGAGGAGGCCGAGGGTGTCGGCGCCCGTTCGGCCCTCGTCCTGATCGATCTCGACCGCTTCCGCTCGGTCAACGACACGCTCGGCCATCTCGCGGGCGACCGGCTCCTCCTCCAGATAGCCGAACGGCTGAAGCTGGCACTGCCGCGCGGGGCGGAGGCGGCCAGGCTCGGCGGCGACGAGTTCGCCGTGCTCCTCCCCACGGCCGACTCCACCACCAGCGCACAGCGGGTCGCCCGCCATCTGGTCGGCCAGCTGTCCTCGCCGCTCGACCTCGACGGACTCACGCTGGTGCTGGAGGCCAGCGCGGGTCTCGCCGTCTTCCCGGACCATGCGCTGGACGCCGAAGGACTGCTCAGACGCGCCGATGTGGCGATGTACCAGGCCAAGCGTGACCGTACGGGCGTCGAGGTGTACGAATCCAAGCGGGATTCGAACACCCCGGACCGGCTCGGACTGCTCGGCGATCTGCGCCGGGCACTGGACGCGGGCGAGGTCGAGCTCCACTACCAGCCCAAGGTCGGCTTCGACGGCCGTGTCGCCGGACTGGAAGCGTTGGTGCGCTGGGTGCACCCGGACCGGGGCCGGGTCCCGCCCGACGAGTTCATCGCGATAGCCGAGTCCTCCGGACTGATGCCCCATCTGACGGAGTACGTCCTGGAGACCGCGCTCGGCCAGGTCGCCAAGTGGCGCGCCCAGGGGCTCGAAGTGCCCGTCGCGGTCAATGTGTCGCCGCGCGACGTCCACACCCCGGGTTTCGCGGGCGCCGTCGCGGCCCGGCTCGCCCGGCACGGCGTCCCGGCCGGCGCGCTGCAGCTGGAGATCACCGAGCATGTGCTGCTGGAGGACCCGCAGCGGGCCGCCGACACCCTCGCCGCACTCACCGGCCACGGTGTGAAGATGTCGCTCGACGACTTCGGCACGGGCTACTCGTCGCTGGTCCATCTGCGCCGGCTGCCCGTGAGCGAGCTGAAGATCGACCGGTCGTTCGTCGCCCGGCTGGCGATCGACACCGAGGACGCCGAGATCGTCCGCTGCACCGTCGACCTCGCCCACTCGCTCGGACTGCTCGTGGTCGCCGAGGGCGTCGAGGACGACGAGACCTGGGAGCGACTGCGCGACCTGGGCTGTGACGCGGTGCAGGGCTGGCTGGTGGCGGCCGCCATGCCGCCCCAGGAGACCACGGCATGGCTGCGGGCCCGCGGCGAACACGGCTGGCGCCGCCCCGTCGCAGAGCTCCCTGCCGTCCCGCCGACCGAGGCGGAGCGCTCTTCGGGCCACGTCGTGAACTAGGCCCCGCGGAAAGCCTCGCGAAAGCCCCCCGGGGGAGAACCCCCGGGGGTCAGGGCCCGCGGCACACGGCGGTGAACCTTTCCGGCACAGCACTAGGCCGTGGCGTGCACCGTGCCCGCGTAACGGCGGACGAAGCGGGACCCGTTCGCCGCCGTCACCTCCAGGTCGTAACGGCCCCCGCGGATCTCCCAGGTCAGCGAGGAGCGGTCGCCCGGCCCCACCCACACCGTGCGGGCGGCCCTCGCGTCGCCGTCCGGGGTCACCGTGAAGGACACCTCCGTCTCGCCCGCGTTGGCGAACCTCAGCTCCACCCTCGCCCGCTCGGGACGGCGGCCGTGCAGTGCGGCCGTCACCGACGGCACCGGCGCGGCAGCCTCGCGTCCGGAGCGGACGACCGTGCCGGAGAAGCGGCGCACGAAGCCGTCCGCGCCCATCACGGTGAAGTCGTACCGCCCGTCGGTCTCCGAGGCGTCCCACGTGTACGTCCGCGACGTGCCCGGTGCCACGGTGAACGGGGTGCCCGTGAACGGCTTGAGCGTGTTCGGCAGCACGGTGAAGTGGAAGGTCTCCGTCCCCTGGTTGGCGAGGGTGCAGACGACCTTGCCCGTCTCCCGGTCCACCGCCACCTCGGCCCACGGCCGGTACGGCAGCGGCCGATGCGGCCGGGTGCCCGGCTCCTGGGTGGGCATCGACTGGCCGCCGCTCGGCGGCAGCTTCACCGCCGGCAGCGCCTGGGCCGCGTCGGCCTTCGCCATCAGCTCGTTCGTGTCCGGCAGCGCCGGTATCGAGTAGTCCGGCCTGCTGAAGTCGAAGCAGCTGGTCAGGTCGCCGCAGACGGCCCGCCGCCAGTCCGAGATGTTCGGCTCGCGCACCCCCGTCACCACCTCGAGGAACCGCAGCACCGACGTGTGGTCGAACACCTGCGAGTTGACCCAGCCGCCGCGCGACCAGGGGGAGATCGCCCACAACGGCACCCGGTTGCCGAGACCGATCGGCCGCCCCTCGGCGAACTCCTCCGGAGTTCCCGCTTCCGGGAACGGGGGCAGGACGTGGTCGAAGTAGCCGTCGTTCTCGTCGTACATCAGCAGGAACACGGTGTGCTTCCACACGTCCGGGTTCGAGAACAGCGACTGCAGCGCCGTGTCGACCCAGTGCGCGCCGTAGTTCGGGCCCGCCTCCGGGTGCTCGCAGAACAGATACGGCGCCACCAGCCAGGAGACCGTCGGCAGGGTGCCGTCCTTGCAATGTGCGTCGAAGGCCGTCAGATCGAACTTGGTCATCGCGTTGATGTACCGCGGGTCGTCCTTCGGGAACGCGTGGAACTGCCCGAAGTACGACAGCCCGTTGTCGTCGTAGTCGCCGTACCGCTCGTCCTTCGACGGGTTGTGGTAGACGCGCCAGCTGACGCCGGCGTCCTCCAGCCGCTCCGCGTACGTCGTCCAGTCCGCGACGGGGTTGTCCGTGACCGGGGTGTTGTCCGTCCACGGACCGGTCGTTCCGTCCTTGCCGGGGCCGCACGAACCGGACCACAGGTACAGCCGGTTGGGGTCGGTCGGCCCGGCCTGCGAGCAGAAGTAGGCGTCGCAGAGGGTGAACGCGTCGGCGAGGGCGAACTGGTAGGGGATGTCCTCGCGGGTGAAGTACCCCATGGTGCGCTCGCCCTTGGAGGCGACCCACTTGTTCATCGCACCGCCGTTGACGGCCGTGTGGCCGGTGCCCCAGTCGTGCGGGAGGCCGGAGGCGTTCTGGGCGTTGTACTTCGTCGTGTCCATGCGGTACGGCAGCATGAAGCCGTCGGCACGCCCGGGAGCCGGCTGCCTGAAGACTGAGTCGCCGCCCGGGAAAGTCAGCGCCTGACGGTCGTCGAAGCCCCGGGCGCCGTTCAGGGTGCCGAAGTAGTGGTCGAAGCTGCGGTTCTCCTGCATCAGGATCACCACGTGCTTCACGTCCTCGATGGACCCGCGGGGTCGCGGGGCGGCCGAGGCGTCCGCCTCGGGAAGGCCGACGGCGGCAACGGCGGCGGTCGCGGCGGACGCGCCGACGAAGGCGCGGCGGCTCAGCGGAGTCATGGCGTGGGTGTCCTTCGGTTCAGCGTGCGGCGGTGGTGGCATGGCCCCGCTCAGCGGAGCGAGAAGGTGACGGCGGGGGCGGCGTGGTCGGAGGGCCAGCTGTTGCCGGCGGTGTCCGGAACCGGGCGCGGCCATCCCGTGCACAGGGTGTACGCCCCCTCGACGCGCAGCGGGCCGGCGTACTGGACCTGGTCGATCCGGTCCTGCGGCTCGTCGCCGCGCGCCGGCGACCAGGTGACCCCCGGCTCACGCGCGGCGTTCGGGTGCTCGTCGCGGAAGGCGTCGGTCAGCCCGGCCCTGCCGAGGGCGACCGTGACCGGCCAGCGGACCGCGCCGCGGCCCTTGCGGTCCAGATGCGAGGGGGAGGCCAGCCCGGCGGCGAGGATCACCGGCGCCGTACGGGACGCGGCGAGGTCGGACCGCATCGCCGTCAGCAGCGCGCCGGTCTGCCGGTGGCGGACGGTCCTCAGCTCGGCGGCCTCGACCTCGGCGGGCGTGCGGCCCGCCCTGAGGGCGTACGGCCCGTAGGCGGCCTCGTCGAGCTGGGCGCCCCACAGCCGTACGTTCCGGCCGCCGGGCAGCCGGAGCGTCGCCGCGACGGCCGGGACGTCGGCCGTGGGCGGGGACGCGATGTCCGAGAGCGGGAAGCGGCTGATCAGGCCGACCCCGGCCGCGCTGTCACAGGCGTACCACCCCAGCGCGTCGGCCAGGGGGCGGGCGGCGGTGCCGCCGGTCTCCTGGAGCGCCACGGCGTCGAGTCCCTGCCCGAGGATCAGCCGGAGCAGCTTCTCGTGGGCGTCGGCGACGTTCCCGGCGGCGTCCCACAGGTTCAGCGAGGCGACCGTCAGCCGGGGCCGCGCCGAGACCGGCCGGACCGGCACCTGCACGGTCACCGTGTCCGTGCCGCCCGCGCTGTCCTTGACCGCGACGGTGATCCGCGCGGGGCGGGAGCGGGGCCCGGCGGACGCGATGCCGGTGACCTTGCCGTCGGAGGAGACGCCCAGCCAGGAGTCCCCGGTCAGCCGCCGGAAGGAAGGGGTGCCGGAGGCGTTGCCCTCGGGGCGGATCCACAGCGGGCCGAGCGCGAGGGAGACGCGGGTCCCCGGTGCGCAGGCGCCCGTCGTGAAGGAGTCGACGGCGCAGTGCGGGGGAGTCACGGGCGGCCGGAACGCGACGGTGAACGGCTCGGTCCTGGCGAGGATGTCGTATCCGTCCTCGGCCAGCAGATACGCGGTGTAGGTGCCCTCGCCGAGGCCCGTGGTGTCGAGCGTGGTGTCACCGGACGCGTCGGTGACGTACGACCACACCAGCGAGGAGCCCACGCCGGGCCTGCGGTCGCCGTCGTAGATCCCGATCCAGTTCTTGGCGTGGGGTGCGTCGGTGGTCCAGCGGAAGGTCAGCCGGTCACCTTCGCGGGGGCTGGTGGGTGAGAGCAGCGACAGGGCGCTGCCGCCGGAGGCGGCGTTTCTGAATGGGGACACCGGAGTTGAGGTCCTCTCCGCCCGGGAGAGGACCCCGGCGCCAGAAGTTGTTCGGACAACTTGAGCCAGTGAGCCAGCCCTCGGCACACTCGACATGAACGGGACATGACCGGTGCCGGGAGAGAGTGGGAACGGGGTCCGCGGATCGCCCGCCCGGGCCGCGCGGGTGCCCGCCGACCGACCGGCGGTGGGCGGGCCGGCGGCCGGCCGGTGGTGGTCCGGGCGGTGTCCCGAGGCGGGCCGTGCGCGCTCCCGCGGCAAAGGGTTTCGCGGGCACCCGGCCCTGGCCCATAGGATTGGGCCAAAACCATCACACTCACCCCTGAGGATCGCTGCATGCCTGGCATCACGCGCGAGGAGGTCGCCCACCTCGCACGGCTGGCGCGTCTGGAGCTGAAGGGCGAAGAGCTCGACCACTTCGCCGGACAGCTCGACGACATCATCGGCGCGGTCGCCCGCGTCTCCGAGGTCGCCGACCAAGACGTACCGCCGACCTCCCACCCGCTGCCGCTGACCAATGTCATGCGCGCGGACGAGGTCCGTCCGTCGCTCACCCCCGAGCAGGCGCTCTCCGGCGCCCCTGCACAGGAGCAGCAGCGTTTCAAGGTGCCGCAGATCCTGGGGGAGGACTAAACAGTCATGACGGACAGCATCATCATCAAGCTGACCGCGGCCGAGATCGCCGCGAAGATCGCTTCCGGCGAGCTCACGGCCGTCGAGGTCACCGAGGCGCACCTCGCCCGGATCGAGGCCGTGGACGAGAAGGTCCACGCCTTCCTCCACATCGACCGTGAGGGCGCGCTCGCACAGGCCCGCGCGATCGACGAGAAGCGCGAGCGTGGCGAGAAGCTCGGCCCGCTCGCCGGTGTGCCGCTGGCGCTGAAGGACATCTTCACCACCGAGGGCATCCCGACCACCGTCGGCTCCAAGATCCTCGAGGGCTGGATCCCGCCGTACGACGCCACCCTGACGCGCAGGCTGAAGGAGGCCGGCGTCGTCATCCTCGGCAAGACCAACATGGACGAGTTCGCCATGGGGTCCTCCACCGAGAACAGCGCGTACGGCCCCACCGGCAACCCCTGGGACCTGACCCGCATCCCCGGCGGCTCCGGCGGCGGTTCGTCCGCCGCCCTCGCCTCCTACCAGGCCCCGCTCGCCATCGGCACGGACACCGGCGGCTCCATCCGCCAGCCCGCCGCCGTCACCGGCACGGTCGGCGTCAAGCCGACCTACGGCGGTGTCTCCCGCTACGGCATGGTCGCCTTCTCCTCGTCCCTCGACCAGGGCGGCCCGTGTGCCCGCACGGTCCTCGACGCGGCGCTGCTGCACGAGGTCATCGCCGGGCACGACCCGCTCGACTCGACCTCCATCGACGCCCCGGTCCCGCCGGTCGTCGAGGCGGCACGCAACGGCTCGGTCGCCGGGATGCGCGTCGGCGTCGTCAAGCAGTTCCGTGGCGAGGGCTACCAGAGCGGTGTCGTCCAGCGCTTCGACGAGGCCGTCGAGGTGCTGAAGGAACTCGGCGCCGAGATCGTCGAGCTGGACTGCCCGTCCTTCGACCTCGCGCTCTCCGCGTACTACCTGATCGCGCCGTCCGAGTGCTCCTCGAACCTCGCGCGCTTCGACGCCATGCGCTACGGCCTGCGCGTCGGCGACGACGGCACGAAGTCGGCCGAGGACGTCACCTCGCTGACCCGCGAGGAGGGCTTCGGCGACGAGGTCAAGCGCCGCATCATGCTCGGCACGTACGCCCTGTCGTCCGGCTACTACGACGCGTACTACGGCAGCGCCCAGAAGGTCCGCACGCTCATCACCCGTGACTTCGAGAAGGCCTTCGAGCAGGTCGACGTGATCGTCTCCCCGACGACGCCGACCACCGCCTTCCCGATCGGCGAGCGCGCCGACGACCCGATGGCGATGTACCTCGCCGACCTGTGCACCATCCCGACCAACCTGGCCGGCAACGCGGCGATGTCGCTGCCTTGCGGCCTGGCTCCGGAGGACAACCTCCCGGTCGGTCTGCAGATCATCGCCCCCGCCATGAAGGACGACCGTCTTTACAAGGTGGGTGCCGCCGTCGAGGCCGCCTTCGTGGAAAAGTGGGGGCACCCGCTGCTGGAGGAGGCACCGTCACTGTGAGCACGTTGCAGAAGGCCAAGGGCTTCAAGAAGTCCAAGACCGGCACGTACCTGTCCATCGGCACCACCGCCTTCGGGGCGATCGGCGTCGCCAAGCAGGTCAAGAAGGCTCGCATGGAGCACGACACGCTCCGGCTGATCGACGCCGCCGTGTCCGCCGCCGCCATCATCACCGGCCTCGCGCTGCTCTACCGCGAGCTGAAGCGCCTGGGCGACGACGACGTCCTGCTCGGCTGAGAGGGAAAGTTTCACCGTGACCGTCACGACTGACCTGGTGCCGTACGAGGACGCTCTCGCGTCGTACGACCCCGTCATGGGCCTGGAGGTCCATGTCGAACTCGGCACCAGGACCAAGATGTTCTGCGGCTGCTCGACCGAGCTGGGCGCCGAGCCCAACTCGCAGACCTGCCCCACCTGCCTCGGCATGCCCGGCGCCCTGCCGGTGATGAACGCCGTGGGTGTCGAGTCCGCCATCAAGATCGGCCTCGCGCTGCACTGCGACATCGCCGAATGGTGCCGCTTCGCCCGGAAGAACTACTTCTATCCGGACATGCCGAAGAACTTCCAGACCTCGCAGTACGACGAGCCGATCGCCTTCAACGGCTATCTGGACGTCCAGCTGGAGGACGGAGAGATCTTCCGCGTGGACATCGAGCGCGCCCACATGGAGGAGGACACCGGCAAGTCGACCCACGTCGGCGGTGCCACCGGCCGTATCCACGGCGCGTCCCACTCCCTGCTCGACTACAACCGCGCGGGCATCCCGCTCATCGAGATCGTCACCAAGCCGATCGTCGGTGCTGGTGAGCGCGCCCCCGAGGTCGCCAAGGCGTACGTCGCCGAGCTGCGCGAGCTCATCCGGGCCCTCGGTGTCTCCGAGGCCCGCATGGAGATGGGCCAGATGCGCTGCGACGTGAACCTGTCGCTGCGGCCGAACGGCACCGAGAAGTTCGGCACCCGCTCCGAGACGAAGAACGTCAACTCGCTGCGGTCGGTCGAGCGCGCGGTCCGCTTCGAGGTCATGCGCCACGCGGCGGTGCTCTCCTCGGGCGGCACGATCGTCCAGGAGACGCGTCACTTCCACGAGGAGGACGGCTCGACGACCTCCGGGCGGGTCAAGGAGGAGGCGGAGGACTACCGGTACTTCCCGGAGCCCGACCTCGTCCCCGTCGCCCCGGCCCGTGAGTGGGTCGAGGAGCTGCGCGCCGGACTGCCCGAGCTGCCGCGGGTCCGCCGGAACCGGCTCCGCGAGGAGTGGGGCGTCACCGAGCACGACATGCAGTCGATCCTCAACGCGGGCGCGGTCGATCTGATCGTGGCCACGATCGACGCGGGCGCCGACTCCGGCTCCGCGCGCAAGTGGTGGATGGGCGAACTGGCCCGCAGTGCCAACGAGTCGGGCGTCGCGCTCGACGAGCTGGCGATCACCCCGCAGCAGGTGGCCCGGGTGACCGCCCTGGTCGCCGACGGTTCGCTCAACGACAAGCTGGCCCGCCAGGTCATCGAGGGCGTCCTCGCGGGCGAGGGCGACCCGGACACCGTCGTCGAGAAGCGCGGCCTGAAGATCGTCTCCGACGAGGGCGCGCTCGGCGCGGCCGTCGACGAGGCGATCGCCGGGAACGCGGGGATCGCGGACAAGATCCGCGGCGGCAAGGTCGCGGCCGTCGGCGCGCTCGTCGGTGCGGTCATGAAGGCCACCCGCGGCCAGGCCGACGCGGCCCGCGTCAAGGAGCTGATCCTGGAGAAGCTCGGCGTGACCGAGGGCTGATCGCCGTCCGTACGAGCACAGGGGCGGGATACCGGAACACGGTGTCCCGCCCCTGCGCGTGCGTGTCGCCTCCGCTGCCCGGCTGCCCCTCCGACCGGCCGCCTGCCGAGAGCCGTGCCGCTGCCTGGCCTCGGCTCGGTGTCCGGGCTCGGTTCGTCGCCTGGTGGTGCGGGCCCGCCGCACCCGCGCGCCGAACCGAGGGCCGCGCGTCCGTATGCGCCCGACGGGCGCGTCGCCGAGGCCCGAGGCTGCCGCGGGCCGCGGGCCGCGGGCCTCGGGCGTCGGACCTCGAGCCTCGGGCCGATCAGCACGGGCCCTGCTCCGTACGCGCGGCCCGTCAGTGCGTTCGTATGCCGAGGCCCGGGAGCCACAGCTCGCCGCGGTCGTTGACGCCGGCGTCGCGGGAGGCCAGTTCCTGCGGGCCGGTGGCGCCGCGGCAGCGGAGTTCGGTGACGGCCAGCCGGGCCGAGGCGGCCGCGGCGTTCTCGTAGGCCTCCGGGAACACCGACTGCCACCAGCCCCGGTCGTGGCCCTGCCAGCCGCGCTCGCGCATCTGACGCACGCGCTCCGGGCCCTGCTCCGCGTCCCGGTCGTCGATCGCGACGCCCAGCCCTTCGCCCGGACTGTACGAGACGACCAGATCGCGCCCCGGGTCGCGGTCGGCCACGATCGTGAAGCCCGCCCAGTCACCCGGCACCTGCACGGGAAGCTGCTCCGTCCAGGCCGCGAGCATCAGCCCCAGGGCGCTCTCCAGATGCTCCCAGCCGCCCGCGAGCCGGCGCCCGGGGACGTCGCCGGGCTGCTCGCCGGGCCCGCTCCGGTACAACTGCCAGCTGTACGGCAGGAGATCGAAGTCGTGCGGCTCGTCCACCGACCAGGCACCGCCCCAGGTGAAGCAGCGGTGCTCGTCCCGCTCCAGGTCCTCGGGCCGGTGCACCGAGAGCGTGACCTGGAACCGGTCCCCGGACAGCAGCACCAGCCGGGCGCCGTCACGCCAGCGGACATTGGGGCCCCAGGCCGATCCGCCGTACAGCGTCGGCTCGCCGATCCTGGCCACGATCGGGCCGTACACCGCACGGAACGCCTCGCGCCGCTCCAGCCGCGTGGCCTCCGGCGGGTACGCCACGACCACGACCGGCGGCCGGCCGAGGTGCTCCCGTGGCGCTCCGTGGAGCCGCTCCGCGAGCTCGGCGGCGCCGACGGGCGTGGTGACGGCGACAGCATTCGATTCCCCCGGACTGGTCATGACCCCATGGTGGCAGGCCCCGCCGACATGGCTGCCGTGTCTGGTCCGGAAGCCCGCCTTCCGGTGGCGCGATCTCGTCCGGGCTCTTCCGCGTCACTCTTGGACGTTCATCCCGCTGACGTCCCCGGGCCTTTCCTCCGCCATCTGCTCTCACTAGCTTCCGGGCGGTAACGCGCGACTCGGGAGGATCACTTGGCCACGGACATCTCACGGCGACGGCTGTTCGCACTCGGCGGGGGCGCCCTCGGTGCCGCGGCAGCCGGGTCCCTGCTGCCTCCGTCCCTGCAGCAGGCGCTGGCCGCCGAGGCGCCCTCCGGTGGTCTGCGCGCGATTCGCCACGTAGTGATCCTCATGCAGGAGAACCGTTCTTTCGATCACTACTTCGGCACTCTCCGCGGCGTTCGCGGCTTCGGCGACCGCAATGCCGTCGAACTCCCCACGGGCAAGCCGGTCTTCGAGCAGCCCGGCCCGCTCGGCACCGTGCTGCCCTTCCCGGTCCGCGACGCCGCCGAGACGCAGGCGAAGGACCTCCAGTACATCGGCGACCTCGACCACTCCTGGGGCGGCGGGGCCAAGGCCTGGCGCGACGGCTGGATGGACGGCTGGATCTCGGCCAAGACCGCCGCGACCATGGCGTACTACGACCGCCGCGACATCCCGCTGCACTACGAGCTGGCCGACACGTTCACCATCTGCGACGCCTACCACTCCTCGATCCACACCTCGACGAGCCCCAACCGCAACCACCTGTGGAGCGGCTGGACCGGCTTCGAGGCCGACGGCAGCCGCGCCGTGACCAACGCCGCGTACGCCGAGGGCAGCCATCCCGGCTACCCGTGGCCCACCTACGCCGAGCGGCTGGAGAAGGCGGGCCGCAGCTGGAAGACGTACCAGGAGTGGGAGAACTTCACCGACAACAACATCGAGTTCTTCACCACCTTCAAGAAGATCGCGCGGAAGGCGCTCGCCAAGGCCGGCGACTTCACCTTCATGGAGGCCTTCTACGCGAAGGTCCGCGACACCTCCGACGCCGCCGAGCGGGCCCTGCTGCTCGCCGCGCTGGAGGAGGGCGTCGCCACCCTCACCGAAGAGGAGCGCTCCCTCTTCGAGCGCGGGCTGCGGCGCGGCGAGACCGGCAGCCTCGCGGATCAGTTCCGCGCGGACGTGGCCGCGGGCACGCTGCCCGAGGTGTCGTACCTGGTGCCCTCCGCCGTCGACTCCGAGCACCCCGGCTCCTCCTCGCCGATCGCCTCCGCCACGCTCGTCTACAAGGTGCTGGACGCGCTCGGCTCGCACCCCGATGTGTGGCGGCACACCGTCGTCCTGATCAACTACGACGAGAACGACGGATTCTTCGACCACGTCCCGCCGCCGGTGCCGCCCGCCGACAACACCAGCGAGCGCTGGCAGGGCAAGCCCACCGGCCTCGGCATCCGCGTCCCGCTGCTCGTCGTCTCGCCGTGGACCGTCGGCGGCTACGTCTGCTCCGAGACCTTCGACCACAGCTCGGTCGTCCGCTTCCTGGAGAAGTGGACGGGCGTCGAGGAGCCCAACATCACCGCCTGGCGACGCGGTGTCACCGGCGATCTCACCTCCGCCTTCGACTTCCGCCGCGGCCGGCCGCTGCCCGAGGTGGAGCAGCCCGGTGCGATCCCGCCGTTCACCGGCCGCTGGCGGCCGCAGCCACCGCTGGTCCAGCACATGCCCGAGCAGGAGCCGGGCGCCCGGCCCGCGCGGCCCCTGCCGTACCAGCCCGACGCCTCCGCGAAGCCCGGCGACGGCACGGTGAAGGTCACGCTCACCAACACGGGGCGGGCGAGCGCCCACTTCGCGCTGTACCCGTACGCCGGTGAGTTCCCCGTACCCCAGCACAAGGACGTAAGGGGCACAGCACAGTGGAGCGTGCCCCTTACCGGGGACTCCTACCGCTTCACGATCACCGGGCCGAACGGCTTCCGTCGCGAGTTCGCGGGACCGGCCACCGGGTCCGGTGCCGAGGTCACCTCGCGCATCGACCACCACGACCGCGATCTGCACCTCACGTTCCGCAACTGCGGCGACCGGACCATCACCTTCACCGTCCGCCCGCTCGGATACGTCGACGAGGAGGACCTGCGGGACTGGACCCGGCAGCTCACGGTGAAGCCCGGCCGCAGCCGCAGCGTCGTCCACTCGGCCGCGGACGCCCACGGCTGGTACGACATCGAGGTCACGGCGGACGACGGCACCGAGAACGACGCCGCTGAGAGCGCCACTCCTGCGGGCAACGGCAGTGTCGCCTTCCGCAGGCGCCTGATGGGGCACATCGAGAACGGACGCCCCAGCATCTCCGGGTGACATCACCGGCCATACGTGAACCTTCAGGGCTGTGCGGAAATCGGGGAACTCCGCTCCGCATTCCGCGCAGCCCTGTGAGTATGACCACGAACCGGGCGAACGGGTCCTAGCGATCACTATCACCTGACAGAGTGATGCTCCGTAGGTCATGCGTTCTTTGCGGGCAGTTCCCAGTGAAGATCCACGAACCAGGGAGCTCGTCCGTTGGCCGCCATCGCCCGGTGGTGCATCAGGCACCGTCTCGTCGCCGTCCTGCTCTGGCTGCTCGCCCTCGGCGGTGTCTCGGTCGCGGCGGGCTTCGCGGGCACCTCGTACTCCTCCGACTACGACGTTCCCGGTACCGAGTCGGGCCGGGCCACCGAACTGCTCCGGGACGGCTTCCACGGCCAGGGCGGTGCCGGGGAGACCATCGTCTGGCACAGCGAGCACGCCGGCGTACGCAGTGCCGCCGTCAAGCAGCGCACGACCACGATGCTCAAGGCGGTCGCGCGGCTGGACGGGGTCGCCTCCGTCACCGGTCCGTACGAGATCACCGCGAAGGCGGCCACCGCGAAGGCGCCCACCGCGAAGGCGTCCAAGGGCACGGGCAAGAGCGAGTCCGAAGCCGGGTCGAAGGACAAGGCCGAGAGCAAGGACAAGGCCGAGACCGAGGCCAAGGGCGACGCGAAAGACAAGGGCGACGCGAAAGCCAGGACCACGGACGGCAAGCGCGATGACAGCGCCGCCGCGGCCGCAGGCGGCAACGGAGGCGTCCTCGGCCCGGACGGCGCCGTACAGATCAGCGAGGACGGCCGCACCGCCTACGCCACGGTCGTCTTCGACGCGCAGGCCGAGGACGTCCCCAGGGCCCAGGCGCAAGCCGTCGTCGACACGGCCAGGGCGGCCGCCGGCGACGGACTGCAGGTCGAGATCGGCGGCAGTGCCACTGCCCTGACCGAGGCGCCGACCTCGCACATCGCCGAGATCGTCGGCGTCGCCGTCGCCGCTGTCGTCCTCTTCCTCGCCTTCGGCTCGCTCGCCGCCAGCCTGCTGCCCATCGCCACGGCACTGGTCAGCGTCGGCACCGCGTACTCGGGCATCGTGCTGCTCGGCCATGCGATGGACGTCGCCGACTTCGCGCCCGTACTCGGTCTGCTGATCGGCCTCGGCGTCGGCATCGACTACGCCCTGTTCATCGTCACCCGGCACCGCAAGGGCCTCAGACGGGGACTGCCGGTCGCCGAGGCCGCCGAGCGTGCCGTGGCGACCACCGGGCGCGCCGTCGTCTTCGCCGGCCTGACCGTGTGCATCGCGCTGCTCGGCATGCTGATCCTGCGCCTCTCCTTCCTCAACGGAGTGGCGATCGCCGCGTGTCTGACGGTCCTCCTGACCGTCGCCGCCTCGGTGACCCTGCTGCCCGCACTGCTGTCCTGCATCGGGATGCGCGCCCTGGGCCGCCCCGAGCGTCGCCGCTTCGCCCGGCGCGGACCGCGTCCGGAGCTCCCGACCGGATTCGCCGCCCGCTGGTCGGCCTTCGTGGAGCGTCGTCCGAAGCTGCTGGGGCTGGTCGCCACCGTGGTGATGGCGGTGCTCGCGCTGCCCACGTTCTCGCTCCACCTCGGCACGTCCGACCAGGGCAACAGTCCCGCCACCAGCACCACCCGCAAGGCGTACGACCTGATCGCCGAGGGGTTCGGGCCCGGCACCAACGGTCCGCTCACCCTCGTCGCCGCGCTCGACGGCGCCGACGACCGACTGGCGCTGCAGAAGCTGCCCGCCGTTCTCCGGGACACCCAGGGCGTCGCGTCCGTCAGCCCCATCACCTTCAACGGCAGCGCCGACACGGCCGTACTCACCCTCGTACCGGAGACCTCGCCCCAGTCACAGCGCACCAGCGAGCTCGTCGACCGGCTGCGTACGGACGTCCTGCCCGTCACCGAGAGCGGCACCTCGCTGGAGGTGTACGTGGGCGGAGTGACCGCGAGCTACGACGACTTCGCGGGGATCATCGTCGGCAAGATGCCGCTGTTCGCCCTCGTGGTCATCGCGCTCGGCTGTGTGCTGCTGCTGCTCGCCTTCCGCTCGGTCGGCATCCCGGTCAAGGCGGCGCTGATGAACGTGGCCGCGGTCGCCTCCGCGTTCGGTGTCGTCGTCGCGATCTTCCAGTGGGGCTGGGGCAGCGAACTCCTGGGACTCGGCAGCGCCGGACCGATCGAACCCTTCCTGCCCGTGATCATGATCTCGGTGCTCTTCGGGCTCTCCATGGACTACCAGGTCTTCCTGGTCAGCCGGATGTACGAGGAGTGGCTGGAGACCGGGGACAACCGGCGTGCCGTACGCGTCGGGCTCGCCGAGACCGGCCGCGTGATCAACTCCGCGGCGGTCATCATGATCTCCGTCTTCCTCGCGTTCGTCCTCAGCGGAGACCGCGTCATCGCCATGTTCGGCATCGGACTCGCCGCGGCCGTCGCACTGGACGCGTTCGTCCTCCGTACGCTGCTGGTTCCGGCCTTGATGCACATGCTGGGCAGCGCGAACTGGTGGCTGCCCCGCTGGCTGGACCGCAGGTTGCCCCGTATCTGCATCGAAACTCCCGAGAGGCTTTCGCCCGTACATGCGAGGATCCCGGAGTTGCGTGTGAGCGAGGACAGCCCGCTCGCGCGGTAGCCCACCACAAGGAGACAGAGCGGTATGTTCGCGATATCCCTGGGGGACGGCGCCGAGTTGCGGCCCATCGGCCCCTGGCAGGCGGAGGAGTTCCTCGACCACATCGGACGGGCGCGGGAGTACGCCGGTCCGTGGGTGCCGTTCACGGTGAACGTGACGGACCTCGAGTCGGCCCGCGCGCTGCTCCAGAGCTACGCCGACAAGCAGGCCGCGGACACCGGCCACCTCTGGGCCGTCCGGCTGGACGGTGTCCTCGTGGGCGGAGTGCTCTTCCGGATCTTCGACACCCAGACCGAGTCCTGCGAGGTCGGCGTCTGGCTGGAGCCGTCCGCTGCCGGCCGGGGGCTGATCAGCCGGGCCGTCGAGCACCTCATCGACTGGGCGGTGGACGAACGCGGGATGCACCGCGTCGAATGGCTCGCCTCCTCCGCGAACCAGCGCTCCCTCGCCGTCGCCAAGAGGCTCGGGATGAGCCGTGACGGAGTCCTCCGCGAGAGCTTCCCGTGGCAGGGCATCCGCCATGACATGGAGGTCTGGTCCGTGCTGGCCCCCGAGTGGCGCGAGCGGCGCGCGGCGGACCGGCGCTGATCCCCGGGGCGGCCGCGGCGGATGCCGTGGAGCCGTACGTACGGGCGCGTCGGGTCGGTCCGGCGGGGCGGCGCGGCGCCGGGCCGGGGTGGCGGGGCGATCGTGAACCGCCGGCCCCGACCCGGCCGGGGACTCAGCCGAACCGGTCGAAGAGAGCCTGGAGATAGTCCTCCAGTCTGCCGGTCAGGACGGCGGGCGTGAGATCCGTACGGCCCAGCTCACGCCAGGGGAGCCCGACTTTCTCCGCGTCCGGTGCGAACGCCAGCGCGTCCAGCAGCCGCCAGTACAGCTGCGCCGCCGGATCCTCGGCGAGCCTCCCGCCGGCCGCGAGATACAGGTCGGCGAAGCGCATGCCCGTGGGAGCGCCGTGCAGCAGGGCCAGCGTGGTGGAGCAGTGCGCCACGTCCAGGTCGGCCGGCCCCCACGACGTCTCCACCCAGTCGACGACCCCGCTGATCCGCAGGTCGTCGCTGGTGCTCGTGCCGGTGCCGGTGTCCGTGGCCGTGCCGGTGCTCGTGTCAGTACCGGTGAAGAGCACATTGCCCGGGTGGAAGTCACGGTGCAGGAAGCACCCCTGATACTCGGGCGGTGCCTGCCCGATCACCTCCACCGCCCGCTCCCACAGTCCGGGCCGTCCGCTGTCCGCGGGCGGCGTGACCCGCTCGGCGGAGGCCCACGGCTGGTAGGTGCGCGGGCGTGACTCCTCGGTCACCCGTACCCGGTGGATGCGCAGCAACTGCTCGGCGAGCAACTGCGCTCGTCGGCCGGCGCCTTCGTCCTGGACCCTTACTCCGCCCGGCAGCAGGGTCATCAGCAGCGAGGGGAAGTCGCAGTGCTCCGCGGTCGCGTCCACGGCGACGAGCGAGGGCGCGGGCACCTCCGATTCCCCGAGCAGCCGCAGTACGTCCGCCTCGCGGCTCAACAGGCCCGGCGCATGACGTACGAAGAAGGGTCTGACGAAGGACCGCAGCACCATCGTGCGCTCCCCGGCAGGGCCCTCGACGCGCAGGCTCCGCATCTCGGAGGTCCAGCCTCCGCGCAGTCGTACGGACTCGGTGACGTGCTCGCCCTCGGCCAGCGCCTTGGTCACCCAGGCGTGTGTCGCCGCCCGGTCCTCGCTCCGGTCCTGTCCGGCCCCCGCGCCTCGCACGGCGCCCCCGTTCTCGATCACTGCGGCAGGCTATCGTCCGGGCTCGCGCACCTGTCCTGCCTGTCTCACGTGCCCGCCCGGCGCGGGCATCGGGCCCCTCCGTGGCGCCCCACCCGGTCCTGAACCGGGGGGACTTAGGCCGCCGGGACCCTCCGGACGCGCCCGTCTAAGGACCTCGCCGCGCGAAGATGCGGCACTCTCCCGATGCGGCCGCACCCCCTTGGGGACGAGAGTCGAGACATCGCGGAAAGCGAAGGCCCCGCAGGCCGCCGACCCCGTCACCAGGGAGAACATCATGTTCGAGCACCACCTTCACGAGATCCGGCACGCCGAGATGCTCCGCCGGTCGGAGAACGAGCGGCTGGCCCGCGAAGTACGCGACGCACGCCCTGCCGCGCGGCGGGCCGCCCGTCGCGCGGCCCGCTCATCGGCCGTACACGCACCGGAGGGCCGGGTGAGCAGTCAGGGCCGGTACGCCCGGACCGCCTGACCGGCCCGGGACATGACGGGCACCCTGAAATTCCGCGCCGTCGGCCCGGACCTCTGTGCGATGCTCGGCGGCGTGGAGACCAGGTCCGTCAGCCCCGTGTTCGTCGGCCGCACCGGCGAACTCACCGCACTCGCCCATGCGCTCTCCCGCGCCACCGCGGGAGAGCCGCAGGCGTTGCTCATCGCGGGCGAGGCCGGAGTCGGCAAGTCCCGGCTCATCGAGGAGTTCCACGACGAGGCGTGTCGCGAGGGCGCCGTCTTCGCCCTCGG
This sequence comes from Streptomyces sp. NPDC091376, assembly GCF_044757085.1. Taxonomy (NCBI): domain Bacteria; kingdom Bacillati; phylum Actinomycetota; class Actinomycetes; order Kitasatosporales; family Streptomycetaceae; genus Streptomyces; species Streptomyces sp. NPDC091376. Next base: position 244,553 of record NZ_JBIVUF010000007.1, on the reverse strand, counting down.
CGGCTGCGTCGAGATCGGCGCGGACGGGCTGCCCTTCGCGCCGTTCTCCACCGCGCTGCGCGCCCTGCGGCGGCAGTTGCCCGACGAACTCGCCGCGGCGGCCGTGGGCCAGGAGGAGGAACTGGCCCGGCTGCTGCCCGAGCTCGGCGAGTCCTCGCCCGGCGGGCGGGGCAGGCCCGACGAGGACAGCACGGCCCGGCTCTTCGAACTGACCGCCCGTCTGCTCGAACGCATGGCGGTGGAACGCACGGTCGTCCTCGTACTGGAGGACCTCCACTGGGCCGATGCCTCCACCCGGCACCTCCTCGCCTACCTGCTGCGCACCCTGCGCCGCGGCCGTCTCGTCGTCATCGCCACCTACCGCTCCGACGACATCCACCGACGCCACCCGCTGCGGCCCCTCATCGCGGAACTCGACCGGCTGCGCACCGTCCAGCGCGTCGAACTGCCCCGCTTCAGCCGCGACGAGGTCGCGCGCCAGATGGCCGGCATCCTCGCCGCGGAACCGGCCCCGTCGCTCGTCGACGACATCTTCGAACGCTCCGACGGCAACGCCTTCTTCGTCGAGGAACTCGCCGTCGCCGCCCACGAGGGCTGCCGGACCGGACTGACCGACTCGCTTCGCGACCTCCTGCTCGTCCGCGTCGAGAGTCTGCCCGAGCACACCCAGCGGGTCGCAAGGATCGTCGCCGAGGGCGGATCCGCCGTCGAGCACCCGCTGCTCGCAGCCGTCGCCGGCCTTGGCGAGGACGAACTCATCGAGGCACTGCGCGCCGCCGTCGGCGCCAACATCCTGCTCGCCACACCCGACGGCGACGGATATCGCTTCCGGCACTCCCTGGTGCGCGAGGCCGTCAGCGACGACCTGCTCCCGGGCGAACGGTCCCGCCTCAACCGCCGCTACGCCGAAGCCCTGGAAGCGGCCCCCGGCATCGTCCCCGCCGACCAGCGGGCCACCCGGCTCGCCAGCTACTGGTACCACGCGCACGACGCGGCGCATGCCCTGCCCGCCGTGCTGCTCGCGTCCGTCGAGGCCCGCAAACGCCACGCCTACTCCGAACAGTTGCGGCTTCTGGAACGGGCCATGGAGCTGTGGGACGACGTCCCCGCGCAGGCCCGCTCCACACTCCGGCCGATGGACTACGCGGGCGCCTACCCGCCGTGCGGCTGCGACCCCAGCACCACCCCGCTGCGCTTCCTCGACCTGCTCGCCGAGGCCGCCGTCGCCGCCCGGCTCTGCGGTGAACGCGAACGTGCCCTCAAGATCGTCAAGACCGCCCTGCGGCTGCTGGCGGCGGAGGACGACGCCCCGGCCGCCACCCACTCCGGCGGTACGGACTTCCAGCGCGCGGCCTGGTTCTGGACCGAGCGCTCCAAGCTGGTGCAGAACCTGGCCCGCGGCGACGGCTGGGAAGAGATCGCGACCGCCCAGGAACTGGTGCGCGGACTCCCGCCGTCGGCCGTCCACGCCCAGGTCCTGGCCACCGCCGCCGGCTGGGGCATGCTGCACGCTCCCGGCCCGGAGAGCCTTGCCGCCGCTGAGCGGGCCGTCGAGTACGCCCGCCTCGTCGACGCCGAGGAGATCGAACTCAACGCCCGCCTCACGCTGGGCGGCCTCATGGTCGACGCCGGCGACATCGACGGTGGTCTCGCCGAGATGTGCGCCGTGCGGGACCGAACCCTGGAACTCGGACTGGTCGCCGAAGCGGGCCGCGCCTACACCAACATCGTCTCCCAGCTCCAGTCGCTCGGCCGCTCCCGCGAAGCGGTGGCCGCCGGGGCGGAAGGGCTGAAGCTCAGTCTCACCCACGGCCTGGTGGACAACGCGGACTGGGTCCTCGGCAATCTCGTCTCCGCCCAGTTCTCGATAGGCCTCTTGGACGAGGCGGAGCGCGGTGCTCTCCGGCTGCTCCAGACCGCGCACAGCTCCAAGCCACGCGGCGCCGCGAGCTGCCTCCTCGCCCGGATCGCCCTCACCCGCGGCGAACCGGTCACCGCCGCCCGCCACTTGACGGATGCCGTCGAGCACTACGGCCCGCACGATCCGATGCCGCAGAACTCCCTTCTGCTCGCCCGCGTTTCCCTGGCGATCGCTGCCGCGCAGGGGCGAGTCGCCGATGTCCGGGCCGAGTTCGCCCGGGCCGCGGAGGGCGGCTTCCCCACCGGCACCCACCGCTACGCCTGGCCGATGGTGCTCCTCGCCGCCACCACCGAGGCCGAGTCACGCGGCCTCCCGGCAGCCGAGGACGGCCGCGCCGAGGCGCTCCGGCTGATCCGCGCCACCGCCAAGCGGCTCGCCGCACCGGTGGCCCTCTGGCAGGCCCATGCGCTCTACGCCGAGGCCGAACTGCTGCGCGCCGAGGACCGGGAGAGAGCCGACCGCTGGCGGGAGACGACCGCCGCCTTCGCACGCCTGGAGCGCCCCTACGAGCTCGCCGTCGTCCAGCTCCGCGCGGCGGACGCCCTCCTCGGCGAGGGCGGCCGGCGGGACGAGGCCGCCGCGCTGCTCCGGGCCGCCCACACCGCCGCACGGAGCCTCGGCGCGCGCCGGCTCGCAGAGGACGCCGAACTGCTCGCCCAGCGCGCCCGCATCCGTCTCACCGTGCCGGAGCCGGAGCCGGAGCTCATGTCCGCCACGGTCCCGGCCCCGGCCGAGGACTTCGGACTGACCCCGCGCGAACAGGACGTCCTGCGTCTGGTGGCGGCAGGCCGCACCAACCGCCAGATCGCAGAGGAGCTCTTCATCTCACCCAAGACCGCGAGCGTCCATGTCTCCAACATCCTGGCCAAGCTCGGCGTCACCGGCCGGGGCGAGGCGGCCGCCCTGGCACACCGCCTCCGCCTCTTCCCGGCGACCGCGTGACCGCGTGACTGCGCCTGCCCACCGGACCGCGTGACCGCGCCTGCCCAGCGGACCGCGTGACCGCGCCTGCCCACCTGACCGCGTGACCGCGCCTGCCCACCTGACCGCGTGACTGCCCGAGCGCTTGACGCCCCTCACCGTGACCGTGCGGCCAGGTGTCACTCGACCTGCAGCCGCAGGACCCTGTCGTCACCCGGTTCGGGCGTGCCCCGGTTGTCCGTCTCACTCGTGACCAGCCAGATCTCGCTCCCTCCGCCGGAGCCGGCGACCGGCAGGACCGTACGCAGCCGGCCGTACGTCCCTTCCAGGAACGGCTGGGGTTCGGCGGACGGTACCGCTCCGGCCAGCGGGATCCGCCACAGGCGCTCACCCCTCAGACCGGCCATCCATATCGATCCCGCGGCGTAGGCGATCCCGCTCGGGGACGCCTCCTCCGTCCGCCACTGGGCCACCGGATCCGCGAAGCCCGGCTTGCCGCCCTTGCCCTCGACCTCGGGCCAGCCGTAGTTCCTGCCGGGCTCGATCACATTCAGCTCGTCCCAGGTGTTCTGCCCGAACTCGGCGGCCCACAGCCGCTTCTGGGAGTCCCAGGCGAGACCCTGCACATTGCGGTGCCCGTACGAATAGACCACGGAATCCGCCGACGGATTGCCGTGCACCGGCTCCCCGTCCGGGGTCATCCGGAGGATCTTGCCGCCCAGCGACTTCTTGTCCTGCGCCAGCCCCGTGTCTCCCGACTCGCCCGTGCCCGCGTACAGCATCTTGTCGGGGCCGAAGGCGATCCGTCCGCCGTTGTGGATACGGCCCTTGGGGATGCCCCTGAGGATCGTGTCGGGAGCGCCGAGCTGCTGCCCGGCAGGCTTGCGCTCGTCGTAGAGCATGCGGGCGATGCGGTTGTCCGACGCGGTGGTGAAGTACGCGTAGACGAGGCTGTCGGAGGCGAAGGACGGGGAGACGGCCAGCCCCATCAGGCCGCCCTCACCGGCCGGGGCGACGCCCGGCACCGAACCTATGACCGTCTTCTTCCCGGTCTCGGCGTCGATGCGCGTGATCGTGCCCTCGTCACGCGACGACACCAGCAGATCGCCGTCGGGCAGAGCGGCCAGGCCCCAGGGGGACTTCAGATCCCGGGCCAGAGTGGCCGCGACCTTCACCGACCCCTTCGCCGGCGGTGCGCTCGCGCCCGCCCCGCCGGCCGTGGCGGACGGGGAGACCTGGCCGGACGGGGCGGCGTCGTGGCCCCCGGTCGGTCCTGTCCCGCCGTCGGACGAGCACCCGGTGGCGAGCAGCAGCGCGGCAGCGGCCAGCACGGCCGTCACAGCTGAACGTTGCACTGTTCTTGATCCCTTCGCCGGGGAACGGGTGGCGTGAGCCGTACGAGCCGCACGCCTACTGTTCATACACCGCATCCCGGCCCGAGGTTCCCGATCCTCGCGAAGACCGCGGCGATCGCGGGACACAGGGCCGTCACTGATCCCAGGATCCCCTGGCCGGCGGCAGTGCCGCGATCTCGGCGACGTCCCGGTCGGTCAGCGCCAGCCGCGCAGCCGCCGCGTTCTGCACGGCCCACCGCTCCCGCTTGGCCCCCGGAACCGGCACGACATGACGACCCTGACCCAGCACCCAGGCCAGCGCCACCTGGGCCGGGGTGGCACCGGGGCCGTGCCGCCCGGCGACCCGCCGCAGCCCCGCCACCAGCGGCTGGTTCGCCGCCATCATCTCGGCGGTGAAGCGCGGGTGCCGGGCCCGCAGATCATCCGGCTCGAACCCCTCCCCGGGCGTCAGCGTGCCGGTGAGGAAGCCGTTGCCCAGCGGCATCGCGGCCAGAAAGCCCACACCCCGCGCCTCGCACCACGGCAGCAGCGTGCCGAGCGCGTCCGGAGACCACACCGAAAGCTCCGCCTGGACGGCGCTCACCGGGAAGACCTGCTGCACCCGCTCCAGCTGCCGGATCGTTCCGTCATGGAGCCCCGCACCCGGTCTGCGCGCGGCACGCGCTCCCACCGCGCACAGCCCCAGGGCCCGTACCTTCCCCGCGGACACCAGTTCCGCCATCGCACCCCAGGTCTCCTCCACCGGGACCTCCGGGTCCGCGCGATGGAGCTGGTACAGATCGATGACGTCGGTCCCCAGCCGGCGCAGCGACGCGTCGCACGCCCGCCGCACATACCCAGGCCGGCCGTTCGCGACGAGGTGCTGGTCGCCGACGAGCAGCCCGACCTTCGTCGAGACGAAGACGTCGGCCCGCCGCTCCTTCAGCACCCTGCCGAGCAGCAGTTCATTGGTGAACGGGCCGTACATGTCGGCCGTGTCGAGCAGACTCACCCCCGCGTCGAGCGCCGCGTGCACGGTGCGCAGCGACCGGTCACCACGCTGCTGCGAACTGGTGTACGCCCAGCTCATCGGCATACAGCCGAGGCCGATCGCGCCCACGCCGAGCGCCGCCGCACCGATTGTCCTGCGGTCCACCTGCTCGTACCCCTCCCTGTGCCGTTCCCCAAACTAACGTCTGCCTGCCGAGGCGCCGCGCTCAGCCTCCCGGCGGTTAGCCTCCTGACCATGACTGCTGACGTGTGGCTCCCCATTCCGGCCGACCAGATCGAGGGGCTCCCCGCTCCCGCGGAGTCGGGACTCAACTACCGCTTCTGGGACGGCGGACGGGACTTTCCCGCCGACCCCGCGGACTGTGTCTTCTACGCCGTCCCGTACATGAGGGGCACGGAGGTCGCGGTACGCCCGCTGGCCGCCATGACATCCGTGCGGGTCGTCCAGACCCTCTCGGCCGGCATCGATCACGTCGAACCCGGCCTCGGTACGCTGTCCGCGGGCGTACGCCTCTGCAACGCCAGGGGAGTCCACGAGGCGAGCACCGCCGAGCTCGCCCTCGCCCTGATCCTCGCCTCCCTGCGTGGCATCCCCCGCTTCGTGGAAGGCCAGCGGCGCGAGGAGTGGTACGCGGGCTTCTATCCGGCGCTCGCCGACAAGTCGGTGCTGATCGTCGGCTACGGCTCGATCGGCGCCGCCATCGAGGACCGGCTCGCGCCTTTCGAATGCGCGCGGGTGGCGCGCGTCGCGCGCTCCGCACGTACCACCGAGCGCGGCGAAGTGCACGCACTCACCGACCTGCCGGCGCTGCTGCCCGAGGCCGACGTCGTGATCCTTTCCACCCCGCTCACGCCGGCCACCCGCCATCTCGCGGGCGGCGGCTTCCTGTCCCGGATGAAGGACGGCGCCCTGCTGGTGAACGTCGCCCGCGGACCGGTCGTCGACACCGAAGACCTGCTCAAGGAGGTCGAGACCGGCCGGATCACCGCCGCCCTCGACGTCACCGACCCCGAGCCGCTGCCCGCAGGCCACCCGCTCTGGCACGCCCCCGGCGTACTCATCAGCCCCCATGTCGGCGGCTCCACATCGGCGTTCATGCCGCGCGCCAAGCGTCTGCTCGCCGGACAGATCGCCCGGTACGCGGCAGGAGAGCCTCTGCGAAACGTGGTCCTCACGACCGAATAGACGCCACACTGGAACGCGCCGGACACGCAGCGGAGTCGGGCGGATGCACCCTGTGTCGGTGAACTCGCTTGCAGTCACTGAGAGTAGATAAGCTATGTCCCTGAGTGACGACTCTGGTGTATCGTCCCGACTTGGGGGCTGCGTCGGGTTCGAGATCGGCGCTGCGGAGCGAGCAGACTTCGAGGGGGGCGACGGGCGATGCACGGCCAATGGGCAAACAATCCGACGCGGCGGGGGCGCCGCCGACCACCCTCACGCGCTCCGATGCGCGGACCGGTCCTCCCGACGGGTCCGAGCGGGCCGGACGTCCCCCGCAGGCGCACCAGGGGCGGCATGCATGTCCGCCCCCGTCGGCGGAGCCGGCTGAAAGCGCTGTCAGGAGCGGGCCGGTGAGCGCCCCGGCCGCATTCCTCGCCCGCCGCCCGGTCCAGGAGGGCGGTGGTACGGGACTGCTCCCGCAGGTGCTGCTCGGTCTCGCCAGCGGGGGCTACGCCATCGGTGCCGCCCTGGGCTGGGGATCCGAGCAACTCGCGTTGATCATGGGTGACTTCGGGCTCAGTGTCGCCGCCCTGATCGCCTCGGTCTCGTGTTTCCTCTACGCGCGTGCGCGCGACAGCCGCTTCCGGCCCGCCTGGGTCCTGTTCGCGGTCTCCTCCGCCATGGCCGCCTGTGGGAATGCGGTCTGGGGCTGGTACGAGGTGGTCCTCGGCCGCGCGGTGCCGAGCCCGTCCCTGGCCGATCTGTTCTTCCTCTGCTTCGCGCCGCCCGCCATCGTCGGACTGCTCGTCCTCGCCAAGCGGCCGGTCACCCGGGCCGGCTGGGTCTGCCTCGCGCTGGACGCCTGGCTGATCGGCGGCTCACTGCTCACCCTCTCCTGGAGCCTCGCCCTCGCGCACACGGCGCATTTCGAGGGGGAGAGCGTGGCCGAGGCGGCGCTGTCGCTCGCCTATCCGCTGCTTGACATCGTTCTCGTCAGCATGGTGCTCGCCCTCCATTTCCGCCGGTCGCACGTCAACAGGTCGGGGATCAACACGGCGATCGCCGCGCTCGCCCTGACCGTGCTGTGCGACGCGCTGTTCACCTCGCCGCTGCTGCGGGAGAACTACCGCTCGGGACAGCTGCTCGACGCCGGCTGGTTCGCCGCGTCGCTCCTTCTCGCGTACGCGCCCTGGGGAGTGCGCAGGCTGGAGCCGAGCGCCGGACCTCCCCGCGCCGCCCGCCCCGCGGTCCGGCCCATCGCCGGCTCCCTCGCCGCCCTCACCCCGTACCTGGCGGCTGCCGTCTGCACGCTGGGCATCCTCTACAACGTCATCGAGGATCGCAGCGTGGACCGGGTCGTGGTCTTCACCGGCTGCACCGTCGTCCTCGCCCTGGTCGTCCGGCAGGGCATCATGCTGCTCGACAACATCGCCCTCACTCATGAACTGGCCCAGAAGGAGAACCACTTCCGCTCCCTGGTGCAGGGCTCCAGCGATGTGATCATGATCGCCGCGCCGACGGGCATACTCCGCTACGTCAGCCCGGCCGCCGCCGGAGTGTACGGCCGGGACGCGGACGAACTCATCGGCTCCGAGCTGGCAACGCTCATCCATCCCGAGGACCTCGGCCGGGTCGTGCACGAGGTGCGCCGATTTCTGGCCGCTCCCCCTTCGGAGGAGCCCACGACCCGGATCGAATGCCGCTTCAGGTCCGGCACCGGCCAGTGGCTGAACGTCGAATCCACGGTCAAGCGCCACCAGGGCGGGCTGATCTTCAACAGCAGGGACGTCACCGAACGGGTGCGCCTCCAGGCCCAGTTGCAGCACAACGCCGAGCACGACCCGCTGACCGACCTGCCCAACCGGGCGTTGTTCACCCAGCGGGTGCGGCAGGCGCTCGGCGGCCGCCGAGCAGGCGACGCGGGCACGGCCGTGCTCTTCATCGACCTGGACGGCTTCAAGGGCGTCAACGACCGCCATGGCCACCAGGCCGGGGACGAGCTGCTGATCCAGGCCGCCCGCCGGCTCCAGGACTCCGTACGGGCCGGTGACACCGCGGCCCGGCTCGGGGGTGACGAGTTCGCCGCCCTGATCCTCGGCGACGGCTCCAGGGACGGCCCGGCCCGGGAGCTCCAGGTGCAGGAGATCGCCGACCGGCTGCGGCTCATGCTCTCCCAGCCCTACCGGGTCGAGGGCAACGAGGTACGGGTGGCCGCGTCGATCGGCGTCGCCTTCGCCGAGCCCGGCATCAGCGCCGGCGAGCTGCTGCGCAACGCCGACCTGGCCATGTACCGGGCCAAGGCCGGCGGCAAGGACCGGGTCGAGCTGTACGTGCCCCAGATGCAGGCCGACGTCGTCCGCCGGACGGACCGGGCCACCCGGCTGCGCACCGCACTCCACGAAGGCGAGTTCGCGCTGCTCCACCAGCCCGTGGTCAGCCTCGCCGACGGCCGGATCGCGGCCGTCGCCGCGCAGGCCCGCTGGAGATCGGCCCAGGGCATCCTCTTCACGCCCGCCGAGTTCCTGAGGGTCGCCGACGACGGCGGCCGCACCGCGGAGCTCGGCCACCGGCTGCTGGAGGAAGCCGTCGAGCAGGCGGCGGAGCGTGGCCGGCTCGGCCACCGGGCGCCGGTGTCGGTGCGGCTCCCCGCCCGCCGGCTCCTGGACCGGTCCATGCCCCTCGGCTCCATCGAGGGCCTGCTCACCCGCCATGGACTGCCGTCGGGTTCCCTCGTGATCGAGCTCGCCGACAGCGACCCGCGGATCTCCTTCGACGAGCTGGAGCAGCGCCTCGTCGCGCTGCGCAGACTCGGCGTACGGATCGCCCTGGACGGCTTCGGCAGCGGGTACGCCGCGATCAACGCGCTGCGCCGCCTCCCCATCGATGTGCTGAAACTCGACCGGGGCCTGGTCGAGGGCGTCGTGGAATCGGCCAGACTGCACAAGATCACCGCGGGACTGCTGCGGATCGCCCGCGACCTCGGCATGCAGTCCGTGGCGGACGGCGTGGACGTGCCGGAGCAGGTGCTGGCCCTGCGCGCCATGGGGTGCACCCACGGCCAGGGGATGGCCTTCTCGGGACCGCTCGACGAGTACCGGCTGCGCCGCGCTCTGGCGTGCGGCGAGTTCCCGGTGCCCGGAGGGGCCGCCCTGCCGGTGCTCTCGGGCCGTGCGCTGCCCGCCCGGCGCTCCCCGGCGCCGCCGGAAGTCTTCGAACATCCCCCGATGCGCTCAAATAATGAGACGCCTGTCCCACCCACTTGACAGTGACAGTGCGCCGGGGGGAGGGTCAGTGCCATGCGCACCCGAATTCTCGTACTTGGAAAGCGCGTCGGCTGAAGCAGGGCCCTGTACGGGCTCCGCAGACCGCACCGGCGCGCTCCCCTCGCTTGCCCCACGGCACGAGGGGTTTTTTGTTGCACTGGTACTTAGCAAAACCCCGCAAAACCCCCAGCTTCGAGACCCGCAGAAACCCTCAGCTTCGAGAAGAGAATGCCGATGACCGAGCAGGCCACCGGGGCCCACCATCCGCAGCCGCGGGCCCGTACCGGCGGACAGACCACCGTCACCACCGAGCACGTCACGGGCGCGCAGTCCCTCATCCGCTCTCTCGAGGAAGTCGGGGCCGAGACGGTGTTCGGCATCCCCGGCGGCGCCATCCTCCCCGCCTACGACCCGCTGATGGACTCCTCCCGGGTGCGCCACATCCTGGTCCGTCACGAGCAGGGCGCCGGCCACGCCGCCACGGGCTACGCGCAGGCCACCGGCAGGGTGGGCGTGTGCATGGCCACCTCGGGTCCAGGCGCCACCAACCTGGTCACGCCGATCGCCGACGCGCACATGGACTCCGTCCCGCTGGTCGCGATCACCGGCCAGGTCGCGAGCAAGGCCATCGGCACGGACGCCTTCCAGGAGGCGGACATCTGCGGCATCACGATGCCGATCACCAAGCACAACTTCCTGGTCACCAAGGCCGAGGACATCCCGCGGACGATCGCCGAGGCCTTCCACATCGCCTCCACCGGCCGCCCCGGACCGGTCCTGGTCGACATCGCCAAGGACGCCCTCCAGGCGCAGACCACCTTCAGCTGGCCCCCGCAGACCGAGCTGCCGGGCTACCGGCCGGTCACCAAGCCGCACGCGAAGCAGATCCGCGAGGCCGCCAAGCTGATCACCCAGGCCAAGCGCCCGGTCCTGTACGTCGGCGGCGGCGTGCTCAAGGCCAATGCCACCGCCGAGCTGAAGGTCCTCGCCGAACTCACCAACGCCCCCGTCACCACCACCCTGATGGCGCTGGGCGCGTTCCCCGACAGCCACCCGCTGCACGTGGGAATGCCGGGCATGCACGGTGCGGTCACCGCCGTCACCGCGCTGCAGAAGGCCGACCTGATCGTCGCCCTCGGTGCCCGCTTCGACGACCGTGTCACCGGAAAGCTGGACAGCTTCGCCCCGTACGCCAAGATCGTCCACGCCGACATCGACCCGGCCGAGATCGGCAAGAACCGCGCCGCCGACGTCCCGATCGTCGGGGACGCCCGCGAGGTCATCGCCGACCTGGTCCAGGCCGTCCAGGCCGAGTACAGCGAGGGCAACGCCGGGGACTACAGCGCCTGGTGGCAGGACCTCAACCGCTGGCGCGAGACCTACCCCCTCGGCTACGACCTGCCGGACGACGGCAGCCTCTCGCCGCAGCAGGTCATCCAGCGCATCGGCCAGCTCGCCCCCGAGGGCACCGTCTACGCGGCCGGCGTCGGCCAGCACCAGATGTGGGCCGCCCACTTCATCGACTACGAGAAGCCGGCCACCTGGCTGAACTCCGGCGGCGCCGGGACCATGGGCTACGCCGTCCCGGCCGCCATGGGCGCCAAGGCCGGCATGCCGGACCGTACCGTCTGGGCGATCGACGGCGACGGCTGCTTCCAGATGACCAACCAGGAACTGGTCACCTGCGCGCTGAACGGCATCCCGATCAAGGTCGCGATCATCAACAACGGTGCGCTGGGCATGGTCCGCCAGTGGCAGACCCTGTTCTACAACGAGCGCTACTCCAGCACCGTCCTGCACTCCGACGAGACCGGGCACCGCACGACCGGCTCCCAGGTCGGCGCCAGCCAGACGCCCCGCAAGGGCACCCGCGTCCCGGACTTCGTGAAGCTGTCCGAGGCCATGGGCTGCGTCGCCCTGCGCTGTGAGGACCCGGCCGATCTGGACAAGGTCATCGCCGAGGCCAACGCGATCAACGACCGCCCGGTCGTGGTCGACTTCATCGTCCACGAGGACGCCATGGTGTGGCCGATGGTCGCCGCCGGCACCTCCAACGACGAGGTCCTGGCCGCACGGGGCGTCCGCCCCGACTTCGGCGACAACGAAGACGACTGAGCGAGAGAGAGACACCCCGACCATGTCCAAGCACACGCTCTCCGTCCTGGTGGAGAACACCCCGGGCATCCTGGCCAGGATCGCCGCCCTGTTCTCCCGTCGCGGCTTCAACATCGACTCGCTCGCCGTCGGTGTCACCGAGCACCCCGACATCTCCCGCATCACGATCGTGGTCAATGTCGAGGACCTGCCGCTGGAGCAGGTGACCAAGCAGCTCAACAAGCTGGTCAACGTCCTGAAGATCGTCGAACTCGAGCCCAGCGCGGCGATCCAGCGCGAGCTCGTCCTGGTGAAGGTCCGTGCCGACAACGAGACCCGCTCCCAGATCGTCGAGATCGTCCAGCTCTTCCGCGCCAAGACCGTTGACGTCTCGCCCGAGGCCGTCACCATCGAGGCCACCGGATCGAGTGACAAGCTCGACGCCATGCTGAAGATGCTGGAGCAGTTCGGCATCAAGGAACTCGTCCAGTCCGGCACGATCGCCATAGGGCGTGGCGCCCGTTCCATCACGGACCGCAGCCTGCGCGCCCTCGACCGCAGCGCCTGACCCGGCCCGCCCGGCCGCCCGGCCGGCGCGCCACTCGGCGGTGCCACCGGGCGGTGCGACCAGCACCCGGTCGCACCGCCCGGATGGCGAGACCAGAAGACCCCCTCATCCCTCCCCGCCGTACGGTGGGATGCAACACCAGCACACCCAAGGAGAAACCCAGTGGCCGAGCTGTTCTACGACGACGACGCCGACCTGTCCATCATCCAGGGCCGCAAGGTCGCGGTCATCGGCTACGGCAGCCAGGGCCACGCCCACGCGCTGTCGCTGCGTGACTCCGGTGTGGACGTCCGCGTCGGTCTGCACGAGGGGTCCAAGTCCAAGGCCAAGGCCGAGGAGCAGGGCCTGCGCGTGGTGACGCCGTCGGAGGCCGCCGCCGAGGCCGACGTCATCATGATCCTGGTCCCGGACCCCATCCAGGCCCAGGTGTACGAGGAGTCCATCAAGGACAACCTGAAGGACGGCGACGCCCTCTTCTTCGGTCACGGCCTCAACATCCGGTACGGCTTCATCAAGCCCCCCGCCGGTGTGGACGTCGCGCTCGTCGCCCCCAAGGGCCCGGGTCACCTGGTGCGCCGTCAGTACGAGGAGGGCCGCGGCGTTCCGTGCATCGCCGGTGTCGAGCAGGACGCGACGGGCAACGCCTTCGCGCTGGCGCTCTCGTACGCCAAGGGCATCGGCGGCACCCGCGCCGGCGTCATCAGGACCACCTTCACCGAGGAGACCGAGACCGACCTCTTCGGTGAGCAGGCCGTCCTGTGCGGTGGCACCTCCGCGCTGGTCAAGGCGGGCTTCGAGACCCTGGTCGAGGCCGGCTACCAGCCCGAGATCGCGTACTTCGAGTGCCTGCACGAGCTGAAGCTGATCGTGGACCTCATGTACGAGGGCGGCCTGGAGAAGATGCGCTGGTCGGTCTCCGAGACCGCCGAGTGGGGCGACTACGTCACCGGCCCGCGGATCATCACGGACCAGACCAAGGCCGAGATGAAGAAGGTCCTCGCCGAGATCCAGGACGGCACGTTCGCCAAGAACTGGATGGACGAGTACCACGGCGGTCTGAAGAAGTACAACGAGTACAAGACGCAGGACGAGAACCACCTCCTGGAGACCACGGGCAAGGAGCTGCGCAAGCTCATGAGCTGGGTCGACAACGAGGAGGCGTAAGCCCCGGTGCGGCGGGTCCTTCGGGGCCCGCCGCACGTCGTTCGGACGGTCCCCGGATCCGTCCCCACGGAGCCCGCGCGGTTCAGGAACCGCCGTTGGACACCAAGTCCAACCCGGACGGGTGATCCTTCCGCCAAGGCGGAGAACCAGCCCCCCAGCACCACTAGAGTGGTCAGTACATACGCGTCAGGTCAGGCCCACAGCGTCGTGCGTCTTCCACGCGGCTAGCCCCTCCACCGCCAGCGGCCGTCGGGACGGCCGTCCGCATTGGACCAGTGAGGACTCACGTGAGCACTGCGCCCCGTAAACCCGTTGTACTCATTGCCGAAGAGCTGTCGCCCGCCACCGTGGACGCGCTCGGCCCGGACTTCGAGATCCGGCACTGCAACGGCGCGGACCGCGCCGAGCTGATCCCTGCCATCGCCGATGTCGACGCGATCCTGGTCCGCTCCGCCACCAAGGTCGACGCCGAGGCGATCGCCGTCGCCAAGAAGCTCAGGGTCGTCGCCCGCGCCGGTGTCGGACTGGACAACGTGGACGTCTCCTCCGCCACCAAGGCCGGCGTGATGGTCGTCAACGCGCCGACGTCCAACATCGTGACCGCCGCCGAGCTCGCCTGCGGTCTGCTCGTCGCCACCGCGCGCAACATCCCGCAGGCCAACACCGCGCTGAAGAACGGCGAGTGGAAGCGCTCCAAGTACACCGGCGTGGAGCTCAGCGAGAAGACCCTCGGAGTCGTCGGCCTCGGCCGCATCGGTGTGCTGGTCGCCCAGCGGATGTCCGCCTTCGGGATGAAGATCGTCGCGTACGACCCCTACGTACAGCCCGCGCGTGCCGCGCAGATGGGCGTCAAGCTGCTGACGCTGGACGAGCTGCTGGAGGTCTCGGACTTCATCACCGTCCACCTCCCCAAGACCCCCGAGACGCTCGGTCTCATCGGCGACGAGGCGCTGCACAAGGTCAAGCCGACCGTCCGCATCGTCAACGCCGCGCGCGGCGGGATCGTCGACGAGGAGGCGCTGTACTCGGCGCTCAAGGAGGGCCGGGTCGCGGGCGCGGGCCTCGACGTGTACGCGAAGGAGCCGTGCACCGACTCGCCGCTGTTCCAGTTCGACCAGGTCGTCTGCACCCCGCACCTCGGCGCGTCCACCGACGAGGCCCAGGAGAAGGCCGGTATCTCGGTCGCCAAGTCGGTACGCCTCGCGCTCGCCGGGGAGCTGGTCCCGGACGCGGTCAACGTCCAGGGCGGCGTCATCGCCGAGGACGTGCGCCCGGGTCTGCCGCTCGCCGAGAAGCTCGGCCGGATCTTCACCGCGCTGGCGGGCGAGGTCGCGGTCCGTCTCGATGTCGAGGTGTACGGCGAGATCACCCAGCACGATGTGAAGGTGCTCGAACTGTCCGCGCTGAAGGGCGTGTTCGAGGACGTGATCGACGAGACCGTGTCGTATGTGAACGCGCCGCTGTTCGCGCAGGAGCGCGGTGTCGAGGTCCGTCTCACCACCAGCTCCGAGTCTCCGGACCACCGCAATGTGGTGACCGTGCGCGGCACGCTCTCCGACGGCGAGGAGGTCGCGGTCTCCGGCACGCTGGCCGGGCCCAAGCACCTGCAGAAGATCGTCGCCGTGGGTGACTACGACATCGACCTGGCGCTGGCCGACCACATGGTCGTGGCGCGCTACGAGGACCGCCCGGGTGTCGTCGGCACGGTCGGCCGGATCCTCGGTGAGGCCGGGCTCAACATCGCGGGCATGCAGGTCGCGCGTCAGGAGGAGGGCGGCGAGGCGCTGGTCGTGCTGACCGTCGACGACACCGTGCCGCAGCCCGTGCTGAACGAGATCGCCGAGGAGATCGGTGCGACGTCGGCCCGTTCGGTGAATCTGACCGACTGACGCCGGGGTCTCGGCCCCGTCGACACCCGTACCCACCCCTCGAACGCGCCCGTCACAGAAGCGTTCACGGGGTGGGTACGCCGCGTTCACAGGGCATGAGGGCGAGCATGGTGCAGCCGCCGGCGCCTGGAACGGCCCCGCACATGACATGCGGGGCCGGCCGGGCGGGGGTGTCTCAGCAGCCCATGGCCCAGGTGTGGGAGTCGCCGTCGTCGTTGGCCGCACCGTTGTAGTTGACCTCCTGGCCCGGAGCCAGACAGATCGTCATGTGCCCGCCCAGGTTGGCACTTGAGTACACCTTGACGTGGTCCTTGATGCCGGGGCCGGAGATGCCGTGGTTCGCCCACGAGGAGTCCTCGTCGGCGATCCAGCTCTCCCACCAGTGGTCGTCGCCCGACCAGTTGGCGCGCTGGCCGGTGAAGTCCGCGTTCTCCCATGTGCAGAACTCACCGCTCGGGCAGTCGGCGGCCCCGGCCGGCGAGGCGGCCGCGGTGAGAGCGCCGGTGAGCAGAAGGACGGCGGTCGCGGCGGAGGCGAGGGTGCGCTTCACGGTCATGGAGTGGGAAGGCCTTTCTCTGTGGTGTTCCTCTGGAGATGCGCGGAGGAGAGCTCCGCCGCTCGGTGCAGTGCGCGGGTGCGCAGCCGCGTGTAGGTGTCCAGCTGGTCGCGTCGCAGGGCGCGGACCTCGGCCAGCCGGGCGGGTTCGAGCCGGGCCTCGACGTCGGCCAGCCCGCTCTCACGCGCGCAGTGGCCGGCGGTGGACGACGCGGTACAGCGGGTGAACCGCGCCAGGGCGGCGCGATGGGCCGGATCGGTCCGCATCCGCGCCCCGGCCTCCGCACGCACGTTGTTGTAGGTCACCTGGGCGCGGAACCAGCCGCGCTGGTCGCCGTAGAGGACGCGCTGGGCGGAGGCCAGACAGCCGTCGGTGTGGGCGCTGACGGTGTGGCCGCCGGGGAGGGTGAGGGACAGCTCGGCCGGGCCGGTGCCGAAGAGGGCGGCCTGGAGCCGCCTGCCCTCGGCGGGGGACGGGGGTCTCGGGCCGGTGGTGCTCAGCCCCTGGTCGGCCAGGCAGCGGGACACCAGAACCTGCTGGGCGGACCGGATGAGGTCGTCCCTGGCCCGCTCGGTCGTGGGCAGGGCGGGCCCGGAGGGCGCCGTGGCACAGCCCGACAGGCCTGACAGCACGAGCGCCGCGGTGACGGCGCCCGCGGTGCGGAGGGCGTTCACGGGTCAGCCGGCCTCGCAGCCCTGGTTCGTGTCGGCGACGCCGTCGATCCGGGAGCCCCAGGACCAGTTGTCGCTGTAGTCGTACGCGCGGATCAGCCGGGCGTAGCAGGTGCCGCGACCCCAGTCGATGGCGTACACGTCGCGGTTGAGGTCCGAGCGGAAGGACACCGCCTTGTCGTGCAGGAACTCGGGAACGTCCGCATAGCCCGGTGGGCCGTAGCACCATCCGGTGCCGTGCTGTCCGGCCCCGGTCCAGAAGCACACCTGCCCGGGGGCGTGCGCGGCCGGTGGCCCGGCGGCGTGCGCGGCCGCGGCCGGGGCGTGGAGGAGGACCGGGACGAGGGCGGCGAGGGCGGCGGCTGCGGGCACAGCGAGTCTGCGGAGCATGACGACTCCCGGTGTGCGGTGGAGGAGGTCCCCGTCCGAGGGCGACGGGGGTGTGATGGACGCGATCAAGCTGCCCTGCCCCGATCACCGCCATGCGTCATTCACCCGAAGGGGTACGCGACCCGCCGGAAGGAGCGTTTCTGCAGGTCACGGGCTCAGAGACGTACGGCCTTCAGCGCCATGTGCAGCAGCAGCCGGTCCTCGCCCTCGTCCAGATCGAGGCCGGTGAGCTGCTCGACCCGGGAGAGCCGGTAGTAGAGGGTCTGGCGGTGGATGCCCAGGGCGGAGGCGGCACGGCCCGCCTGGCCCGCACAGTCGAGGAACACCTCGGCCGTGCGGGCGAGTTCGGCATGGGAAGGGCCGAGCAGGGGAGCGGTCGCGGGGTCCGGCGAGGGCGCCGGAGGCAGCGCGGTGAGCAGCCGGTACGGACCGATCGACGCCCAGTCGGCGATCGGCCCGAGCCGGGGCTCGGCCCGAGCGGCGCGGGCGGCGGAGGCGGCCTCGCGCCATGAGGTGCTGAGATCACCGATGCCGCGCCGGGGGAGCGCGATGCCCGCGACGGCGGGCCCCACGGATCCTGCGGATGCGGACCCCGTGGTGCCGGCGGACCCCGCGGTGCCGGACAGCCGACCGGCCGCGGTGACGGCGGGAGCGAGCACATCGGTGGCGCGCAGCCGCACGAGCACGGCGAGCGCGTGGCCGCCGCCCTCGCTGTCGGATGCCTGCGCTTCGGCGGCCCTCGCGCCGCTGTGGTTGCCTGCCCGGGACGTGCCCGTCCCCGTCCCCCCACCTGCCGCCTCCCCTCCGGAGGCCCCACGACCGGTCCTGGCGCCCTGCCGGGTCGCGCCCGGCCCCGTCGCCTCGCCGCCCGTACCGGACCTGGTGTCACCCGGAGAGCCGTACGGGAGGGCGGCCGTCGGCCACAGCCAGGCAAGCGTACACAGCGCCGACGCCCCCGCGACCGTGCGCGCCGACGGGGCCTCGCCGGACGGCCACGGCGCCACGCACACCACCGCGTGCAGCCCGTCCGCGTCCGGGCCCAGCGCCGTGCGGAGGGCCGCGAGGGCCATGTCGTACTGCCAGCCGCGTTCGGCGGTCAGCACCGCGCGGAACTCGCGGGACAGATCCGTGCCCGCCCGCTCCTCGTCGGCGAGCAGCAGGCCGATCCGGTCGGTCACCTCCATCGCCGCGGACAGCTGTTCATGCGTCGGCCCGGGGTCGGCGTCGAGCAGCCAGACGTAGCCGAGGACGATCGCGCGATGGCGGACCGGCAGACAGATCCGGTCACGGAAGACCCCCGCCTCCGGGGCCGCCGGGATCCGCACCGGGCCGGTCGCCCGTGCGATGCCGAAGCCCTCGAACCAGGCCCGGACCGCCGGTGTGGACTTCCTGGTGAGGATCGAACGGGTGCGTACGGGGTCCATGGTGCTGTCGTCGTCGCTGTCGTGCGCGCCGAAGGCGATCAGTTCGAAGTCGCGGTTCTCCAGGGTCGCGGGGGCGCCGAGCAGCCCGGAGATCTCGTCGACAAGTTCCTGGTAATCGCCCTTCACCCGGACATTCTCGCACCGGTCGGGCGCCTCTTCAGACAAATGTCTGAAGAAGGGGGACCGGATGCGTGACAGCTGTAGATGGCCCAGCATCGGACCGATATCTAGGTTTCACGGTGGTTCTCCGTGCCGTACCCGGATCGTTGGGTTTCGGCCTCCCGCTATCCGTGTTCCGTGGAGGTGCCCGTGCTGGGTCCCGTGATCCTCGCCGCGTCGCGCAGCGACAAGATGCGTCGCCTTGTGTCGGCCGCCCCGATGACGAAGCCGGTGGTCAACCGCTTCATTCCGGGCGAGACGGTCGACGAGGTCGTGCCGATCGTCGCGGACCTGACGGACAAGGGCCTCGAGGTCACCCTCGACGTCGTGGGCGAGGACATCACGACCCGCGAGCAGGCCGCCGCCGCCCGCGACGCCTACCTGGAGCTGATCGAGCGGCTCGCGCCGCTGGACCTCGGCACGAGGGCCGAGATGTCGGTCAAGCTGTCGATGTTCGGCCAGTCCTTGGAAGGCGGTCACGAGCTGGCGCTCGCCAACGTCCGCCCGGTCGTCGAGGCCGCCGCCGCGATCGGCACCACGGTCACCCTGGACGCCGAGGACCACACCACTCTCGACTCGATGTTCGCCATCCACGAGGAGCTGCGGAAGGACTTCCCGCAGACCGGCTGTGTGATCCAGGCGTATCTCTTCCGCACCGAGGAGGACGCCCGCCGCCTGGCAGCGAACGGCAGCCGTGT
Organism: Streptomyces sp. NPDC091376; assembly: GCF_044757085.1. NCBI lineage: Bacteria > Bacillati > Actinomycetota > Actinomycetes > Kitasatosporales > Streptomycetaceae > Streptomyces > Streptomyces sp. NPDC091376. Next base: position 225,325 of record NZ_JBIVUF010000007.1, on the reverse strand, counting down.
ACGCATCGTGAAGGGCGCCTACAAGGAGCCGGCCTCGGTCGCGTACCAGGACAAGGCCGAGATCGACAAGGCGTACGTCCGCATCCTGAAGATCCTCATGGACGGCGCGGGCTACCCGATGATCGGATCCCACGATCCGCGACTGATCTCCATCAGCCAGGAGCTCGCACGCCGTGCCGGGCGCAAACTGGACGAGTACGAATTCCAGATGCTGTACGGCATCCGCGGCGAGGAGCATGTGCGGCTGGCGGCCGAAGGGCACCGGATGCGTGTGTACACCGCGTACGGGACCGACTGGTACGGCTACTTCATGCGCCGCCTCGCCGAGAAGCCGGCCAACCTCCTGTTCTTCGCACGGTCGATGATCACCAAGAACTGACCCAGGGCCCCAGGACTGAGCCCTCCCACCCCTCTCAAAAAGGAGTCAAGGAACTCATGGACGCTGTGACCCAGGTCCCCACCCCCGTCAACGAGCCGGTGCACGGCTATGCGCCCGGATCCGCCGAGCGTGGCCGGCTGGAGGCCAAGCTCAAGGAGCTGGCCGAGAACCCCATCGACCTCCCGATGACCATCAACGGTGAGAAGCGCATGGGTGGCGGCGAGGAGTTCAAGGTCGTCCAGCCGCACAACCACCAGGCCGTCATCGGCACCTTCCGCGGCGCCACCCAGCAGGACGCGCAGGACGCGATCGACGCCGCCCTCGCCGCCGCCCCGGCGTGGCGCGCGATGTCGTTCGACGACCGCGCCGCGATCATCCTGCGCGCCGCCGAGCTGCTGTCGGGCCCCTGGCGCGAGACGCTGGCCGCCTCCACCATGCTGGGCCAGTCGAAGACCGCGCAGCAGGCCGAGATCGACACTCCCTGCGAGCTGATCGACTTCTGGCGCTTCAACGTGGCGTACGCCCGCCAGATCCTGGCCGAGCAGCCGCCGGCCAACTCCCCGGGTGTGTGGAACCGCCTCGACCACCGCCCGCTGGAGGGCTTCGTCTACGCGATCACGCCGTTCAACTTCACGGCCATCGCGGGCAACCTGCCCACCGCCCCCGCCCTGATGGGCAACGTGGTGGTGTGGAAGCCGTCCCCGACGCAGACGCACGCCGCCGTGCTGCTGATGCAGCTGCTGGAGGAGGCCGGTCTGCCCAAGGGTGTCATCAACCTGGTGACGGGCGACGGCATCGCCGTCTCCGAGGTGGCGCTGAACCACCCCGAACTTGCCGGTATCCACTTCACCGGTTCGACCAAGACCTTCCAGCACCTGTGGAAGACGGTCGGCAACAACATCGAGAAGTACCGCTCCTACCCGCGCATCGTCGGTGAGACGGGCGGCAAGGACTTCGTCGTCGCGCACCCGAGCGCCGACCGCGCCATCCTGAAGACCGCGCTGACCCGCGGCTCCTTCGAGTTCCAGGGCCAGAAGTGCTCCGCGTCCTCGCGTGCGTACGTCCCGGCCTCCATCTGGAACTCGGGCTTCAAGGAGGAGTTCGCGGCCGAGGTCGACGGCATCCGGATGGGTGACGTCACCGACCTGACGAACTTCATCGGCGCCGTCATCGACGAGCGTTCGTTCGCCAAGAACAAGGCCGCGATCGACCGTGCGAAGCAGGACCCGACCTGCACGATCGTCGCGGGCGGTACGTACGACGACTCGGTCGGCTACTTCGTCCGTCCCACGGTCATCGAGTGCACCGACGCCTCGAGCGAGGTCTTCACGACCGAGTACTTCGGCCCGATCCTCGCCGTGTACGTCTACGAGGACGACGCGTACGACGAGATGCTGACGCAGATGGAGTCGGTGTCGGCGTACGCGCTGACCGGATCGGTCATCTCCGGTGACCGTGCGGCGACCGCGTACACGATGGACAAGCTCCGCTACGCGGCGGGCAACTTCTACATCAACGACAAGTCGACCGGCGCCGTCGTCGGACAGCAGCCCTTCGGCGGCGGCCGCGCCTCCGGCACCAACGACAAGGCGGGTGCCCCGCAGAACCTGATGCGCTGGACGCTGACCCGCGCGATCAAGGAGACGCTGGTGCCGCCGACCGAGTACGGCTACCCGCACATGGGCTGACGCCCGCACCGGGCCGCACGGCCCGTCCCGTGAACACCGCCCCCCGCCGGTCCCCCACAGACCGGCCGGGGGCGGGCTCATGTCCGGCGCACGGTCCTGGGCGGGCTTAGGCTGCTGACCAGGGGGACTCGCGCCGAGGAGGGACAACCATGCCAGGTTCCACGACTCTCGGCCCCGGTCACGGGGCCGACGCGATCGAGCATCCCGATGCGCAGCGGCTCGCTTCCGTGCTGACGGAACTGCACCGGCTGCTGGACGCGGCGGGGCCCGACCGGATCACGGATCCGCAGGCCGCCGCGCTGTGCGGGGGCAAGGCGCACCGGGACGAGTTCACCGAATGGGTGGGGCGGGTCGCCCGGCAGCTCGAGAGAACCACGTCCTCCTAGGTGACCCAGCGGCGTCACCGCGGTGCCCCCGGCCGTCCGGCCGGGGGCACCGGCGTGTGCGTTCCTCCGCGATCAGAGGCCGGATTGGTCCAGACCCTTGTGCTCATGATGTGGTCATGCCAAATTGCTTTGACGGTACGTCCCCACACGTAACCGTCGAAGGAGACCCCTCGAATGAGACGCACCATCCGTGCGCGCATCGGTCTTTCCGTCCTTCTCGTCGCCGGCTCGCTCGGGCTGGGCGCCGCCCCCGCCGGAGCCGCCGTCGAGCCCACACCCGCCCCGCTCCCGCTCAACGCGCTCGACGCCCGGGTCGAACGGCAGCTCGGCGGCGACAGCGCCGGCACCTACCAGGACCGGGCGAGCGGAAAGCTCGTCGTCACCGTCACCACCGAGGCCGCGGCTGAACGGGTCCGGGCGGCCGGAGCGGTTCCGCAGCGGGTACAGCGCAGCGCTGCCCAGCTGGACGCCGCCATGGCCGCCCTGGAGTCCCGAGCGAAGATCACCGGTACGTCCTGGGGCGTGGACCCCCGGACGAACCAGATCGCGGTCGAGGCCGACGAGTCCGTCTCGGCGAGGGACATGGCCCGGCTGCGCCGGGTCGCCGACTCCCTCGGCGGCGCCGTCCGCATCGCCCGTGTCCCCGGCACCTTCCATCGCGAGGTCGCGGGAGGCGACGCGATCTACGGCGGCGGCTACCGCTGCTCGGCCGCCTTCAACGTCGCCAAGGGCTCGACCCGTTACTTCCTGACCGCCGGGCACTGCACCAACGCCGGCGCCAACTGGTCGGCCACGTCCGGTGGTCCGGTGATCGGAGTCCGTGAGGGAACCAGCTTCCCGACCAACGACTACGGCATCGTGCGCTACACCGACGGCTCCGCGCCGTTCGGCCACGTCAACCTCTACAACGGCGGCAACCAGGACATCACCTCCGCCGCCGACGCCGTCGTGGGCCAGTCGATCCAGAAGAGCGGATCGACCACCAAGCTGACCAGCGGCACCGTCACCGCCGTCAACGTGACGGTCAACTACGGCGACGGACCGGTCTACAACATGGTCCGTACGACCGCCTGTTCGGCCGGCGGCGACAGCGGAGGCGCGCACTTCGCCGGCTCGGTCGCCCTCGGCATCCACTCGGGCAGCTCCGGCTGCACGGGCACGAACGGCTCCGCGATCCACCAGCCGGTGCGGGAGGCGCTGGCCGCGTACGGCGTCAACGTGTACTGACGCCGTGTACTGACGCCGTGTACTGACGCCGGGGACGTGCTTCCCCGGGAGGCCGTCGATCGGTGAAGCGGTCCGGGGTGCGCAGCGTGCGCACCCCGGACCGTCCTGATGAGCGCATACGGGCGGTGGCCCGGCGTGTGACCCTGACAGAGTGGCGCACATGACGGACACCACGACGGAGCTGCGTACGGCCCACACCTACCAGCTGTCCGCGGCCACGCTCGACGAGATCCGCCTCATGCTCGACGGAGCCTTCGACGGCGACTTCGGCCACGAGGACTGGACCCACGGGCTCGGCGGCATCCACGCCTTCATCGGCGACAGTGACGGGATCGCCGCCCACGGCAGCGTGATCATGCGCCGGGTGCTGCACGCGGGACGCTCGTACCGCACCGGCTACGTCGAGGCCGTCGGCGTCCGCGCCGACCGCCGTCGCGAGGGCCTGGGCGGCCGCGTGATGGCGGCGCTGGAGACGGTCATCGACGGCGCGTACGAACTCGGCGCCCTCTCCGCCTCCGACGACGGCGCCACGCTCTACGCCGCACGCGGCTGGCAGCTGTGGCGGGGCCGGATCGAGGCGCTGAGCCCCGACGGCGTCATCCACCTCCCGGACGAGGAGGGCTCCGCCTACCTCAGGCCCGCCGGCGGCGGCTCCCTGCCGGACTCCGCCACGTCCGCGCTGCTCTTCGACTGGCGCGACGGCGACGTGCTCTGAGCCAGGTGCACGCTCTCACCAGCACCGTTTCAAGATCGCGTCTCAGATAGTAGGAAGTCCGACTAATTGTAGAGACAGCGAGGCCCGGCTCCCTTAGCTTTGTAGGAGCCGAACGTCTCGCTCGATCCAGCGAATGGCGGCCCCGAGCCGGTGCCCCAAGCAGGCAACCCCTGCGGCCCCGCTCTCCGCCTCTTCCGGCGCCTTCGATCGTTTGTGATCTCAAGGAGTCGATCACCATGCCCGAGACGACCTTCCGCCGCCGCGTCCGTCACACGCCCCGCACCAGCGAGTCCGACCGCAAGAGCGCCGCCGCGAACGCCGCCGCCGCCCTGCAGCGAGCCCTCGACCGCAGGGACAACGGCGGCGAGACCGGGCACTGACCCGGCGCCGCCGTGCTCTGACCTCCGGGGCGCCCCGGGGTCACTGACCGCGTCTGACCTCGAAGTAGTCGATGCGCTCGCCGGTCTCGGCGAGCGCGGAGACCTTCAGCTTCGCCGCCGCGCCGGTCTCCGCCTCCACCGCGAGGAAGGAGAAGCCGGTGTAGCGGACGCGCGACCACTCGACCGTGTCCGGGTCGGGCAGCCGCAGCTTCGTCCAGTGGAAGGTCACGATGTGGTCGTGGTCGTGGACGTTGCCCTCGTAGCTGTCCTTCACGCCGAGCCCGAAGCCGTACAGATCCGCCCCGGCTCCGCCGGCCGTGACGTACACGATGCCGTCCCGCGTCGGGTCGGTCGTCGCCCCGATCGGCACGGGCCTGCCGACCTCGCCGCCCTTGACCGCGTCGGTGCGTTCGTAGACGTGGTTGTGCCCGTTGATCACCAGATCCACCTGGTGCTTGGTGAACAGCGGCAGCCACGCGTCCCGCGGACCGCCGTCGGACGCGTGCGTCGACGTCGAGTACATGCAGTGGTGGAAGAAGACGACCACGAAATCGACCTCGGGCCGGGCGCGCAGTTCACCGAGCCGCTTGTCCAGCCAGGCCGTCTGTGCGCCGTCCGTGTAGCCCTTGTTGGCGGGGATCTCGTACGAGACGTCGTTCGCGTCCAGCGCCACGACGCCCACGTTCCCGTACACGAACGAGTAGACGCCGGGGGCGTTCTTCGCGTCCGGACCGTTCTCGGGGAGCGACCAGCGCGCGGACTGGCCGCCGTAGCCGTTCGGCGAGTACCAGGCCTCCATGTCGTGGTTGCCGGTGGTCACCATCCACGGCACCCGCGAGGCCACGCTCTCCGTCTGCGCCAGGAACTGGTCCCACACCCGCGCGTCGTACGTGTCGGACTCCTTGCCCTGTCCGCTGCTGTCGGCGTAGCAGATGTCGCCCGCGTGCAGGTGGAAGGCCGGGTTCTGGCCGAGGATCAACTGGTCGTTGGCGAGGGCGTCGTAGCTCACGCCCTGGTCGCCGAAGGCCGTGAAGACGAACTTCTCGGGCGCCGCCGGGGCCGTACGGAACGAACCGATGGTCGACATCCGCGAGGCGTCCGCCGGGTCGAAGCCGTCGTGGCCGACCCCGTAGTAGTACGTCGTTCCGGGCTTCAGCCCGTCCAGGCCCACATGCAGGTAGTACTGGTCGACCGCGGGCAGCTTCCGCGACAGCGAGGGAGTGTGCAGCGGGCGCACCTCGGCCTCGATCCGCCGGCTGAGCTCCCACGGCTTCAGCCCCACCCGCAGATACGGCCGCCGCACCGCGAACGGCACCTGCCAGGAGACCCGCATCTGCGTCCTGGGGTCGGCACCGAAGGCCAGGTGGCGGCCGAACGGTGCCACGAGCGAGCCGTCGACCTTGGCCGTGGCCACCGCGTGACCAGCGTGGGGGAGCCGGTCGCGGCGCTCGCCCGGCCGGCCAGAAGGCCGCCGCCGGCCGCGGCGAGTCCGCTCGCGAGACCGCCGGTCAGCGCCCCGCGCCGGGAGACCTTCGGGCGGGCGTGCCGGGCACGCAGATACTCGTGCTGCTCGGGCATGCTCATGCCACGCGCAAGACGGTCGGGGATCCCGACCCGTGGGGTGTCTTCGGTCATGCGGGGTAACTTGCCAGTAACTTGCGGCCCTTCGCTAGACTCCGGATGAACGGAGTTCAACGAAACCGCGTGTGAGAAGTGCGTCCGTATGGTGGACGTCGAATGTCATTCGCTGGGACGCGGAGTACGGTGCCGATATGTCTCGCAGCCTCAATCTCGCAGTGATCCCCGGTGACGGCATCGGCCAGGAGGTCGTGGCCCAGGGCCTCAAGGTCCTCTCGGCCGTGCTTCCTCAGGATGTGAAACTGGAGACCAAGGAGTACGACCTCGGTGCCAAGCGCTGGCACCGCACCGGCGAGACCCTCCCGGACGCGGAACTCGAATCCCTCAAGCAGCACGACGCGATCCTGCTCGGCGCGATCGGCGACCCCTCCGTGCCGTCCGGCGTCCTGGAGCGCGGGCTGCTGCTGAAGCTGCGGTTCGCCTTCGACCACTACGTCAACCTGCGTCCGTCGAAGCTCTTCCCGAACACCGCGACCCCGCTCGCGGGCCGCCCCGACATCGACTTCGTCGTCGTCCGCGAGGGCACCGAGGGCCCGTACACCGGCAACGGCGGCTCGCTGCGCACCGGTACGCCCGCCGAGGTCGCCACCGAGGTCAGCGTCAACACGGCGTACGGCGTCGAGCGTGTCGTGCGTGACGCGTTCGAGCGGGCCAAGGCCCGCCCCCGCAAGAAGCTGACGCTGGTTCACAAGAACAACGTCCTCGTGTACGCGGGCCACATGTGGAAGAACATCTTCGACAGGGTCGGCCAGGAGTACCCCGAGGTCACCACCGACTATCTGCACGTCGACGCCGCGACGATCTTCTTCGTCACCCAGCCCGAGCGCTTCGACGTCATCGTCACCGACAACCTTTTCGGTGACATCCTGACCGACCTGGCCGCTGCCGTGACCGGCGGCATCGGACTGGCCGCCTCCGGAAACGTCAACCCGACGGGCGAGTTCCCGTCCATGTTCGAGCCCGTCCACGGCTCCGCGCCGGACATCGCGGGCCAGGGCAAGGCCGACCCGACGGCCACGATCCTGTCCGTCGCCCTCCTCCTGCGCCACCTCGGCCACGAGACCGAGGCCGTGCGCATCGAGGACGCCGTCGCCGCCGACCTGGCGGAGCGCGACGGAGGCACCGCCCGCACCACCGACGAGATCGGCGACGCGCTCGCCGTACGAGTAGCGGGCTGATCCGTCGACTCTCGAAACCTCGAAGCCGCCGGGTCGCAACGCACCCGGCGGCTTCTCCTTTGCGGCCTCCGGGTGCCACCATCAAGCCATGGGCCGCGATTCACGCCGTTCTGCTGTGTTCTGCTCCGGCCCCCACGCGCTGCGATAATCGGACGTGGGGCCGCACCATGCGGGGAAGCTCGGACGTCCTAGCAGAGACGGTCATGGGTTCGGTCCGTCACAAACACACGGTGAAGGACACGCAGACATGACGACGACCACGATCGAGCTCAAGCCCTCCTCGAACCCGCTGTCCGACGCGGAGCGCGAGGCGATCCTGGCCAACCCCGGATTCGGCCGCCACTTCACCGACCACATGGTGACGATCAAGTGGACCGAAGGGCGCGGCTGGCACGATGCGCAGCTGACCCCGTACGCGCCGCTGTCCATGGACCCGGCCAACATGACGCTGCACTACGCGCAGGAGATCTTCGAGGGGCTGAAGGCCTACCGCAGGCCCGACGGCTCGGTCGCCACCTTCCGGCCCGACGCCAACGCGGAGCGCTTCCAGGTCTCCGCCCGGCGCCTGGCCATGCCGGAGCTGCCGGTCGAGACGTTCATCGCGGCCTGCGACGCGCTGGTCCAGCAGGACAAGGCGTGGGTCCCGGCGCACGGCGGCGAGGCCTCGCTGTATCTGCGTCCGTTCATGTTCGCCAACGAGGTCGGTCTCGGCGTGCGTCCGGCCAACGAGTACCTCTTCATCGTCATCGCCTCACCGGCCGGCCCGTACTTCCCCGGTGGCGTCAAGCCCGTCTCGATCTGGCTCTCCGAGGACCGCGTCCGCGCGGTGCCCGGCGGCATCGGCTTCGCCAAGACCGGCGGCAACTACGCCGCGTCCCTGCTCGCCCAGGCCGAGGCCGCCGCGAAGGGCTGTGACCAGGTCGCCTACCTCGACGCCGTGGAGCACAAGTGGGTCGAGGAGCTGGGCGGGATGAACCTGTACTTCGTGTACGGGGACAAGATCGTCACGCCCGAGCTCACCGGCTCGCTGCTCGCGGGCATCACCCGTGACTCGCTCCTCAAGCTCGCCCGCGACCTCGGCTACGAGGCGGTGGAGGACCGGGTGTCCATCGACGACTGGAAGCGCGACACCGAGAACGGCACGCTGCACGAGGTCTTCGCCTGCGGCACCGCCGCCGTCATCACCCCCGTCGGCACGGTCAAGTCCGCCCACGGCGAGTGGTCGCAGGCGAACGGCGAGCCGGGCAAGGTCACGATGGAGCTGCGCAAGGCGCTGCTCGACATCCAGACGGGCGCCGCCCAGGACCCGCACGACTGGATGCACACGCTGGGCTAGGAGCCCCGTTCCGGATGGCCCGCACCGCGGCAAAGGGCGCGGCGAAGGCTCGGAGGCGAAGGCAGCACGGCGAAGGCAGCACGGCGAAGACTCCCGCACGCACCGCGTGCGGGAGCCCTGCCGTTCGCCCGCCGACCGCGTGGCGGACCGTGGCCCGGAGGGGAGCCGTCAGTCCACGGCGGTCATGATCCGGCCGGCCGGATCGGTGGCGGGCGCCGCCTCCGGCCGCGGCCGGAGCACCGCGTACACCAGGCCACCCGTCACACCGGACAGGACGAAGCTGCAGTCCACGCCGCCGGTCAGCGCGAGCAGCGGGCCCTCGTGGAACGGGGTCGAGACGGAGAGCAGGCCCACCCCCGCGCCGAGCGTCCAGGCGATGGCCGCCCGTGGCTCCCAGCCCGCGCGGAACCAGTAGACGCCGCCCCGGGCACGCCGGTTGTAGACCTGGAGCGCTTCGGCGTCGTACGCGCCCCGGCAGCGCAGATGGCCCATGAGGGTGATCACGGCCCAAGGGGTGCCGATCGCCGTGAGCAGCAGGACGAACGACGTCATCGCCGACCGGGCGTCCCAGGCGAAGTGCCCGAGGAAGACGCAGACGGTGGCGACGACCGCGACGATCACGGTGGCCGCGGTACGGCTGGCCCTGGGGACGATCGCGTCGAGGTCGAGGCCCATCGAGTACAGCATCAGCCCGGCGTTGCCGACCGAACCGGCCGCGGCGGCGAACAGCAGCGGCAGCAGGTACCAGGTGGGGGAGGCCTCGACCAGCGGGCCCGCGTAGTCGAGCGAGGCGCGGGCGGCCAGCGCGGTGAAGGTGCCGAACAACTGCGGGATCAGGAGTCCGGCGAACAGGCCCAGACAGGTCGCGTTCAGCACCGCGCGCGGGGTGTGCCGCCGTGGCGAGATGTAGCGGGTGTAGTCGCCGAGCAGCGTGATGAAGGCGATCGGACCGCTGAGCCCGGCGGCCACGGCCGAGAGCGCCCAGGTCGGCCAGAAGGAGCCCATCAGGTACGGGGCGTCGGGCGGCGCGGCGCTCGTCAGGTCCGGCACGTATGCCACGAGGCCCAGCGCGAGCAGCGCGATCATCCCGAGCGCCAGGACCTTGCTCATCCGCAGCAGCAGCCGGTAGCCGAAGACCGCGCCGATCACGGTGCACGCGGCCAGCAGGGCGTAGACCAGCGCGTGGCTCGGGCCGCCGGCCGGCATGCCGGTCAGCCGGGCCAGGGTGCCGACCATCACGTCGCCGCCGATCCACAGGGTCAGCGCGGTGTACCCGAGGGACAGCAGGAGGCCGACGACCGAGCCGATCAGCCGTCCGCGTACGCCGAAGAAGGCACCGCTGGACGTGGAGAGATTGGTCGCCGTGCGCAGTGAGACGAGCGCGAGCGGTGCCGTCACGAGCACACCGGCGACCGTGCCCGCGACCACCGACGTCATCGCGCCCCACAGGCCGAGACCGAAGGAGACCGGCAGCCAGCCGAAGACGATCACGCCAAGGCAGAGGTTGGAGCCGAGCAGGATCGCGACGAGATCGCGGGGACCACTGGTCCGTTCCGCTTCGGGGATGGTGTCGACTCCGCGCTGTTCGATCGGCATCGGGCTCTCCCTGGTCCACAGGCGTCGTTTGAGTGCTGCTCTATGTGAACCCGGAGAAGAGCGGGCGTCAATGCTTCCGGTCAAGGAAAGTGCGGGTTAGAGTGTCGTTCAAACTTCCGGATTCGGATGCAGAGGTTCCGGAGCGATGCACCCAGCAGGAGGCCGCGGTGGACCTCCAGGGAGGCGTGGTGACGTGCGACTGACCCCGACCGAGCGCGACCGGCTGCTGCTGTTCGGCGCCGCCGAACTGGCCCGGGCGCGGCGTGCCCGTGGGCTCAAGCTCAATGTCCCCGAGGCGACCGCACTGATCGCCGACACCGTCTGCGAGGCGGCCAGGGACGGGCGACGGCTCGCCGAGGCGATCGAGGCGGCCCGCTCCGTACTCGGCCCCGGCGATGTCCTGCCCGGTGTCGCCGATGTGGTCACCGAGGTCCATGTCGAGGCCGTCTTCGACGACGGATCCCGGCTCGCGGTCGTCTCCGACCCCATCGGGGGCGGCGGCCTCGGCGACGCGGCCCCCGGCGCCGTCCTGCCCGGACCCGCGCAGCCCGTACCCGAGCCCGCGGTGCGGCTGACCGTACGCAACACCGCGACCGTGCCCGTGAGCGTCACCTCCCACTTCCACTTCTTCGAGGCCAACCCCCGGCTCGACTTCCCCCGGGCGGCGGCCTACGGCATGCGCCTCTGCGTCCCCGCCGGGTCGTCCGTCCGCTTCGACCCGGGCGGCGAGGCCGAGGTCGGACTCGTACCGATCGGCGGCGACCGCATCGCCATCGGCTTCGCCGGCCTCGTCGACGGTCCGCTCGACGCGCCGGGCGCGAAGGCCGAGGCCCTGAGCCGCGCGTCGGCCTGCGGCTATCTCGGCGCCGACGCGGAGGAGCAGGTGCAGCAGGACCAGCAGCAGGACCAGCAGCAGGAGGAGGACCGGTGACCGGTATCGATCCGCACGAGTACGCGAGCGTCCACGGCCCCCGCGCCGGAGACCGGGTCGTGCTGGGCGACTCCGGACTCGTCGTGCGTGTCGAGTCCGACTCCCAGAAGCCCGGGGACGAGTTCCTCGCCGGCTTCGGCAAGACGGCCCGCGACGGCATTCATCTGAAGGCCGCCGCGGTCCGCGAGACCTGTGACGTCGTCATCAGCAACGTCCTCGTCATCGACGCCGTCCAGGGCATCCGCAAGGTGTCGATCGGCATCCGCGAGGGCCGTATCGCCGGTATCGGACGCGCCGGGAACCCGGACACCCTCGACGGTGTGGACGTCGTCGTCGGCACCGGCACGTCGATCGTCTCCGGCGAGGGCCTCATCGCCACCGCCGGCGCCGTCGACACCCATGTGCATCTGCTGTCGCCGCGGGTCATGGAGGCATCCCTCGCCTCCGGTGTCACGACGATCATCGGCCAGGAGTTCGGCCCCGTGTGGGGCGTCGGCGTCAACTCGCCCTGGGCCCTCAAGCACACCTTCAACGCCTTCGACGCCTGGCCCGTCAACATCGGCTTCCTCGCCCGCGGTTCCTCCTCCGGCGACGCCCCGCTCGTCGAGGCGCTCGCCGAGGGCGGCGCCAGCGGCTTCAAGGTCCACGAGGACATGGGCGCCCACACCCGCGCCCTCGACACCGCGCTGCGGGTCGCCGAGGAGTACGACGTCCAGGTCGCTCTGCACAGCGACGGCCTCAACGAATGCCTGTCGGTCGAGGACACGCTCAACGTCCTCGACGGCCGGACCATCCACGCCTTCCACATCGAGGGCTGCGGCGGAGGGCACGTACCGAACGTCCTCAAGATGGCGGGCGTGCCGAACGTCATCGGCTCCTCCACCAACCCCACCCTGCCGTTCGGCCGGGACGCCGTCGCCGAGCACTACGGAATGATCGTCTCCGTACACGACCTCAAGACCGACCTGCCCGGTGACGCCGCCATGGCCCGCGACCGCATCCGCGCCGGGACGATGGGAGCCGAGGACGTCCTGCACGACCTGGGCGCGATCGGCATCACCTCCTCGGACGCCCAGGGCATGGGCCGCGCGGGGGAGACCGTGCGCCGCACCTTCGCCATGGCCGGGAAGATGAAGGCCGAGCTGGGGCCCATGGCCGGCGACGGCGCCCACGACGACAACGCGCGCGTCCTGCGCTACGTCGCCAAGCTGACGATCAACCCGGCCGTCGCCCACGGTCTCGCGCACGAGATCGGCTCGATCGAGAGCGGCAAGCTCGCCGACATCGTGCTGTGGAAGCCGCAGTTCTTCGGGGCGAAGCCGCAGCTCGTGCTGAAGGCCGGCTTCCCGGCGTACGGGGTGACCGGCGACCCGAACGCCGCGACCGACACCTGCGAACCGCTCGTCCTGGGACCGCAGTTCGGCGCCCACGGGGCAACCCCCGCGGACATCTCCGTGGCGTTCGTGTCCCAGGCCGCGGCCACCCTCGGCGACGACAGGATGCCCACGCGCCGGCGCCGCGTCGGGGTACGCGGCACCCGGGGCATCGGTCCCAAGGACCTGCTCCTCAACTCCCGGGTCGGCGACGTGGCCGTGGACGCGCACAGCGGACTGGTCACGCTCGACGGCGATCCGCTCCGCTCGGACCCGGTCGAATCCATGTCCCTCAACCGCCTCTACTTCCTCTAGGACTCACGTCATGACGTTCCGTATGCCGCCCGAGTGGGCCCCCCACGAGCGCACCTGGATGGCCTGGCCGGGTCCCAACCCGACCTTCACCGACGACGAGGAACTCGCTCAGGCGCGCGCCGCCTGGGCGGACGTCGCCCGTGCCGTGCGCCGCTTCGAGCCGGTCACCATGGTCGTCGGGCCCGGCCAGCGCGAAGGCGCCCGCGAACTCCTGGGCGAGGACGTGGAGATCGTGGAGCGCGAGCTCGACGACGCCTGGATGCGGGACATCGGCCCGACCTTCGTCGTGGACGACGAGGGCGCTCTCGCCGCCGTCGACTGGGTCTTCAACGGCTGGGGCGCCCAGGACTGGGCGCGCTGGGAGCACGACTCCAAGATCGCCCGCCATGTCGCGGACCTCGTGAACGTCCCCGTCCACTCCTCGGGCCTCGTCAACGAGGGCGGGGCGATCCACGTCGACGGCGAGGGCACGGTCCTGCTGACCGACACGGTCCAGCTCGGCGCCGGCCGCAACCCCGACTGGACCCGGGAACAGGTCGAGGCCGAGATCCACGCCAGGCTCGGCACCGAGAAGGCGATCTGGCTGCCGCACGGTCTGAGCGGCGACTACGGCATGTACGGCACGCAGGGCCACGTCGACATCGTCGCCGCGTTCGCCCGGCCGGGCGTGGTCCTCGTCCACAGCCAGAAGGACCCCGCCCACCCGGACCACGAGCGCTCCCGGACCTATGCCGAGCTCCTCCGCGGCCGGACGGACGCCCGCGGCCGGGCCCTGGAGGTCGTCGAGATCCCGGCGCCCACCGTCCTCAAGGACGAGGACGGCGACTGGGTCGACTACTCGTACATCAACCACTACCTCTGCAACGACGGAGTGGTGCTGTGCGCCTTCGACGACCCGAACGACGAGATCGCGGCAGCCGTCTTCCGGCGGCTGTTCCCGGACCGCACGGTGACCCTGGTGGACGCGAGAGCGATCTTCGCGGGCGGGGGCGGCATCCACTGCATCACGCAGCAGCAACCGCGTGTCTGACCCGGGTTCCGGGGCGGGGCACGGGTCATCCGCGGGGACCGGGCGGATCGGGTACAACGTACGGGTGAACGTTCCCCCGCCCTCTCGACGCCGCAACGCCGCCCCGCCCCGTGAGGAACTGCTCGCCGCGGCGATGGCGACCATCGCCGAGCGCGGGCTCGACGGGCTCACCATGGCCGGGCTCGGGCGCGAGGTGGGGATGAGCAGCGGGCATCTCCTCTACTACTTCCGCACCAAGGACGAGCTGCTGCTCCAGACCCTGGAGTGGAGCGAGGGCCGCCTCGGCGCGGAGCGCAGCTCCCTGCTGTCCAGGCTCGGGCCCGCGCGCGAACGGCTCGACGCCTACGTCGACCTGTACGTCCCCGACGGCCACCGCGACCCGCACTGGACGCTGTGGCTGGAGGTCTGGAACCGTTCGCAGAACGCCGACGACGACGCCCGCGCCCGCCAGGCCGCCATCGAGGGCGCCTGGCACCGCGATCTCGTCGCGCTGCTCGCCGAGGGGAGCTCGCGCGGCGAGTTCCGCGCCGTCGACGCGGATCGCTTCGCCGCCCGGCTGCGCGCGCTGCTCGACGGCTTCTCCGTCCATGTCGCGGTGGGGATACCGGGCACGAGCCGGGAACAGGTCCTCGGTCACGTAGGGGAGTTCATCGACGAGGCACTGACGCCGGTGAACCCGGGTACGTGACGCACGCAGGTACTCCCGGTCGTTGCCGTCCCGGTCGTGACGCCCCGTCTCCGTGCACGGCGGTCAGCCGCCCGTGGCCGCCGCCTCCGGCCGCTGCACGAGGCGCTGCTGCATCTTCTGGAGCGAGTCCGCGGCGTACTTGTGGATCTGCGGGTCCAGCTTGCTGTTGCCGACCACGTAGGCGCTCAGGACACTCTTGCCGTCCCGTCCGGTGGCGATGACGTAGAGGTCGTCGACCTTGCCCCCGTTCGCGGTGACGACCTGGTGGCCCTCCTCGGACACCAGCTCGTCGAAGCCGGTCACCCGCGGCGGGGTCGCCTCGCGCACGCCGTTCCAGCGTTCCTTGGCCCGGTGCTGTTCCGGACAGCGGTGGATGTTGTCCCGGGCGTCGGCGAGGTACTGCTTCGCCGTGGCCTCGTCCACGAACACCTTGACCTCGGACGTCCCCGCGATGCCGGACGACGTCTGGTGCACGTTGCGCTGCAGGGAGGCCAGCGTGCCGGCCCGGCTGGGGCGGCCGGCGAACTCGCAGTCCTCCCGCACCAGCGACTCCTGCGCGGGGTCCACCTCGTACGGATCGTGCCGGGTGAAGCCGGCACCCCAGTCCGGGGGCGCCAGGGCCACCCGGGTCGCGACCGCGTGTGCGTCCGCCTCCGCCGCCTTCGTGTCGACCGGGGTGGGGGAGCCGGAACCTCCGCCGCCGTCGTCCCCGTCGCCGCCGAGTGACAACACCAGCACCACGACGAGGGCCAGCACCGCCGCCGCCCCGCCGACGATCAGTGCCAGGGCACGACGGGAGCGTCCGCCGGACGGGCCGGAACCGGGCGGCGGCGGACCGGGAACCGGCCCGGACGGCCGGGGCACGGGTCCGGACGGCGGTCCTGTGGGGGGTTGTGAACTCATGGGTTTCCCCTACCACTGCGCCGGGCGGCACCCCGCCCGCTGAACGGGTGCGGGAGCGGGTCACCGGACGACGCCCGCATGCTGAGACCGCTGTCCATGCCGGCACGCATATGTGGCAGACTGCCACCGTGCTCGCATTCGCCATGATTATCGGCAGCAGCGCGCCGGTCCGCAGTGACCGCTGACCCGTGGCCAGTAACCCCCGCGGCAGCGGCACCGTGCCCCAGACCCGCGCGCAGACCTCTCGCACCCGCGAGGGGTCTTTTCGTTTTACGGCCCCACCCCGGCCGGACGAGAGGCGCGCGAAGATGGGGGCAAGTGGAGCCACGAATTCCGGAGCCACTCATCCGACAGGAGTCACAACAGCCATGACCACAGAGGCCACGGACACCGATAGGTACGGCGTCACCGACGACGGTTTCCATGTCTTCGACACCACGCTGCGCGACGGCGCGCAGCGCGAGGGCATCAACCTCACCGTCGCGGACAAGCTGACCATCGCCCGGCACCTCGACGAGTTCGGCGTGGGCTTCATCGAGGGCGGGTGGCCGGGCGCCAACCCCCGGGACACCGAATTCTTCGCCCGGGCCCGCCAGGAGATCGACCTCAAGCACGCCCAGCTCGTCGCGTTCGGCGCCACTCGCCGGCCGGGCGCCAAGGCCGCCGAGGACCCGCAGGTCAAGGCGCTGCTCGACTCCGGTGCGCCGGTGATCACGCTGGTCGCCAAGTCCCACGACCGCCATGTCGAGCTCGCTCTGCGCACGACGCTCGACGAGAACCTGGAGATGGTCCGCGACACCGTCACGTACCTGCGCTCCCGGGGCCGGCGCGTCTTCGTCGACTGCGAGCACTTCTTCGACGGCTACCGGGCCAACGCGCAGTACGCCAAGGCCGTGGTCAGGGCCGCCTCCGAGGCCGGTGCCGACGTCGTCATCCTCTGCGACACCAACGGCGGCATGCTGCCCGCCCAGATCCAGGCCGTCGTCGCCACCGTCCTCGCCGACACCGGCGCCCGCCTCGGCATCCACGCCCAGGACGACACCGGCTGCGCCGTCGCCAACACCCTCGCGGCCGTCGACGCCGGCGCCACGCACGTCCAGTGCACCGCCAACGGCTACGGCGAGCGCGTCGGCAACGCCAACCTCTTTCCCGTCGTGGCCGCGCTGGAGCTGAAGTACGGCAAGAAGGTGCTGCCCGCGGGCGCCCTGCAGGAGATGACCCGGATCTCGCACGCCATCGCCGAGGTCGTCAACCTCACGCCGTCGACGCACCAGCCCTATGTGGGTGTCTCCGCCTTCGCCCACAAGGCCGGACTGCACGCCTCCGCGATCAAGGTCGATCCGGACCTGTACCAGCACATCGACCCCGAGCAGGTCGGCAACACCATGCGGATGCTCGTCTCCGACATGGCCGGCCGTGCCTCCATCGAGCTCAAGGGCAAGGAACTCGGCGTCGACCTCGGCGGCAACCGCGAGCTCGTCGGCCGGGTCGTGGAGCGGGTCAAGGAGCGCGAACTGAGGGGCTACACGTACGAGGCCGCCGACGCCTCCTTCGAACTGCTGCTGCGCGAGGAGGCGGAGGGCAGACCGCGCCTGTACTTCCGTACGGAGTCCTGGCGCGTGATCGTCGAGGACCGCCCCGACGGCACCCATGCCAACGAGGCCACGGTCAAGCTGTGGGCCAAGGGCGAGCGGATCGTCGCGACGGCCGAGGGCAACGGGCCGGTCAACGCGTTGGACCGGGCGATCCGGGTGGGGCTGGAGCGGATCTACCCGCAGCTCGCCAAGCTGGAGCTGGTCGACTACCGGGTCCGCATCCTCGAAGGCCGCCACGGCACGGGGTCCACCACCCGCGTACTGATCACGACGGGCGACGGCAACGGTGAATGGTCGACGGTCGGCGTCGGTGACAACATCATCGCCGCCTCCTGGCAGGCCCTGGAGGACGCCTACACCTACGGACTGCTGCGGGCCGGGGTCGAGCCGGCCCAGTAGCCGGAGGCGGATCCGGAGCCGCCCGTGCGGTTCCGGAGTCCTCCCACCTGCGGCCATGTCCTATTTCATGCCATTCGGGTAGCTTCGATGCTATGAGGACCAGGCCGTTCGCCCTGCTGTCTGCCCTCGCCGGGCTGACACTCTTCCTGCTGCTGGCCCTGGCCCCTGGCGCGGGCGCCAGGGCCACGGGCATCTCCGACGCGGCCGAGGCCCTGAAGCAGGGCCCGGTCTACGTCGATCCGGGGGCTCGCTCCCAGCTTTCCGAGGCCGACCAGAAGGCCCTGGCGCAGAAGATCGAGAACGCGGACAAGCCCGTGTTCATCGCCGTACTGCCCGAAGGCTCGCAGTTCCCCGCGGACAGCGTGCTGCGCAATCTGCGAACCGCGACGGGGATCACCGGGCTGTACGGGATCCGGCTCGGTGACGGCTTCGACGCGGGCGCGGACAGAAGCGTCATGCCGGCCGACGCCGTGCGGAACATCGTGTCCGGAGTGAAGGCGCCGGGCGTCGACGCCGCCACCCAGCTCGACAACTTCGTCGACCAGGCCCTCCCGACCGTCCGCGGCACCGCACCCTCCTCCTGGAGCGGCGGTTCCGAGAGCGGTGCCTCCACCGGCTCGCTGATCGCGATCGGCACCGTCCTCGTCGCGGGCGGCGCCGGCGCCTACGCGCTGGTCCGGCGCGGCCGCCGCCGCAAGGTGGAGGAGGAGCGGGACGCGCTGGAGAAGCTGCGCGTCGTCGTCGACGAGGACATCACCGCGTACGGCGAGGAGCTCGACCGGCTCGACTTCCACCCCTCCGAGCGCGGCGCGGACGACGCGATGCGCGCCGACTACGAACGCGCCCTGGACTCGTACGAGGACGCCAAGTCCGCCATGGCGTCGGCCGAGCATCCGCACGACGTCCGCAGCGTCACCGAGGCGCTGGAGGAAGGCCGCTACTCGCTCGCGGTCCTTTCCGCGCGCCGCGACGGCGCTCCGCTCCCCGAACGCCGGGCGCCGTGCTTCTTCGACCCGCGCCACGGACCTTCCCTCACCGACATGACCTGGACCCCGTCCGGCGGTTCACCCCGCGAAGTCCCGGTCTGCGCCGCCGACGCGGCCCGTCTCCAGGACGGCGAGGACCCGCTCGGCCGCACCGTCGAGACCGAGTCCGGCCGCCGCCCGTACTGGGAGGCCGGTCCGGCCTACGGCCCCTGGGCCGGCGGCTACTACGGCGGCGGGCTGCTGCCGGGCCTGCTCGCGGGCACCCTGCTCGGCAGCGCGCTGTCCACCCCTGCCTACGCGGCCGAGTACGGCGGCGGTGACTTCGGCGGCGGCGACTTCAGCGGCGCAGACTTCAGCTCCTCCGACTTCGGTGGCAGCGGCTTCGGCGGCGACTGGGGCGGCGGAGGCGGCTTCGACGGAGGCGGTGGCTTCTGATGCGCACCAAGAAATGGAACGTCGAGATCGTCATCACCGAGAACGACCGCACCACCCAGGCGGAGGCCCGGCTGCGCGGCCAGAACGCCGAACTCTTCGTCGGCGAGGGCACGGCCCACCGCAACCGCACCGACCAGGACATCCCTCATATCGGCGACGAGTTGGCCGTGGCGCGTGCGCTGAGCGGTGTGAGCCACTCGCTGCTGCACGAGGTGGCCTCGGAGATCGAGACGAGGACGGGCGAGCGCGTGGAGCGACTCCGGGAGGGGTGAGCGGACACTCCGGGAGGGATGACCGGACGGCTTACGGCTCCGCGAGGTGAATGCGACGGAATCCCGATCCGTTCGGTGACCCGGTGTGCGCGAAGCGTGACCAATATGGCGCGAACCTTCCTTGAGCCGGCCGGGTGGCGGCAAAAGACTTCTCCTGTGCCGGGGCGGGCAGTCGCCCGTACGGGGGTCCAGGGCACTTCGTCCGCATGCCCGATGTGAGGAAGTCCCCGTATGCCTGACGCCGGCGCTCGACGCACCGCACACCCGATCACGCTGACCGACGGCACCAGTACCCGGACCCGCGAGGTGACCCCTGACGATCTCGGGCCCGTCCAGGCGCTGCACCGCCGCTGCTCACCGGGCAGCCGCGCGCTGCGCTACCACTCGGGCAAGCCCGAGCTGTCCGTGGCGGGATGGCGGCTGCTGACCGACCCGGAACGCGGCACCACCCTGGTCACCACCACCGCCCAGCGCATGGACCACATCATCGCCATGACCAACGTCATGCGTACCGACCGGCAGGGCGTGGGCGAGTTCGCCGTGCTGATCGAGGACGCGTGGCAGTCCAAGGGGCTGGGCACGGCACTGGCCGCGCACGCGGCCGACGTGGCCCGCCGGGACGGACATCACACCCTGACCGCGGCGGTCGCCGCAGGCAACGCGCCGATGCTCCATGTCCTGGAGAGGCTCGACGCGCCGCCGGTCCACGCCGGCGGGCCGGTCCTGGACATCCACATACCGCTGTAGCGTGCGAACGCCCCTGGGGCGCGGCCGGGAAAACGCGTTGCGCGGGCGCGGAGCGGTGCAGGAGGCTTCCGGCCATGTCCGACAATGAATCCGGCGGATCGCGGGACGTGACCGCACTCTTCTCCCAGGGACGGCTCACGGCGATCCCCCGTAGGGCGGTGCGCCGTGAGCAGTTGCTCGTCCACCTGGCGCGGACCCTCTTCGAGCCCGGCCGGTCCTACACGGAGCCCGAGGTCAACGACGCGATCCGCACGGTCCACGACGACTGTTCGGCGCTGCGCCGCTATCTGGTCGAGGCGCAGCTGCTGACCCGTACGAGGGACGGCGGTACCTACCGGCGGGCCGCGTAACCGCGCGAGGCGGCATCGTCGAACGCGCCGAACCCCCGTCCGGTCGGGACGGGGGTTCGCCGGCTGCTGTGGAGCCCGTGCTGTGGCCGTGGTGGGGCCTACGGTCAGGCAGCGGCCTTGATCGCGGAGATGTCGAAGTTCAGCTTCACCTTGTCGCTGACCATCACGCCGCCCGTCTCCAGCGCGGCGTTCCACGTCAGACCCCAGTGGGAGCGCAGGATCTCGGCGCTGCCCTCGAAGCCGACGCGCTCGTTGCCGTAGACGTCCGTCGCCACACCGTTGAACTCCAGGTCGATGGAGAGCGGGCGGGTGACGTCCTTGATGGTGAGGTCGCCGGTGATGCGGTACTTCTCGCCGCCCAGCTGCTCGGCCGAGGTCGAGCGGAACGTCATCAGCGGGAAGGCCTCGGCGTCGAAGAACTCGCCGCTGCGCAGGTGGCCGTCGCGGTCGGCGATGCCGGTGTCGACGCTGGCGATCTTGACGTCGATGGCCGCGGTCGAGGAGGCCGGGTCGGAGCCGTCCAGCCGCAGCGTGCCCTCGTGCTCACCGAAGCTGCCGCGGACGTTGGTGACCATGGCGTGGCGGACGGTGAAGCCGATGCTGCTGTGGGCGGGGTCGATGCTGTAGTCACCGCTCAGCGCGGCGAGTGCGGGGTTCACCTCGCGCGGGGCGACGGCGTCGGTGGTGGTCTCGTTCTTGCGGTTGAACAGGCCCATGACTTCTCCTCGTGGATGCTGTGGTCGGGCGGGTCGGTGGCCTTCCCGGCCACTCGTTGAACCTTCAACGACGACCACCATAGAGTCATTCCCGTTCAACGTTCAACATTTCCGTGGGATTTTTCCCACCCTGCTCCGTGAGCGGGTGATCACATTCCGCCACTTGGACTAACGGACCGACGTTGTTGGACTGGCGGCGCCGCAGCCGTACGACTTCGTTGACCCCGCCCCGCCGCGGCCGCTACCCAGTCCCCATGTCGCTCATCAGAAGGCCCCGCACCGCCTGCGTGGTCGCCGTCGTCACGGCCGCCCTCATGGCGCCGACCGGGCCGGCCCTCGCAGTCCACGGCCACGGCCCGGCCGCCACCGCCGCCTCGCCGGTGCTCACCTCGGGGCAGCTCGCCGTCGCCGTCGCGGACGACTTCCCACGCGTCCTGTCGTACACCGACCGCGCCACGGGCGCCCGTCTGCTCGGCAGCACCCGCCCCGTCACCGAGGTCACGCTCAACGGCACGGCCCACGCCGTGCGGCTCGAAGCCGCACCCGTGGTCCGGGGAGCCGCAGCCGCGTACACCCTGACGTTCCCCGGCCTCCCCGGCGTCGAGATCGACACGACGCTCTCCGTGGCCGGCCGGACCACCACCTTCAAGGTGACCGCCGTGCGCGACACGGAGGCGTTCCGCGTCGGGACCATCGACATTCCGGGGCACGACCTGGTCTCGGTGGGCAGCACGGACGACGGCGCCGCGACCGCGTTCACCCGCCTCGATCCCGACTCGACCAGGACCGCCGACGTCTTCGGCCGAGTCACCGACGAGACCCCGGCCGACGCCTCGCCCGTCGGAGCCTCGTACGCCCTCCTCAACACGGGCGCGCTCGCCGCCGCCGTCGAGTCCAACTCCAGCTACGACAAGCCCTCCGGCGCCACCGGCGGCGACGACGCCCGCTTCTGGCACCAGGCCCGCACGGCGGACGACGGATCCGTCCGCGTCGGCGTCCGGTCCGGACAGTGGACCTATCGCGGCGAGGGCGCCCCACGGCCCGAAAGCGGCAAGGACCTGCCGTGGGCCAAGGTCGTCGTCACCCCCGACGCCAACGCCGACGGAAAGACCGACTGGCAGGACGGCGCCGTCGCCTTCCGCACGATCGGCATCGAGGCGCCGGGCGGCGACGCCACGCCGGACCGGGTCGTCACCCACATCCCGTTCAACTTCGCCAGCCAGGCCACGCACCCGTTCCTGCGCACCCTCGACGACGTGAAGCGCGTCTCGCTCGCCACGGACGGACTCGGACAGCTCGCCGTGCTCAAGGGGTACGGCTCCGAAGGGCACGACTCCGCCCACCCCGACTACGGCGGCAACTACAACAAGCGCGCCGGCGGGCTCAGGGACCTCAACACGCTGCTGAAGGCCGGAAAGAAGTGGGGCGCGACCTTCGGCGTGCACGTCAACGCCACCGAGTCGTACCCGGAGGCCAGGAACTTCAGCGAGACCCTCGTCGACAGGACCAAGCCCGGCTGGAACTGGCTCAACCAGAGCTACTACATCGATCAGCGGCGTGACATCAACAGCGGCGACCTCGCCCGCAGGTTCCAGCAGCTGCGCGACGAGACCGACCCCAACCTCAGCCTGCTCTACATCGACGTCTACTACTCGCACGGCTGGATCGCCGACAAGACGATGCAGGCCGTGCAGAAGCAGGGCTGGAACGTCGCCACCGAGTGGGCCGACAAGTTCGAGCGGGCCTCGCTCTGGTCGCACTGGGCCAACGACCTGGACTACGGAGGCGCCACCAACAAGGGGCTCAACTCCCAGATCATCCGCTTCATCCGCAACGGCGAGAAGGACATCTGGAACAACCACCCGGTGCTCGGCCAGACAGCCCTGGAGGACTTCGAGGGCTGGACCGGGGAGACCGACTGGAATGCCTTCCAGGCCAACATCTGGCAGCGGAACCTGCCCGCGAAGTTCCTGCAGCAGGAGCGGATCACCCGCTGGGAGGGCAATGACATCGCCTTCACCGGAGGGCTGCGCGGGACGGTCGAGGACGGCCGCCGCACGTTCTACGACCACGGGCGCAAGGTCCTCGACGGCGACCGGTATCTGCTGCCGTGGGACGGCGGGAAGAAGCTGTACCACTACAACAAGGCCGGTGGCACCAGCAGTTGGGCCGTCCCCGGCAGCGGCGGCTACACCGTGTACAAGCTCACCGACAACGGACGCGTGAAGGCCGGGACCGTACGCCCCGCCGACGGCAGGATCACCCTCACCGCCGAGGCCGGACAGCCCTACGTCCTCCACCCGGACCGCGCACCCGCGCCGCGGGCCGCCCTCTGGGGCGAGGGCGGCAAGGTCGGGGACCCCGGCTTCAACGACGCACGGCTCGGATCGTGGACGAAGACCGGCACGGTCGCACGCGACACCGACGACCAGGGGCGCAACAGCGCCGAGCTGACGGGCCCGGCGGCCGCCTCGCTCGCCCAGCGGATCACCGGCCTCACACCGGGCAAGCGGTACACCGCCTCCGCGTGGATCGAGGTCGAACCGGGAGCCTCACGCCGTACGGTCCTCTCCGCCGGCGGGCGGTCCGTCACCGTCGAACGGTCCACCGCCGAGAACCTGGTCGCGGCCTCCGACTGGCACTCCACCTCCTTCCAGCGGGCCAAGGTCAACTTCCTCGCCCCGGCCGGCGGCACCGTGACCCTGAGGATCGACGCCGCGCAGGGATCCCCGGCCGCGGTGCGGGTCGATGACGTACGGCTGGTCGAGAACGCACCCGCGGTCAAGGACGGCACGGTCGTGTACGAGGACTTCGAGGCCGTCGACCAGGGCTGGGGACCGTTCCTCAAGGGCGACGCCGGCGGCGTGACCGACCCGCGCACCCATGTCAGTCAGCTGCACGCCCCGTACACCCAGTCCGGCTGGAACGGGAAGCCGATCGACGATGTGATCGGCGGCGCGGAGTCGCTGAAGGCGCACGACGAGAACAGCGGGCTGGTGTACCGGACCGCGCCGTGGACCGTGCCGATGAAGGACGGGCACACCTACCGGGTCGAGTACGACCACCAGTCGAGCCACGCGGGCGCGTACGAATGGGTCACCGGCTACGACCGGGCCACCGGGGGCTCCGTGGAGGTCCGCCGGACGCCCATCGGTGCCCAGCGCACCACCGGGCACTTCACCGAGACCGTCACGGCGGGCTGCGGTGACACCTGGACCGGGCTGCGGAAGCGCTCCGACGCCCCCGAAGGCGCCGACTTCGTGCTGGACGGCTTCACCGTCACCGACCTCGGGCCGGCCGGGGCGGCACCGGCCTGCGGAACGCTGAGCGTGGCCGCGGCCGCCGAGACCCTGGAGCCGGGCCGGGGGAACGAGGTCAAGGCCGTCTTCACCAACGACGAGGCGAGCGCCGCCACGGACGTCTCGGTCGGCCTGGAGCTGCCCGCCGGATGGACGGCGGAGCCCGCGGGCCCGGTCGCCTTCGCGTCGGTCGCACCGGGGGACAAGGCCACCGCCACCTGGCAGGTGACACCTCCCGTGGACGCCGAGTACCGGACGTACGAGCTGAGTTCGGCGGCCACCTACACCGTCACCGGCGGCAGCCGTACGCTCGGCGCGAGGACGAGCGTACGGACCCTGCCGCCACCGCCGGCCACCGACACCTGGGCGAGTGATCTGGACTGGACCTCCGCGGAGAACGGCTGGGGACCGGTCGAGCGCGATCTCTCCAACGGGGAGACCGGCACCGGAGACGGCAGCCCCCTGAAGATCGGGGGAGTGGCCTACGCCAAGGGCCTCGGCACGCACGCCCCGGCGAAGGTCCGCTACTACCTGGGCGGCCGGTGCACCTCCCTCACGGCCGAGGTGGGTGTGGACGACGTCCAGGCATCTCGCGGCAGCGTGCAGTTCGCCGTGGCGGCGGACGGCGCGGAGAAGGTGAGGTCGCCGGTTCTGCGGGCCACGGACGCGGCGTGGCAGCTCACCGCGGACCTCACCGGCGCCCAGTACGTCGATCTGACGGTCACCGACGGCGGGGACGGGAACGGCAACGACCACGCCGACTGGGGCGGCGCACGCTTCCACTGCGGCTGACGGCCCGGCCGGGGTGTGGGGTGCCGTCGGGGCACCCCACACGCCCGTCCGGGCACGGGACCGATCCGGTGAACTCGTCGTACGTGTGCATCCTCATGCCCGGGACCTTCCGACGGGCCGTGGCCGACCGTGCCGCCGACCGGCGCCGGCTGGAGATCCTCGACAATTCCGGCACCTGCCGGTCCCTCTCCTTCCCCTCGGCCGGTCCCACCGCGGCGCACTTCCGGCAGCCCGCTACGGTGGGCGCGCACACCGTCACCGCCGCGGCGGGCGTGCTCGTACGCCACCGGGCCCCGGCCGCTACCCTCCACATCGGCGAACCCCTGCGTTCCGGGTCGCGTCCCGCGACTGCGCGTCACTTCGGGTACGGCAGGTGCCGTACATGGCTGGGAGATGGCCATCGGTTGACGCCTTTGTTGGATCACGACAATTCGGTGGCCTGTTCAACTGGTACTTCGCCTGCAGTGCGGAACGGTTCTGTACGGGGCTGACAGCAGAACGGGCGCGAGACTGTACGGAGTCAACGGCAGGATTTCCTCGGTCTGCTCCGTAGGGTTCGTACATGACCGTTTTGGACGAGACCGCGGGCGAGCCGACCGACGCACGAGGGCGTGTGGCCGAGCTGCACGCCCTTCGCGAGCAGGCGCGGCGCGGACCCAGTGACCGTGCGACCGAGGCGCAGCACGCCAAGGGCAAGCTGACCGCGCGTGAGCGCATCGAGCTGCTGCTGGACGCGGGGTCGTTCCGTGAGGTCGAGCAACTGCGGCGGCACCGGGCGTCGGGCTTCGGCCTGGAGTCGAAGAAGCCGTACACGGACGGTGTGATCACGGGCTGGGGCACGGTCGAGGGCCGTACGGTCTTCGTCTACGCGCACGACTTCCGGATCTTCGGCGGTGCGCTCGGCGAGGCTCACGCCACGAAGATCCACAAGATCATGGACATGGCCATCTCGGCCGGTGCCCCGCTGGTGTCGCTGAACGACGGTGCCGGCGCCCGCATCCAGGAGGGCGTCTCCGCCCTCGCGGGCTACGGCGGCATCTTCCAGCGCAACACCAGGGCCTCCGGTGTCATCCCGCAGATCAGCGTGATGCTCGGCCCGTGCGCGGGCGGCGCCGCCTACTCGCCGGCGCTGACGGACTTCGTGTTCATGGTCCGCGAGACCTCGCAGATGTTCATCACCGGCCCCGACGTGGTCAAGGCGGTCACCGGCGAGGAGATCACCCAGAACGGCCTCGGCGGCGCGGATGTGCACGCCGAGACGAGCGGCGTGGCGCACTTCGCGTACGACGACGAGGAGACCTGCATCGCGGAGGTCCGCTACCTCCTGTCGATGCTGCCGTCCAACAACCGCGAGAACCCGCCCCAGACGCACGGCGAGGACCCGGCCGACCGCCGCTCCGACGTGCTCCTCGACCTGGTCCCGGCGGACGGCAACCGTCCGTACGACATGCACAAGGTGATCGAGGAGATCGTCGACGACGGCGACTACCTGGAGATCCACGAGCGCTGGGCCCGCAACATCATCTGCGCCCTGGCCAGGCTCGACGGCCAGGTCGTCGGCATCGTCGCCAACCAGCCTCAGTCGCTGGCCGGCGTCCTCGACATCGAGGCGAGCGAGAAGTCCGCGCGCTTCGTCCAGATGTGCGACGCCTTCAACATCCCGATCATCACGCTGCTGGACGTGCCCGGCTTCCTGCCCGGCGTCGACCAGGAGCACGGCGGCATCATCCGCCACGGCGCGAAGCTGCTGTACGCGTACTGCAACGCGACCGTGCCGCGGATCTCGCTGATCCTGCGCAAGGCGTACGGCGGTGCGTACATCGTCATGGACTCCCAGTCCATCGGCGCCGACCTCACCTACGCCTGGCCGACGAACGAGATCGCCGTGATGGGCGCGGAGGGCGCGGCCAACGTCATCTTCCGCCGCCAGATCGCCGACGCCGAGGACCCCGAGGCCATGCGCGCCCGCATGGTCAAGGAGTACAAGGCCGAGCTCATGCATCCCTACTACGCCGCGGAGCGCGGCCTGGTCGACGACGTCATCGACCCGGCCGAGACGCGCGAGGTGCTCATCCGCTCCCTCGCCATGCTCCGCACGAAGCACGCCGACCTGCCGTCCCGCAAGCACGGCAACCCCCCGCAGTAACCCACGAGGAGAATGCTGCAGATGACCATGCCCGCCGAATCCCTGCTCCGGGTCGAGAAGGGCCACGCCGACCCCGAGGAACTGGCCGCGATCACGGCCGTCCTCCTCGCCCGCGCCGCCGCGCAGCCGCAGGACGCCCCTGCCCACCGCGGCCGCAGCACCGCCGGGTGGCGCCGCCTGGAACGCCAGTCCGGCTTCCGCGCCCCTCACTCCTGGCAGGGCTGACGCCCTACCGCCACCAAGGCCCCGCCGCCCCCACCAGGGGGCGCCGGGGCCTTCGCGTACCCACGGCGCGCAAGCCCCCGGCTTCTCCGTCCACACCTGGGGACGAGGAAGGCCCCGCACTCCGTGTGGAGTGCGGGGCCTTCCCGCGTACGGGACCGGTACGGCGACGGAGGCGGCTACCGCAGGCGTGCCATGAGTGCGTGCTCGACCAGGGTGATGAGCGCGCTCTTGGCGTCCGCGCGGTGGCGTGCGTCGGTGGTGATGATCGGTGCGTCGGGGCCGATCTGCAGCGCCTCGCGCACCTCGTCGGGCGTGTACGGCTGGTGTCCCTCGAAGCCGTTGAGGGCCACGACGAAGGGCAGGCCGCTGTTCTCGAAGTAGTCGACCGCGGGGAAGCAGTCGGCGAGTCTGCGGGTGTCGACGAGGACGACGGCGCCGATGGCGCCGCGTACCAGGTCGTCCCACATGAACCAGAAGCGGTCCTGTCCGGGTGTGCCGAACAGGTACAGGATCAGGTCCTGGTCCAGGGTGATACGGCCGAAGTCCATGGCCACCGTGGTGGTGGTCTTGCCCGCGGTGTGGGTGAGGTCGTCGATGCCGGCCGACGCGGACGTCATCACGGCCTCGGTACGCAGCGGGTTGATCTCCGAGACGGCGCCGACGAACGTGGTCTTGCCCACGCCGAAGCCGCCCGCCACCACGATCTTCGCGCTGGTGGTTGAGCGGGCTGCACCGCCGCTAGAGCTTGCGAAGTCCACTGAGCACCCTTTCGAGCAGTGTCACGTCTGGCTGGCCGCCGGCGGCCTCGTCGCCGCCGGGCTGGTGGATGGCGACAAGTCCGGCCTCCGCCAGGTCGGCTACGAGGATCCGGGCGACGCCGAGGGGGATGGTGAGAAGTGCCGAGATCTCAGCGACCGACTTGATCTCGAAGCACAGCCGGCAGATCCGCTGGTGCTCGGGCAACTGCCCTTGCAGCCGCGCGGGATCGGCCGTGGTGCTGACCAGCGCCTCGATGGCGAGCTGGTACCGCGGCCGGGTCCGGCCGCCGGTCATCGCGTACGGGCGCACCAACGGGTTGTTGTTGCCCGACGCGGGTGCCGGCTCCGGTGCCCGCCGAGGAGCCACCGGCTGGATCCGGGGTCCCTGCGGCTGGTTGTAGGACGGGTCGTACGGCTGCTGCGGCCGCTGGTACGGCTGCGCACCGCCACCTCTGCTCGGTGCGGAGGGGAAGTTGAAGCGGTTCTGCCCCTGCTCACCCGGAGACTGGTGAGCACCGTCATATGGATGTCCGCCTGGGGGTGTTGCCACTTTTCTCCTCCTCCGAGTGCCGTACGCCCGGTCCATGTCCCTGTGGTACCGCGCCACCGCACCCTATGGTGCGGTGGCGGGAAACGCACTGCCGTTCTGTTAGTTGAGAAGACTTCCCTGGAGTTCGGCGCGCAGGTCCGGGGTGAGGACGCTGCCTGCACGATCGACCAGGAGGGCCATCTCGTAGCCCACGAGGCCGATGTCGGCATCGGGGTGGGCGAGCACGGCCAGTGAAGAGCCGTCCGAGATGGACATGAGGAAGAGGAAGCCGCGCTCCATCTCCACAACGGTCTGGTTGACCGCGCCGCCCTCGAAGATGCGGGAGGCGCCCGCGGTCAGCGAGGTCAGCCCGGACGCGACGGCCGCCAGCTGGTCGGCACGGTCACGCGGGAATCCCTCGGACATCGCCAGCAGGAGTCCGTCGGCGGAGACCACCACCGTGTGGGACACCCCGGGGGTGTTGTCCACAAAGTTGGTGATCAACCAGTTCAGATTCTGCGCCGCCTGGCTCATCGGGCTCACACTAACGCTCCTGGTTGTAGGTGCTACCCGGGCCGAAGCCCGATCCGTTCGTGTCCGTTCCCGCGCTGCGTCCCTGCTGGACACCGCGCCGCAGGTTGCTCAACCTGCCACGCACGTCCTCAGGGGCGCGGGACACCTGGGGTCCGCCCTGCGGGGTCTGCTCCGCCGTGCCCTCGACCAGGTTGGCCTTGGGAACGCGGCGGGGAAGGCCGGACGAGGTGACCCCACCCGCCTTGGGCTCCCGGAGCTTCTCGGCCCGCTGCCAGCGCTCGTCGTTCTTCGAGCGCCAGTCACCGGAGCCGTCCGCGTCCGTGTGTCCGCCCTGCGGGGTCTGGGGGGCCTGGGGGGCCTGCGGGGCCTGGCCCGCCTGGCCGTTGCGGGCGTCGGCGGGGGACTGCCCCTGCTGGCCGCCGCCACGACGCGGCAGACCGGCGTTGGTCATCTGGTGACCGCTACCGGCGGCCGGGCCCGGACGCTCGAAGCCTACGCGCTCGGGAGCGTTCGCGGGACCGGACGGAGCAGATTCCGCTTCCGCCCGGTACTCCGGCTCGTACGCACCCTGGTACGTGCCCTGATCCGTCCACTCTTCCTGGTGGGACTGGGGGGCGAAGGTGTCGTCGTACTGCGGCGCGGCACCCTGCGGAGCGTCGTACGCGGCCTCCGCATAGCCCTGCTCCTGGTGCTCCGGGTAGCCGCCGGAGGCCGGGAACCGACCGGTGTTGTCGTAACCGTTCTGCTCGTAGCCGCCCTGGCCGTAGCCGTTCGACTCGTAGCCGTTCTGCTCGTACGCGGACTGCGGCTGTTGCGCGTAGCCCTGGTCGTACTGGGCCTCGGCGTAGTTCTCCTGCTCGCCGTACGACTGATCCGTCTCGTCGCGGAACAGCGGGCGGTCACCGTGCGACTGCGCCTCGAGCGCGGCACGGCGCTCCTCGCGCATCAGCGAGCGGTTGACCGGGTCCAGCTGGCGGGGGTCCTCCGCGGACTGGTCCTCGTAACGGGAGTCGTCGAAGCCGAGTTCGGCCGCGGTGAGCATCGGGGCGGGCTCGAAGGACTGCTGCTGAGGGATCATCTGCGAGACCGTGAAGTCGTCGTTGGGGAGCGGTTCGCCACCGCCACCGTGGGTGATCGCGTCCGGGAGCATGACCAGGGAGGTCGTGCCGGCCTGCTCACCCGAGGGGCGCAGCTGGACGCGGACACCGTGCCGGTCGGCGAGGCGGCCGACCACGAAGAGGCCCATGCGCTGCGAGACGGCGGCGTCCACCGTCGGCGGGTTGGCCAGCTTGTGGTTGATGTCGGCGAAGTCCTCGGCGGTCAGGCCGATGCCCTTGTCGTGGATCTCGATCATGACCCGGCCGTCGGGCAGCCGCGTCGCGGTGACCCGAACCTTGGTCTGCGGCGAGGAGAACGTGGTGGCGTTCTCCAGCAGCTCGGCGAGGAGGTGCACGAGGTCGGTCACGGCCTGGCCGTGGATCTCGGTCTCCGGGACGCCGGTGAGCTCGATGCGCTCGTACGACTCCACCTCGGAGGAGGCGGCGCGGAGCACGTCCACCAGCGGGACCGGCTGGTTCCAGCGGCGGCCGGGCTCCTCGCCGGCGAGGACGAGGAGGTTCTCGCCGTTGCGGCGCATACGGGTCGCGAGGTGGTCCAGCTTGAAGAGGTTCTCCAGCTGGTCCGGGTCGGCCTCGTTGTTCTCCAGATCGGTGATCAGGGTCAGCTGGCCCTCGATCAGCGACTGGTTGCGGCGCGACAGGTTGGTGAAGATCGCGTTGACGTTGCCACGGAGCAGGGCCTGCTCGGCGGCGAGCCGGACGGCCTCACGGTGGACCTGGTCGAAGGCGCGGGCGACCTCGCCGATCTCGTCCTTGCTGTCGATCGGGATCGGCTGGACGCGGGTGTCGACCCGGCCCGGCTCGGTGCGCGACAGCTGGTCGACCAGCATCGGCAGGCGCTGCTCGGCGATGCGGAAGGCGGCGGTGCGCAGCTGGCGCATCGAGCGGCTCATCTGGCGGGCCACCATGCCGGCCAGGATGAACGCGGCGAGCAGCGCGATGATGACGATCAGACCGTTGACGATGGCGTCGGTCTTGGCCTCGTCGGAGATCCGGGCGGCCTCGGCCACGGACCTGTCGACGAGGTTCTTCTCGATCTCGCTGTAGCCCTCGAACTTGGCGGTGGAGGCCGGCAGCCAGACCCTCGGGGTCACGCCCTTCTCGGCGAGTTCCTCGGGATCGGCACCGGTGCCGATCGCGCCGACCATGCCGTCGAGGTAGGAACCGTTCTCGGCCTTCGGCGGAGGGGTGAACTTCACGTTCGCGGCGGCGGCCTGGGCCGCGGCGGCGGCCAGCTTCTTCTGGCCGTCCTCCGTCTTGCGAGCCATGACGTCCTTCAGCCTCTGGACGTCCTCGTCCGTGCCACCGGACTGGTACTCGCCGAGGGCGATGCCCTCCAGGTAGGCGTAGGAGGTGAAGGCGATCGTCTGGCCGGCCCTGATGTTCTTCTTCTCGTTGGGCCGGACGAGCAGTTCCACGCCGATCGAGCGCTGCAGGGACCCGGCGGCCTTGGCGAGCTGGATGGCGTACACCATGCGGCCGAAGCTGGTGATGTTGCCGGTGCCCAGGCCGAGCTCGTTGGAGAACTCCATCAGGTAGTGATGGACGAGCGTGTAGCTCTCCTGGGTGGCGACCGGTCCGCGCTTGTCGTCGTTGGGGTCGTTCGGGTCGCCCTCGGACTTCGCCGGCGTCTCGAAGCGCTCCGTGTACGCGGCCTGACGGAGGCCCTCCAGGGCCGGCTCAGCGGCACGGAAGAGCTTGAGGCGCCGCTCCATGCCCTGCTTCTCCGGCATGTCCTTGACGGCCTCGTCGAACTTCTTCTTGGCGGCGTCCGTGATGGCACGCGGACCGGCGACTCCCGGGTCCGTCGCGGGCTTGCCCTCGAGGAGCGGCTGGGCCGTGAGGTCGCGCTCGTTGAGGAGGGCCTGGCCGTACTCCGAGGCGGCGCGCACGACGAGCGCCGTCTTCTCGGCGTCCTGCGCCTCGTTCCAGGTGTCGATCGACCCCTTCACCTGGAAGCCGCCCATGACGAGGCCGACCAGCACGGGTATGAGGAGGATCGCGTTCAGTCGCGTCGGCACACGCCAGTTGCGCGGGGACAGTCTGCTGGAGCTGCCACTGGTGGCGGGCGCCACGGGCTGCACATCCGCAGGCGACGCCGCTGCACGCGGGGGCGGGGTGAAGTTGCCCCGCGCCATCTGCTCTGCGGAGCTCGTATTGCTTCGCCTCACTCGACCAACAACCTCTCGGCGTCGGCACCTACGTTGTGCCGATTATTGTTCAGGGCCGTACTACTCACGAGTTCGTTGATTTCAGCACGCCGAGCGGGTCCGTTCCAAACAGCGGGAACTGGCCGTTCCGAGTGCTCCAGGCCTCAGATAAAACGGGCATAAAGAGCGAGCCCCGTCAAATAGAGGGGCCTTTGTGAGCGCAGTGGTACCAGCCGGATGCGTCGGGTGTCCGAGCCCGGAGAATTCTCTGTCGAAACGTTATGAACATGGAGGCGGACCGTGTCAAAGGACACGGCCCGCCTCGCACACGTCTACGACAACTGGCGTACGGCCACTTCTACTTGAGACGTGCCATGAGTGCGTGCTCGACCAGGGTGATGAGCGCGCTCTTGGCGTCCGCGCGGTGGCGTGCGTCGGTGGTGATGATCGGTGCGTCGGAACCGATCTGCAGCGCCTCGCGCACCTCGTCGGGCGTGTACGGCTGATGCCCCTCGAAGCCGTTGAGGGCCACGACGAAGGGCAGGCCGCTGTTCTCGAAGTAGTCGACCGCGGGGAAGCAGTCGGCGAGCCTGCGGGTGTCGACGAGGACGACGGCGCCGATGGCGCCGCGTACCAGGTCGTCCCACATGAACCAGAAGCGGTCCTGTCCGGGTGTGCCGAACAGGTACAGGATCAGGTCCTGGTCCAGGGTGATACGGCCGAAGTCCATGGCCACCGTGGTGGTGGTCTTGCCCCCGGTGTGGGTGAGATCGTCGATGCCCGCCGACGCGGACGTCATGACCGCCTCGGTACGCAGCGGGTTGATCTCCGAGACGGCGCCGACGAACGTGGTCTTGCCCACGCCGAAGCCGCCCGCCACCACGATCTTCGCGCTGGTGGTCGACCGGGCCGCACCGCCGCTAGAGCTTGCGAAGTCCACTGAGCACCCTTTCGAGCAGTGTCACGTCCGGCGTACCGCCGGCCTCTCCGTTGCCCGGCTGGTGGATAGCCACCATGCCGGCCTCCGCCAGGTCCGCCACCAGGATCCGCGCCACCCCGAGCGGCATCGACAGCAGGGCCGACACCTCGGCCACGGACTTGACCTCCCGGCAGAGGTGGCAGATCCGCTGGTGCTCGGGCAGGAGCGTCGAGAGGTGCGCCGGGTCGGCCGTGGTGCTGACCAGCGCCTCGATGGCGAGTTGGTACCGCGGCCGGGTCCGGCCGCCGGTCATCGCATAAGGACGCACCAGCGGCTGGTCGCCCTCATGTCCGTAGTCGGTGTCCACGGGGACACCGTACGGATCGTGAGAGGCGGGGGGCGGGGTCATGAATCCTCCGGGCGTGACAGCAAGTGGTCGGCTGTGCCGTCTGAGTGGGCCGGTGGGGGGCCGGGTGAGGCGGCCTGACGGTATGGACGTATGAAGGGCTGCCCGTGGGGTGTGCCTTGGGGCGCACACCCCGGGGGCGGGCTTGCTGAGGGCTCCTAGTGGAGCAGACTCCCCTGGAGCTCGGCGCGCAGGTCCGGGGTGAGGACCGTGCCGGCACGATCGACCAGGAGAGCCATCTCGTAGCCCACCAGACCGATGTCGCAGTCCGGGTGGGCGAGTACGGCGAGCGAGGAGCCGTCCGAGACGGACATGATGAAGAGGAACCCGCGTTCCATCTCCACCACGGTCTGGTTGACCGGGCCCCCCTCGAAGATCCGGGACGCCCCCGCGGTCAGCGAGGTCAGCCCGGACGCCACCGCCGCCAGCTGGTCGGCGCGGTCACGCGGAAACCCCTCGGACATCGCCAGCAGCAGACCATCGGCGGAGACCACCACCGTGTGCGACACCCCGGGGGTGTTGTCCACGAAATTGGTGATCAACCAGTTCAGATTCTGCGCCGCCTGGCTCATCGGGCTCAACTATCGCTCCTGCTGGTGAGTGGGGCCGACGTTGAAGCTTCCGGTGGTGCCGGAGCTGCCCGCCTGACGGCCCTGCTGAATGCCCCGACGGAGGTTGGTCAGCCGGCCCCGTACGTCATCGGGGGCACGGGAGACCTGCGGACCGGACTGGTGGGTCGGCTCCTGGGCGGTACCCGGCACCAGGTTGGCGCGCGGCACCCGACGGGGCAGACCCGAGGTGGTGATACCGCCGGCCGCGGGCTTGCGGACCCGCTCGGCCTGGCGCACCAGCTCGTCGTTGGGCGAGGTGCGCCAGGAAGTGGCACTCGCGTTGTGCTGACCGGTCTGGCCGGACTGGTTCGCGGGAGGGGTGGCCGGACGGCGCGGCGGCGCCGGCGGAGCAGGACGCCCGGCGGGCGGCTGCTGCGGCGCGGCGGGAGCCTGCGGGGCCCCGTTCGCCTGACCGCCCTGGCCCTGGTGGAACCAGTTCGTCTCCAGCGTGTCGTACAGCGGCGTACGGCCGTCACCGGGGCCCGCCGGCGGCAGCGCCTCGGGCTGCGGCTGCGCGGGCAGGCTGCCCACGGGCGGACGCGGTGCGGCGTAGCCGGCGCCACCCTGGCGCTGGTGCTGGCCTCCCGGCTGACCCTGACCCTGATGGGGCGTGGGCGGACGCTGGCCGGCGCCCCCGTAGCCCCCGGCAGGGCGCTGAGGAGCACTGCCGAAGTCCGGGCGGGCGAACTGCTCCGTGGCCGCCGGGTCCTGGGCACCGGGCCGCGGACCGTTGTAGTCGGGCCTGGCGAACTGCTCGGTGGCACCGGGACCCTGCCGGTCGCCCGCCGCACCCGTCGGGCGGCCGTACTGACCGGTGGAATCGTGCTCCTCGTGACCGCGCGGCGCGTCCATCGAGGAACGCGACTGCGGCGCCGACGGCTGCTCGTTGCCCCAGCTGGTGGTCTGCGGGCGCTGCTGCTGACCGCCGCCGGGAAGCTCGCCACGCGGGGTACCGGCCGGCGGCAGTTGCTGTCCGCGGTCGCCACCCGTCCGGGCGGTGTGCCGACCGGAGTTGCGGCCCCGTCCGCGGTCCTGCGCACCGGGCGCCTGCGGAGCCGCCGGACGGCCACGGCCGCTGTCGGCACCGAACGCGTTCGCGGGAGCGCCGCCCTGACGGGAGAAGTCCTGCTGGGCGGAGTCCTGTCCCATGCCGCCCTGCTGCGGGCCGCCCTGGAACGGGGCGCTGTCCCGAGGGGGAAGCGCCGCACGCGGAGCCGATCCCGCACCGACCTGGCCGCGCTGCCCACCGGGACCACCGGAGCCGGCCGAAGGACCGCCGCCGAGGCCCGGACGGCCGCCTGCCGCACCGGGACCGCCGGTCAGACCGCGTCCGCCGCCACCGGCACCCGAAGGCGCCTGCGGGTTGCCGTTCTGAGCGCCGGCGCCGGGCTTGGCCGGGGGCTTCTTGCCGCCCTGGGCGACGTCGACGGGGAGCATGACCAGCGCGGTCGTACCACCGGAGTCGGAGGGACGGAGCTGGATACGGATGCCGTGCCGCAGGGACAGGCGGCCGACCACGAACAGACCCATGCGGCGGGACACGGAGACGTCCACGGTGGGCGGCGACGCCAGCCGCTCGTTGATCGCGGCGAGGTCCTCGGGGGAGAGGCCGATGCCGGTGTCGTGGATCTCGACGAGGACGCGTCCGTCGGGCAGCGCGTGACCGGTCACGCGGACCTTGGTCTGCGGCGAGGAGAACGACGTCGCGTTCTCCAGCAGCTCGGCGAGGAGGTGCACGAGGTCGTTGACGACCCGGCCGGCGACCTCGGTACCCGGGACGGCCGCCAGTTCGATGCGCTCGTACTGCTCCACCTCGGAGGCGGCGGCACGGAGCACGTCGACGAGCGGGACGGGCCGGGTCCAGCGGCGGCCCGGCTCCTCGCCCGCGAGGACGAGGAGGTTCTCACCGTTACGGCGCATACGGGTCGCGAGGTGGTCCAGCTTGAAGAGCGAGGACAGCTGGTCCGGGTCGGCCTCGCGGGACTCCAGCTCGGAGATCAGCGACAGCTGACGCTGGATGAGACCCTGCGAACGACGCGACAGGTTGGTGAACATCGCGTTGACGTTGCCACGGAGCAGGGCCTGCTCGGCGGCGAGGCGGACCGCCTCGCGGTGCACGTCGTCGAAGGCCGCGGCCACCTTGCCGATCTCGTCCCGGGAGTGCACACCGACGGACTCGACCGTGGTGTCGACGTCCTGCGGGTCGGACTCGGACAGCTGCTTGACCAGCTCGGGCAGCCGGTCCTGGGCGACCCTGGTGGCGGTGTCCTGCAGCCGGCGCAGCGAGCGGATCATGGACCGGGCCACGACGAAGGCGCCGATGAGCGAGACGCCGAGCACGAGCAGGATCAGCGCACCGTTGATGATGGCGTCCTGCTGCGACTCCTGCTTGAGCTCGCGGGCCTTGCTCTCCATCTCACCGAGAAGCGTCTTCTCGATGGTGTTCATGGCGTCGATCTTGGTGTCGGCCTTGTCGGTCCAGTCCTTGTAGGTGCGGCGATCCACACTCGCCAGACCGTTCGGCCTGCTGAGCACGCGGTTCGCGTACTCGTTCGCGTCCTCGATCTCGGAGTTGCCGTCGACCAGCGGGGCGGTCAGCTCCTCGGCGTTGCCGCCGAGGGAGGCGTAGATGCGCTTGAACGAGTCGAGCGACTGCTTCTCGTTCTCCGCGGCGTCGTCACCGGTGAGACGGTCGTTCTCGTTCATGGAGCCGTCGGCCTTGGTGTTCGCCGGCAGAGCGGCCGCGATGATCGCGCGCTGGATGGACGCGTACTCCTTGGCGGCGGAGAACGCCGCCAGCGCACGCGTGCGCTTGATCATCTCCGGGTTGTTGGTCGCCTGGGCCATGTCCTGGGACAGGGTGAGGAGCGACTCGATCAGCCGGTTGTACCGGTTGATCGTCTGCGTGGTCGAGATGCCGCCGTCGCTCTCGGCGTAGGCGGTGCCACGGATCTTGGCGATCGTGGTGACCTGCTGGGCGATCTGGCTGACGTTGGAGTGGATGCTCTCCAGCGCCTCGTCCCCCGTGGTGTCGCCGATGTCGACGGTCGCGGCGAGGAAGGCCTGCCTCTTGCGGTCCGTGTCCTTACGGGGCTGGTCGACCTCGAAGCGGCTGGCGGGGACGCCGTGGGTCAGCGGGCCCGCCGCGTGGTCGCGCTCCTCCTGGAGCGCCTCGGCGAGGGCCGTGGCTTCCTTGGTCAGCTTCGTCAGCAGCTGCATGTGGTTCAGCTGCTCGATGTCGTCCATCGACTGGTTGATACGCAGTCCACCCAGCGTGGTCGCCGCGACGACGGGGAGGGTGAGCAGGGAGACCAGTCGGGTGCTGATGCGCCAGTTGCGCAGGGCTATTCGTGAGCCCGTGTCGGAAGGGCCCTTGGACTTGGACTTGGGGCGATCCGCCGGCTCGGCGGTGGACGAAGCCGCGCCGGGGCGCGCTCCGCGGTCACCGGAGTCGCCGGCCTGGCCCTGGTTCTGGGTGTGCTGGGGCGAGGGGCCGCGGTCTGTCCCGACGCGCGGCTCCTGTTCAGCGGCAGCTTCCCCTTGGCCCTGGCGGGCCTGGGGACGCCCCATGCCATCCCTCTTGAAACGTCCCTGCACTAGCGTCGCAACCTCTGGACCAGGCGTCCCTCCGCAGAACGGCGGGACGGTGTCGGCGTCGTGGGGCGGTGGAGACGCCCCAAGTCGGTCGTGGAGTGACCGGCGCTTCTCCCCCTTCCGCCGCCACTCGGCGCAGCGTTGCGCCCCTGCGCGCCGGATGAAACCCGCGGCGGTGCGTGGAATTCCAGCACAGTGCCGGATCTCCAACAAGGGCCGTGTACCGGGCTGTGACCTGAGTGACACGTTGTGAGCGTCGTGTCACAACTCGTAGAAAGTGATTCTGGATGAATGGGGCATTCGGCGACGAGTCGCTTACGGGTGGGGGGTGTCCCAGTCGCCATGATCAGGAGCGGAATAGCGCGTTCAGGGGCGCAATGTCCGTTTCTGCGAGGGGTCTTGGTGGTCCGGAATGACGGAATTGCCTGTCGCTCCGTGAGCAAACTCACACGTAGATCGTTGGCTCTTCCATGCTTTCGCAGGGAAATCGATGTTTAGCCTGACGCTTTACAAGCACCGGCACTCTGACTAGGCGAGCGATGAAGACGACGATGATGTTCCGCAACATAGCCAACCCCCGGCGCACGACGCTGGCGCACCTCGAGGACGCCGTCGAACTGCAGCCGGAGGCTCAGCCGGAGCACTCGGCCGACCTTCCCCTCCAGACCGCCAACCCCCGCCGCACCACCCTTGTGGACGCCCCGGTGGTGCCGTAACCCCGGTGGCGCCCTGATACGGCAGGCCAGGCCCCTCTCGCGCGTTAGCCTGGAGCGTCAGACTCCAGCCAGCGGAAGCAGAGGGGCACGAGCCACCCGTGCGCATCGCCAGATTCTCCATCGACGGGAATGTCGCCTTCGGCGCGGTCGAGGGCGAGGGAACCGGCGACCCGGCCGGTCTCGTTCTCGACATCATCAAGGGCATCCCCTACACGGACTTCGAGCTCTCCGGTACGAAAGTGCCCCTGAGCAAGGTCCGGCTCCTGCCGCCCGTCCTCCCCAACAAGGTCGTGGCCATCGGCCGCAACTACGCGGAGCACGCGGCGGAGCTCGGCAACGAGGTGCCCGAGGTCCCGGTGGCCTTCTTCAAGCCCACCACCTCGGTGATCGGCTCCGGCGACGCGATCGAGTACCCGTCCTTCTCCGACGAACTGCACCACGAGGCCGAGCTCGCCGTCGTCATCGGCCGGCTCTGCCGCGAGGTCCCGCGCGAGCGT
Organism: Streptomyces sp. NPDC091376; assembly: GCF_044757085.1. NCBI lineage: Bacteria > Bacillati > Actinomycetota > Actinomycetes > Kitasatosporales > Streptomycetaceae > Streptomyces > Streptomyces sp. NPDC091376. Next base: position 185,768 of record NZ_JBIVUF010000007.1, on the reverse strand, counting down.
GTGAAGGACGTCATCTTCGGCTACACCTGCGCCAACGACGTCACCGCGCGCGACGCCCAGAAGCGCGAGAAGCAGTGGGCCCGGGCCAAGGGCTTCGACACCTCCTGCCCGCTCGGCCCCTGGGTGGAGACCGACCTCGACCCCGCCGACCTCACCATCCAGTGCACGGTCAACGGCGAGCAGCGCCAGCTGGGTCGTACGAGCGACATGATCCGCTCCATCGAGGACCTGGTCGTCCACATCACCGAGGCCATGACGCTGCTCCCCGGAGACGTCATCCTCACCGGCACCCCCGCCGGGGTCGGCCCCCTCAACGTCGGCGACGAGGTCGCCGTCACCATCGAAGGCATCGGCACTCTCACCAACAAGGTGATCAAGCGTGGCTAACGCGACGAACGTCCGCGTACGTTTCTGTCCCTCGCCGACCGGCAACCCCCATGTGGGCCTGGTCCGCACCGCCCTGTTCAACTGGGCGTTCGCCCGGCACAACCAGGGCACCATGGTCTTCCGCATCGAGGACACCGACGCGGCCCGCGACTCCGAGGAGTCGTACAACCAGCTGCTCGACTCGCTGCGCTGGCTCGGCCTCGACTGGGACGAGGGCCCCGAGACCGGCGGCCCGCACGAGCCCTACCGCCAGTCGCAGCGCATGGACATCTACCGGGACGTCGCCGAGAAGCTCCTGGCGGGCGGGTACGCCTACCACTGCTACTGCACGGTCACCGAGCTGGACGAGCGCCGCGAGGCCGCCCGTGCCGCGGGCAGGCCGTCCGGCTACGACGGCCACTGCCGCGATCTCACCGACGAGCAGAAGGCCGCCTACGTGCGCGAGGGCCGTGAGGCCATCGTCCGCTTCCGGATGCCCGACGAGCCGATCACCTTCACCGACCTGGTCCGCGGCGAGCTCACCTTCACGCCGGACAACGTGCCCGACTACGGCATCGTCCGGGCCAGCGGCGCGCCGCTCTACACGCTCGTCAACCCGGTCGACGACGCCCTGATGGAGATCACGCACGTGCTGCGCGGTGAGGACCTGCTGTCCTCCACCCCGCGCCAGATCGCGCTCTACAAGGCGCTGATCGAGCTCGGCATCGCCAAGGAGATCCCGGCCTTCGGCCACCTCCCGTACGTCATGGGCGAGGGCAACAAGAAGCTGTCCAAGCGCGACCCCCAGGCCTCGCTCAACCTCTACCGCGAGCGCGGCTTCCTCCCCGAGGGCCTGCTCAACTACCTCTCGCTGCTGGGCTGGTCGTTCTCCGCGGACCAGGACGTGTTCTCCATCGCCGAGATGGTCGAGAAGTTCGACATCGTGGACGTCAACGCCAACCCGGCCCGCTTCGACCTGAAGAAGGCCGAGGCGATCAACGCCGACCACGTCCGGCGGCTCGATGTGAAGGCCTTCACCGAGGCCTGCGAGCCCTGGCTGCGGGCCCCGCACGCCCATTGGGCGCCCGAGGACTTCGACCAGGCCGCGTGGGAGGCGATCGCCCCGTACGCCCAGACCCGGCTGACGGTCCTCTCCGACATCACCGCCAATGTCGACTTCCTGTTCCTCAAGGAGCCGGTCGAGGACGAGGCGTCCTGGCAGAAGGCGATGAAGGAGGGCTCCGACGCGCTGCTGCGCACCGCGCGCGAGAAGCTCGACGCCGCCGACTGGTCCAGCCCGGAGTCGCTGAAGAACGCGGTCCTGGCCGCCGGCGAGGAGCACGGCCTCAAGCTCGGCAAGGCGCAGGCCCCGGTCCGCGTGGCGGTGACCGGCCGCACGGTGGGTCTGCCGCTCTTCGAGTCGCTGGAGATCCTGGGCAAGGAGCGCACCCTGGCCCGCGTCGACGCCGCGCTGGCGAAGCTCTCCGCGTAGGCGTCTTGCGTACGTCCCTCAGGGGCGGCAGCCGTTGCGGCTGCCGCCCCTGAGGCGTTGCCGTCGGCTGCGGCTAGGGTGCGGGCATCCACGGCCACCGATCTCTCGCTGGGGGACACCCGATGCCCATGTCCGCGCCCGACTACGCCTGGCACTTCACGCCGGGGAACGAGTTCGAGGACGAGCCCGGGGTCACCGGCACCCTGGCCGTGGTTCCCGGGGGCGAGCTGTGGCTGCCCACCGGTCGCGTCGTCGCCTGCGACCCGTTCGTCGAGCTCGGGTGCGGCGAGGCCGAACCCTTCGTCGCGGAGGTCGCGCCGGGCCGTTACCGGGTGGAATGCGCCGTGGCCACGCTCATGGACCCGGCGGATCCGGAGCCCGACGGTCCGCCCCACCGGCGGATCGCCGCCGCGCGCCTCGTGATCAAGGACACGCCCACCGAGTCCTGGGAGATCGGCACCAGGGCGGGCCAGAACCCCGCGGAACTCGGTGACGACGAGTTCTTCGGCTACCCCGTCGACGTCGCGACCGGCTGCTTCTACGACGCCGCCTGCGACGGCACCTTCCCGCAGAGCGAGGAGGAGGAAGGGCTGCTGTGGGACACCCTTTACAGTGCCGACTGGTTCTCGGGGCCGCAGCTGATCACCGACCCGTCCACCGGCCACACCGTGGCCGCGTTCATGACGGGCTGGGGCGACGGCACCTACCCGACCTGGGTGGGCCGCGACGCCGCCGGCGAGGTCACCTGCTTCGTGACCGACTTCTTCGTCGTCCCCGCGGAGGCGGTCCCCGCCTCCGCGTGACCGCGGACCTGCCGATCCAGGCGGTGCCGGGGCCGGCCTCGGTGTCGTGCGGATCCGAGTGGTCCTCCGGGTCATCGACACTGCGTTTTCCGGGGGGCGACTCCCGGACCCCCGGCCGGGGGTCCGGCGGGGCTAGCCTCGGTGTCGTGCGGGGCCGAGCGGTCCTCCGGGTCATCGACACTGCGTTTTCCGGGGGGCGACCCCCGGACCCCCGGCCGGGGGTCCGGCGGGGCTAGCCTCGGTGTCATGCCGATCCGAGCCGTCCTCTGGGACATCGACGACACGATCTTCGACTACGCCGGCGCCGACCACGCCGGTATGGAGCGGCATCTTCAGGCGGAGGGCCTGGCCGAGGGGTACGGCTCCGTCGACCAGGCTCTCACCCGCTGGAAGGAGCTCACCCGCTTCCACTGGCGCCGCTTCGAGGCCGGCGGGGTCGGCTTCGAGGCGCAGCGCCGGGACCGGGTGAGGGACTTCCTCGGGGTGCTCGGGATGAGCGACGCCGAGGCCGACGAGTGGTTCGCCCGCTACGTCACCCACTACGAGGCCGCCTGGCAGCTGTTCCCCGACGCCCTGCCCGTACTGGACCTGCTGGCCGCCGACTTCCGGCACGGCGTGCTCTCGAACTCCTCGATCCACAACCAGCACCGCAAGCTGACCGTGCTCGGGGTGCGGGACCGCTTCGAGGCGGTCGTGTGCGCGGCGGAGCTGGGGGTCGCCAAGCCCCAGGCCGCGGCCTTCCACGCCGCGTGCGAGGCGCTCGCGTTGCCGCCGCGGGACGTCGCGTACGTGGGCGACCACCCCGACATCGATGCGGAGGGCGCCGGGGCGGCGGGGCTTACCGGTATCTGGCTGGACCGCGGTGGGCTGGGCGGACGGCCGGAGCTGATCCGGATCACGGGACTGGACGAGCTTCCCGCCCTGCTGCGGCGCGATACCCGTTTTGGAGCGCCGTCCACCTTCAGGTAATGTTCTTCCTGCGCCGAGGGGTGCGGGCCGCAAGCCCGGAACCGGAAGCGCACAACCCGAACGAAACCCCCGTGGTGGGGGTTGAGTTTTGGTGGCCTATGGTGTAATTGGCAGCACGACTGATTCTGGTTCAGTTAGTCTAGGTTCGAGTCCTGGTAGGCCAGCTCGCAGAGCTCATCTGCAAAGCCCCCGTTGTGTAGCGGCCTAGCACGCTGCCCTCTCAAGGCAGTAGCGCCGGTTCGAATCCGGTCGGGGGTACAGATCCATCCTGCTGGTCATCAGGGTCGCTCCCGATGCCCGCGCAGTGACATCACCCGGCTGACGCCGGGTGGGATCGCTAGGGCCCCCGTTGTGTAGCGGCCTAGCACGCCGCCCTCTCAAGGCGGTAGCGCCGGTTCGAATCCGGTCGGGGGTACTGGTCTATACCACCATGGGCTATGGTGTAATTGGCAGCACGAGTGATTCTGGTTCATTTAGTCTAGGTTCGAGTCCTGGTAGCCCAGCGGATCCACTCGATGGATCAAGATCTTGCCCCCGTTGTGTAGCGGCCTAGCACGCCGCCCTCTCAAGGCGGTAGCGCCGGTTCGAATCCGGTCGGGGGTACGCGAAGAGAAGGCCCTCCCTGTTCGGGGAGGGCCTTCTCGCGTTCCCGGTGCCCCGTTCAGCCGAAGCGGCGGTTGGACTCCTCGGCCTGGGCCAGCCTGCGCAGGCTCAGCAGCACCGGCTCGTACAGCACGGTGAACGCCACCGCGGCCTCCACCTGCTCCTCCTCGGACTCGTAACGCTCCACCAAGTCCAGGTCGGTGACGGCCAGTTGGGTCGCGCTCCTGGCGTACGGCAGCAGTTCCTCGATGCCGCAGGGATAGCCGAGGCGCAGCATCGTGGCGATCCCGGCGACCAGCATCCGGTACGCGGGCGACCGCGCCCCCGTCTCGCGGCCGAAGTCCCAGTCGAGCCGCTCCAGCAGGGCTTCGGCGGTGCGGTGCGCTGTTCCGGTGGAGGGGTCCTCCTCGTCGGGGTCCTGGCCGTGCGGAATGGACCAGACGGCCGCGCCGAGCCGCATGTGGTGGTCGAGGCTGTCGTCGGCGATGGCGGCCAGTACCTCGCGGGCGGTAGCCACGGGGATCCGGCCGACCTGGATCAGCGCCCGGACCAGCCCGAGCCGGCGCAGATGTGTGTCGTCGTACTCGGCCTGGGTGGCGGTGATCCGGTGCCCGGGCGGCAGTAGCCGCTCACGCAGGTAGTACTTGATCGTCGGTATCGGCACCCCGCTGCGTTCGCTGAGTTCCGCCAGTCTCATGCACTTGCGCCCTTCCTTGGAGAGTGTCACTATCCAATCATGGATAGCAGGACTATCCAACGGCTCACGAAGGGGGAACCGGTGATGGGCAGCACTCCGATTCAAGGGCGCATGGCCGCGGAGGGGCAGGCGGAGGTCGTCGTCTTCCTCATCGGAATGCGCATCAACAGCTTCAGGGCGGTGCGGAGTTGGTGGCCGGTGTTCAAGGCCATGCCGCGCATGCTGAAGGAGCTGTCCAAGGACAGGGACAGCGGACTGCGCGGCTATCAGCTGCTGCTGGGCGGTCCCCGGCTCGTCTATACCGTCCAGTACTGGGAGTCCAGGGAGAAGCTGTTCGCGTACGCGACGGCGCAGGACAAGGAGCACCGCCCGGCCTGGGCCGCGTTCAACCGCCGGATGCGCGAGGGCAAGGGCAAGGTCGGCTTCTGGCACGAGACCTACATCGTCCCCGCGGGCTCGTACGAGAACGTCTACATCAACATGCCGGCGTTCGGGCTCGGCGCGGCGACGGGCGTCGTCCCGGTCGCCCAGCGCGGTGACCGTGCGGCGGACCGCCTGAAGGCGGGATGACGGCGGCGCTGACAGCGACGGAGGAGCTCCCCGCGGGAGCTCCTCCGTCGGTACGTCCGCTGCTCGCCGGCAGGCGAGCCCCGCAGGTCAGCCCGAGCGGCGCAGGGCGTCCGAGAGGCGGCCGGCCGCGTCGATGACCGCCTGGGCGTGCATCCGGCCCGGGTGGCGGGTCAGGCGCTCGATCGGTCCGGAGACCGAGACCGCGGCCACCACCCGGTTCGAGGGGCCGCGCACCGGCGCGGAGACCGAGGCGACACCCGGCTCGCGCTCGCCGATCGACTGCGCCCAGCCGCGGCGCCGTACGCCGGACAGTGCCGTCGCCGTGAAACGCGCGCCCTGGAGGCCGCGGTGCAGGCGCTCCGGCTCCTCCCAGGCCATCAGGATCTGGGCGGACGAGCCGGCCTTCATCGTGAGCGTCGATCCCACGGGCACCGTGTCCCGCAGTCCGGACAGCCGCTCGGCGGCCGCCACACAGATACGCATGTCTCCCTGCCGTCGGTACAGCTGCGCGCTCTCGCCCGTCACGTCGCGCAGATGCGTCAGTACCGGTCCCGCCGTGGCGAGCAGCCGGTCCTCGCCCGCGGCCGCCGCGAGCTCCGCCAGCCGCGGGCCCAGAATGAACCGCCCCTGCATGTCCCTCGCCACCATCCGGTGGTGTTCCAGAGCCACGGCGAGACGATGTGCCGTGGGTCGTGCAAGCCCTGTCGCCGCGACCAGCCCGGCGAGGGTGGCCGGACCGGACTCCAGGGCGCTCAATACCAGAGCAGCCTTGTCGAGAACGCCGACGCCGCTAGAGTTGTCCATGCAACGATACTCACGTCTCACTCTGTGAAACGCAAGTTCAATTTCTCCGAGAAGTTGCGAACCTGGATGTACGGCCGCACAAGGGCCCGCGTTCCCCCGCCCGGCACCCGTGGTGCGGACGGCTTGCGCAATCGATCTCTAGTTGGGCCCGGCGACGCTGCCGGGCCGGAGGGAAAGCGATGGGTAGGACACTCGCGGAGAAGGTCTGGGACGACCACGTCGTCCGGCGCGCCGAGGGCGAGCCCGACCTCCTCTTCATCGATCTCCACCTCCTGCACGAGGTGACGAGCCCGCAGGCGTTCGACGGCCTCCGCCAGAACGGCCGCCGGGTGCGGCGGCTCGACCTCACCATCGCGACCGAGGACCACAACACCCCGACCCTCGACATCGACAAGCCCATCGCCGACCCGGTCTCGCGCACCCAGCTGGAGACGCTGCGCAAGAACTGCGCGGAGTTCGGCGTCCGGCTGCACCCGCTCGGCGACGTCGAGCAGGGCGTCGTCCACGTCGTGGGACCGCAGCTGGGGCTGACCCAGCCCGGCACCACCGTGGTCTGCGGTGACTCCCACACCTCCACGCACGGCGCCTTCGGCGCGCTGGCGTTCGGGATCGGCACCTCCCAGGTCGAGCACGTCCTGGCCACCCAGACGCTGCCGCTGGCCCGCCCCAAGACCATGGCGATCACCGTCGAGGGCGAGCTGCCCGACGGCGTCACCGCCAAGGACCTGATCCTGGCGATCATCGCCAGGATCGGCACCGGCGGCGGCCAGGGCTACATCCTGGAGTACCGCGGCTCGGCCATCGAGAAGCTCTCGATGGAGGCCCGCATGACCATCTGCAACATGTCGATCGAGGCCGGCGCCCGTGCGGGCATGATCGCCCCCGACCGGACCACGTTCGACTATCTGCAGGGTCGTGACCACGCCCCCCGCGGCGAGGACTGGGACGCGGCGGTCGCGTACTGGAAGACGCTGCGCACCGACGACGACGCCGTCTTCGACGCCGAGGTCTTCATCGACGCCACCGAACTCTCCCCGTTCGTCACCTGGGGCACCAACCCCGGCCAGGGTGCGCCGCTCTCGGCGAGCGTCCCCGACCCGGCTTCGTACGAGGACGCATCGGAGCGGCACGCGGCCGAAAAGGCCCTGGAGTACATGGGGTTGACCGCCGGGCAGGCGCTGCGCGACATCAAGGTCGACACCGTCTTCGTAGGCTCCTGCACCAACGGCCGTATCGAGGACCTGCGCTCCGCGGCCTCGATCCTGGGGGGCCGCAAAGTCGCCGACGGCGTACGGATGCTGGTCGTCCCCGGCTCGGTGCGCGTCGCGCTGCAGGCCGTCGAGGAGGGCCTGGACAAGGTCTTCAAGGAGGCCGGCGCCGAATGGCGGCACGCGGGATGCTCGATGTGTCTGGGCATGAACCCCGACCAGCTGGCTCCCGGTGAGCGCTCCGCGTCCACCTCCAACCGCAACTTCGAGGGCCGTCAGGGCAAGGGCGGCCGGACCCATCTGGTCTCGCCGCAGGTCGCCGCCGCCACCGCGGTGCTCGGCCACCTGGCCTCACCCACCGACCTGTCCGACACCCGTACGCCCGCCGGAGTCTGAACACCATGGAAGCTTTCACCACGCACACCGGCCGGGCCGTCCCGCTGCGCCGCAGCAACGTCGACACCGACCAGATCATCCCGGCCCACTGGCTGAAGAAGGTCACCCGCGACGGCTTCGAGGACGGGCTCTTCGAGGCCTGGCGCAGGAACGACGACTTCATTCTCAACCAGCCGGAGCGACAGGGCGCGACGGTCCTGGTCGCCGGCCCCGACTTCGGCACCGGCTCGTCCCGTGAGCACGCCGTCTGGGCGCTCCAGAACTACGGCTTCAAGGCCGTCGTCTCGAGCCGCTTCGCGGACATCTTCCGCGGCAACTCGCTCAAGAACGGCCTGCTGACCGTGGTCCTCCCGCAGGAGACCGTGGATCGGCTGTGGGAGGTGACCGAGGCCGACCCGAACGCCGAAATCACCGTCGACTTGGAGCGGCGCGAGGTCCGCGCGGCGGGCATCACGGCCGGTTTCGAGCTGGACGAGAACGCTCGATGGAGGCTGTTGAACGGACTCGACGACATCAGCCTCACCCTTCAGAACGAAGCGGACATCGCGGCGTACGAGGCGGCACGGCCGGCCTTCAAGCCCCGCACAATTGAGGTCTGAGCAGCGCTTTTCCCGTACTGCGCCCCCCACCGCCCGGTGGGGGGCGCAGTCGCTTGTTGAGACCCTGTGGGGCGACAACTCGCCCCAGATGGCACAATCGGTGCATGGAACGCGACAGCCAACTCGAGCTCTACGAGGCAGTCGCGGCCCGATTGAAGGAAGCGCACACAAGGGTGCGTGAACTGCAAGTCCCAGAGGGCGTAAGGATGGCGCTCTCGCGGAAGCTGCTGGCAGTGACGGCCGTGGCGAAGCACGATCTCGCAGACGCCGCAAGGCGCCTGGACCGGTTGATGAAGGACCTCGATGAAGGTCGTTTCCCCCAAGGTGACTGACCACCCGGCGACTGGGGCTATATGCGGCTCCGTCGCGTGGCCGTGACGGTCGACTTCGTTGCGGCACTAGGGTGATTAGCCCGTTTCGTGTTTGATTTGCGGTATATATCTGCCTAACGTGCGAAAAAGCTTGAACAGTTTCGTTCCGGCGATGTCTCCGAAGGGGAAGACGTGAACAAGGCGCAGCTCGTAGAAGCGATTGCCGACAAGATGGGCGGCCGACAGCAGGCCGCCGAGGCTGTCGACGCGGTACTCGACGCGATCGTCCGCGCGGTTGTCGGCGGCGACCGGGTTTCGGTCACCGGCTTCGGCTCGTTCGAGAAGGTGGACCGTCCGGCCCGCTACGCCCGCAACCCGCAGACGGGTGAGCGCGTCCGGGTCAAGAAGACCTCGGTGCCGCGGTTCCGCGCGGGCCAGGGCTTCAAGGACCTGGTCAGCGGCTCGAAGAAGCTCCCCAGGGGTGGCGAAGTGGCCGTCAAGAAGGCTCCCAAGGGCAGCCTCCAGGTCGGCACCGTCGCCAAGAAGGCCGCCGCGAAGAAGGCCACCGCCAAGAAGGCGGCGGTGAAGAAGACGACGGCCGCGAAGAAGACCACCGCGGCGAAGAAGGTCGCCGCGAAGAAGACCACGGCCAAGAAGGCCACCGCCAAGACCACGGCGGCCAAGAAGACCACTGCCAAGAAGACGACGGCTGCGGCCAAGAAGACCGCTCCCGCCAAGAAGGCGACGGCCAAGAAGGCGCCCGCGAAGAAGGCGACGGCGCGCAAGACCACCGCCAAGAAGACCACCGCGCGCAAGAAGTAAGCGGCGCGACACCTCAGGGCCACTCACGCGACGGGCCGGACTCCCTCCGGGGAGCCCGGCCCGCGGCGCGTCCGGGTCAGAGCGTCTGCAGCGTCACCAGCGTGATCCGCAGGGACTTGCCCTCGCCCTCGGTCTCGATGCGCACCCGCTGGCCGGGGCGCAGCAGCCGCAGCCCGCCGGCGTCGAACGCCGCGGTGCCGAAGTCCACCGGAGTCCCGTCGTCGAGCAGCACACTCCCGCTGCGGGTCTCTGAGTCGTACGTGTACGCGGTCGCCTGCATGCCCAGAGCGTATCCGGCGACGCCAACGGGCGTTCCGTCCAGGCCCCGGGCCCGCACGGGCCCGCCGCCGGTGCTCAGGACCCCCACGGCGCCGATGCCGTCGCGCACTGCGCGGCCGTCCGCGGGCCCACCCCCAGCGCGAGCGCGGCCCGCAGATCGTCCCCGGTGTCCACGTCACGGCGTACCGACTCCACGCCGTCCAATTCGATTTCCACGGCCCCGGAGACCAAATGCCGGCGCCGTGAGCGCCCGCCGAAAGCCGGACGCAATTCCGCCCCGGGCCGGGCCGACAGGAATGTCGTCCCAATTCCCGCGGTGTCCGCGAGGAAAGTCCGCGGAGATTTCCCGGCCGTGGCGAGCACCCGTTCCAATTCGGTGGTACGCAGTGCAGGCAGATCCGCGTTCAGCGCCGCCACCGCCGCGCCGGGACGCAGTGCGCGCACCGCTCGCGCACCGTGGGCCAGCGCCGCGTTGAGCCCCGCTCCCGGGGAGTCCGGCACGATGCGCGCGCCCAGCACGCCCAGCTCCGCCGCCGCCAGCGGATCGTCCGTGACGACGACCACATCCCCTACCGCGCCGCACGACAGCGCGGCGGCCACCGTGTCCTGCGCGAAGGCGAGCGCGAACTGTGGGCGCATCGCTCCGCCCGCGGCCTCCGACAGCCTGCTCTTGGCCAGCGCGAGGGGCTTCAGCGGTACGACCAGTGACCAGTGCACGGGCCCATTGTCACCTGCGGGCACCACGGCCCGGGGCTCCGGCGCGGGAGGCGGGGCGTACGGTGTTCTCGACAGACCAGGGGCCTGGGGCGACACTTGACCCCCAGCAGCCAGGCAGCAGCCAGGTCCAAAGAGGAAGGTGTCCGAGTGTCCCGCCGCAGAATCGGCTTCTGGTACCGCTTGGCGGCGGTCATCGCGAAACCGCCGTTGGTCGTTCTGTTCAAGCGGGACTGGCGAGGAATGGAGCACATTCCGGCCGACGGAGGATTCATCACGGCGGTGAATCACAACTCCTACCTGGACCCGCTGTCCTACGCGCACTACCAGTACAACACCGGACGCGTCCCGCGCTTTCTGGCGAAGGCCGCCCTTTTCAAGGTGTCGTTCGTCGGCATGATGCTGCGCGGCACCGGCCAGATCCCCGTCTACCGTGAGACGACGAACGCCCTCGACGCGTTCCGCGCCGCCGTCGACGCCATCGAGCGCGGCGAATGCGTGGCGTTCTACCCCGAGGGAACGCTGACCCGCGACCCCGAGATGTGGCCCATGGCCGGCAAGACCGGCGCCGCCCGCATCGCGCTGCTCACGAAGGCCCCGGTCATTCCCGTCGCCCAGTGGGGCGCCAACCTGGCGATGCCGCCGTACGCCAGGGAGAACAAGCTGCGGCTGTTCCCCCGCAAGACCCTGATCGTGCAGGCCGGACCGCCCGTGGACCTCACCCGGTTCCACGGTCAGGAGCCCACTCCCGAGGTACTGCGCGAGGTCACCGAGGTCATCATGGCCGCGATCACCGCGCAGCTGGAGGAGGTCCGGGGCGAGAAGGCGCCGGCCGAGCCCTTCGACCACCGTACGGCGAGGGCCGAGCAGCGGCGCAAGGCCGCCGGGGAGGGAACCAAGTGACTCGTTCCGTCAAGGCCGCCGTCTTCGGCACCGGCTCATGGGGCACGGCCTTCTCGATGATCCTCGCCGACGCGGGCTGCGAGGTGACCATGTGGGGCCGCCGCGCGGGGCTCGTCGACGCCATCAACAGCACTCGCACCAACCCCGACTATCTCCCCGGCGTCCAGCTCCCGGAAGCGGTACGGGCCACCACCGACCCCGCACAGGCCGCCCGCGACGCCGATTTCACCGTCCTCGTCGTGCCCTCCCAGACCCTCCGCGCCAACCTCACGGAATGGGCGCCGAAACTGGCCCCCGACACCGTGCTCGTCTCCCTGATGAAGGGCGTCGAACTCGGCACCGCCAAGCGGATGAGCGAGGTCATCGAGGAAGTGGTCGCCAAGGCGCCCGCCGGGGGCGCCCCCGACGACGTCAGGCGGAGGGTGGCCGTCCTCACCGGGCCCAACCTGGCCAAGGAGATCGCCGACCGCCAGCCCGCCGCCGCTGTCGTGGCCTGCGCCGACGAATCGGTCGCCCAGCGGCTCCAGTCCGCGTGCATGACCCCGTACTTCCGGGCCTACACCAACACCGACGTCGTCGGCTGCGAACTCGGCGGAGCGGTCAAGAACGTCATCGGCCTCGCCGTCGGCATCGCGGACGGCATGGGCCTCGGGGACAACTCCAAGGCCACCCTCATCACCCGCGGCCTCGCCGAGACGACCCGCCTGGGCCTCGCGATGGACGCCGACCCGATGACCTTCGCCGGCCTCGCCGGCCTCGGCGATCTCGTCGCGACCTGCTCTTCGCCGCTCTCCCGGAACCACACCTTCGGCACCAACCTCGGCCGCGGTATGACGCTCCAGGAGACCATCGCCGCCACCAAGCAGACCGCCGAGGGCGTCAAGTCCTGTGAGTCCGTACTGGATCTGGCCCGCAGGCACGGCGTCGACATGCCCATCACCGAGACGGTCGTGTCGATCGTCCACGAGGGCAAGCCGCCGGTCGTCGCGCTCAAGGAACTGATGTCGCGCAGCGCCAAGCCGGAGCGCCACTGACCCGCGCTACGCGTGGGGACGTACGCCGCCGGAGCACGCTCGTCCGTTTGACGGCCGCGCGCCCCTTCGACCCGATCGGGGCGCAGGGTACGCTCGTCGCGATATGAGCGAGAACCAGTCCCAGAGCACCGGCGTTGCCCCCACCAGTGGCGAGGCGCTCCGCAAGCCGCGCGTCGCGGTCGTCTTCGGCGGCCGCAGCTCCGAGCACGCGATCTCCGTCGTGACGGCCGGCGCCGTTCTGCGTGCCATCGACCGCAGCAAGTACGACGTCCTGCCCATCGGCATCACGACGGACGGCCGCTGGGCGCTGACGGCCGACGAGCCCGACCGGATGGCCATCGCCGACCGGCAGCTGCCCACCGTCGCCGACCTGGCGGAATCGGCCGAGGGCGGCGTGGTCCTCTCCGTCGACCCGGCCAACCGCGAGGTGGTCTACAGCGAGCCGGGCTCCGTGCCCAAGGCGCTCGGCGAGGTCGACGTCGTCTTCCCCATGCTGCACGGACCGTACGGCGAGGACGGCACCCTCCAGGGCCTGCTGGAGCTCTCAGGCGTCCCGTACGTCGGTTCGGGCGTCCTGGCCTCGGCCGTCGGCCAGGACAAGGAGTACATGAAGCGGGTCTTCATCTCCTTCGGCCTGCCCGTCGGTCCCTACGAGGTGATCCGGCCCCGTGAGTGGGTGCAGGATCCTTCCGCCGCACGCAAGAAGATCATCGACTTCGCCGGTGAGCACGGCTGGCCGCTCTTCGTGAAGCCCGCCCGCGCCGGGTCCTCGATCGGCATCACCAAGGTCGACGACCTCTCCGGACTGGACGAGGCCGTCGAGGAGGCCCAGCGCCACGACCCGAAGATCATCGTGGAGGCGCTGCTGCGCGGCCGCGAGATCGAATGCGGAGTGCTGGAGTTCGAGGACGGCCCGCGCGCCAGTCTGCCCGCGGAGATCCCGCCCGTCTCCGCCCACGACTTCTACGACTTCGAGGCCAAGTACATCGACTCGGCGACCGGACTCGTGCCCGCGCCGCTCACCGACGAGCAGACCGCCGAGGTGCGGCGGCTCGCGGTCGATGCCTTCGAGGCCGCGTCGTGCGAGGGACTCGTCCGCGCGGACTTCTTCCTCACCGAGGACGGCGAGTTCGTGATCAACGAGATCAACACCATGCCGGGCTTCACGCCCATCTCCATGTTCCCGCGCATGTGGCAGGAGACCGGCGTCGGCTACGCGGAGCTCGTCGACCGGCTGATCCAGGCGGCGCTGCGGCGCTCCACGGGTCTGCGCTAGGGCGTACCGGAGTCGCTCGGGGCGCTCGGTACCGTCTCGAAACGTGGCGGGACCGTCTTCGCGACCGGTCCCGCCAGGTCCGTCAGCGGCCCCACGTCGGTGAACTGCTTCGACAGCGTCACCTCGACATAGGTCTTGCGGTACGTGGTGGTGAACCGGGCGCCGTCGTCGAGTTCCTCGGCGAACCATTCGACGCCGTTCACCACCACCCCGTCCGCCTTCTCACTCAGCAGCCCCGCGGGGCGGGGAACGCCGCAGCGCAGTACGATCGCGGCGTCCCCCCACCCGGCGGTCAGCTCGGAACGCGGCTCGGGATCACGGCGGCTCGCACCGCCCACCGACTCCGGCAGCGCCTCGTGCAGCGCCTGGCACAGGGCCTTCTCCTCGGCGGGGGGAGCGGGAACCGTGATCGACGCGGGCGCGTCCGTGGAGGAGCAGCCCGCGGCAGCCAACAGCACAGCGGCGGCGGGCAGAGACAGAAGCCGGCGGTGAGACATCACCGGCCAAGCGTAGACGGGGGCTACAGGTGCACGACCGGACACGTCAGCGTACGCGTGATGCCGTCCACCTGCTGGACCTTGGCGACCACCATGCGGCCCAGCTCATCGACCGTGTCCGCCTGGGCACGCACGATCACGTCGTACGGCCCGGTCACGTCCTCGGCCTGGATCACCCCCGGGATCTTGGAGATGGTGTCGGCGACCGTCGACGCCTTGCCCACCTCGGTCTGAATAAGGATGTACGCCTGTACCACGGAACCTCCAGGGCGGCCACGAGGATCATGTGGGGAGAAGGGACGCCACGGTATCGCGTCGCCGCGGGCCGCGGGGAGACCTGCGCGCCCCGAGGCACTCGCAGCGTGGCGTACACGGCACAGAAGTTGACGGCCGACGGGGCCTACTCGACGGTACCTACAGCGGTGACGGCTCGCGACCGCACGAAGATCAGGTGGGCCGGGCCGTCCGGCGGCACCGCGGCGACGAAGGGCATGACGAGATGAAGGGCACTGTGGGCGAGCTGGGGGAGTTCGGGCTCATCAGGGAGCTCACCTCCAGGCTCACCTCCACCCCCGCCGTACGGCTCGGACCCGGCGACGACGCCGCGGTCGTGGCCGCACCCGACCGCAGGGTCGTGGCCAGCACCGACCTCCTGCTGGAGGGACGGCACTTCCGGCGCGACTGGTCGACCGCGTACGACGTGGGCCGCAAGTCGGCCGCGCAGAACCTCGCCGACATCGCGGCCATGGGCGCCGTGCCGACCGCGCTGCTGCTCGGTCTCGTCGTCCCCGCCGACCTCCCGGTCACCTGGGCCACCGAGCTGATGGACGGCATCCGCGACGAATGCCAGGTCGCGGGCGCGGCGGTGGTCGGCGGTGACGTCGTACGGGGCGACACCATCACCGTCGCGATCACCGCCCTCGGCGATCTGCGCAACCACGACCCGGTGACCAGGGCCGGCGCCCAGCCCGGCGATGTCGTCGCCTACACCGGCTGGTTGGGCTGGTCCGCCGCCGGGCACGCGGTCCTCTCCCGTGGCTTCCGCTCGCCCCGGGCCTTCGTCGAGGCCCACCGGCGCCCCGAACCGCCGTACCACGCGGGCCCGGCCGCCGCCGGACTCGGCGCCACCGCGATGACCGACGTCAGTGACGGGCTCGTCGCCGACCTCGGCCATATCGCCGAGGCGAGCAAGGTCCGCATAGACCTGCGCTCCGGACTCATCGACATCCCCTCGCAGATGAACGACATCGGCCAGGCCGTCGGGGTCGACCCGCTCCAGTGGGTGCTCTCCGGCGGTGAGGACCACGCCATCGTCGCGACCTTCCCCCAGGACGTGAAGCTGCCCGCCCGCTGGAAGGTGATCGGCGAGGTGCTCAACCCGTCGGCACTGCCGCAGGTGACCGTCGACGGAGCGCCCTGGACCAGCAAGGGCGGTTGGGACCACTTCGGGGAGGGCTCATGACCCGGCAGGCTCCGCCGCGGGTGCTGACCGTCGCCGGATCCGACTCCGGCGGCGGGGCCGGCATCCAGGCCGACCTCAAGACGATGCTCGCCCTCGGTGTCCACGGCATGAGCGTCATCACGGCCGTCACCGCGCAGAACTCGCTCGGGGTGCAGGGTGCCTGGGAACTTCCCGTCGAGGCGGTGCGCGCGCAGTACCGGAGCGTCGTCGACGACATCGGCGTCCAGGCGGTCAAGACGGGGATGCTCGCGTCGGCCGAACTCGTCGAGACCGTCGCGGAGCTGCTGTCCGGGACGGACGCGCCCGTCGTCGTCGACCCCGTCGGCGTCTCCAAGCACGGCGACTCGCTGCTCGCCGCCTCGGCGCTGGACTCCGTACGCAAGAGGCTGCTTCCCGTCGCGACCGTGGCGACCCCGAATCTCGACGAGGTCGCACAGCTGACGGGCGTACGGACGCAGTCCGAGAGCGATCTGCGGCGCGCGGCCGAGGCGGTCCTCGCGCTCGGGCCGCGCTGGGCGCTGATCAAGGGCGGGCATCTCGAAGGCGACGCCGTGGACCTGCTCACCGACGGCACCGAGATCCACTGGCTGCGTGCCCCCCGGCTCGACAACCGGCACACACACGGCACGGGCTGCACCCTCGCCTCGGCGATCGCGGCGGGGCTGGCGAAGGGGCTGAGCGTCCCGGAGGCCGCCTCGGCCGCGAAGGACTATGTCACCGGCGCGATCGCCGAGGGCTTCGCGCTGGGCGGCGGGATCGGACCGGTCGACCACGCCTGGGCCTGGCGCGCGTGACGGCAGCCGGGCCGTCATGACACCTGGCTCGTGACGGCGGCGGGACCGCGGGCACGGCAAAAAGCCGGTCCACCGAGGTGGACCGGCTTTTCAAGGCAACCGCAGGGGCTGCGCTACGACGAAACGTCGGCGTTAGCGCGAGACCTTGCCGGCCTTGATGCACGAGGTGCAGACGTTGAGCCGCTTCGGCGTCCGACCGACCACGGCACGCACGCGCTGGATGTTCGGGTTCCAGCGACGAGACGTACGGCGGTGCGAGTGCGAAATGTTGTTGCCGAAGCCCGGCCCCTTGCCGCAGACGTCGCAGTTGGCAGCCACGGGTCACTCCAAAGACTTCAGATGCACTTACGGTGAATTCCGGCGTGCCGGAATCAGTGATCTGAAGTGGCCTGCCGGGGGAATGGCCCGATTTTCATCGGGCAACCGGAGCAGCATACAACGGCTGCACCCGTAGAACGAAACTACCATGGCTTCCTCCGCCCCCGCCCCGGCTCCCGGCCCCTCTCGGGGCTACCCTGCGGTGCAGCCCAGCCTCCCCTCTGCGCGCCCTGGGGACGTGGAGGGACCCCCGAAGGAGGACCTAGTTGCCGCAGCCCCTCGATGCCCTGGCGGTCCGCACCTGGTGCTCACTCGCTCTGGAGGCGCTGGGCAGGGAGCGCGAGGAGATCGACGCGATCAATGTCTATCCGGTCGCGGACGGTGACACCGGCACCAACCTGTACCTGACCGTCGAGTCCGCGGCGCGGGCCGTGGAGGCGGTGTTCGCGGCCTACGAGACCGGCTCCGGCGCCCCGGGGCTCGCGGACGCGGTGCGGGCCATGGCGCACGGGGCGCTGATCGGGGCCCGCGGCAACTCGGGCACGATCCTGGCGCAGCTGCTGCGGGGCATGGCCGAGGTGCTCGGCGAGCGGGACGGCGGGGCGGCCGAAGCGCTGCGGCGGGCCGCGGAGTCCGCGCGCGAGGCGGTCGCGCATCCCGTGGAGGGCACCATCCTGAGCGTGGCGTCGGCGGCGGCGGAAGCCGCGCACGCCGCCGGCGCCGGGGACGACGCCACCGCGGTGACGGCCGCGTACGCACGTGCCTGCCGGGCGCTGGAAGAGACTCCCGGCCAGCTCGACGTGCTCGGCAGGGCCGGTGTCGTGGACGCGGGGGGCCAGGGGCTGCTGGCGGTGCTGGGCGCGTTGGTCGAGGCGGTGACGGGGGACGCGCCGGCCGCACGGCCCTCCTCGCGGCCCTCCCCACGGGGCTCCGCACGGGTCCATCCGGTCGTGTCCGCGGCCACCGAGCCGTGCGCCGACGGAGGCCCCGCCTTCGAGGTGATCTACCTCCTGGAGGCGGACGACGCCGCCGTGACGCGCCTCAGGTCCCGGCTCGACGGGCTGGGCGACTCACTCGTCGTGGTCGGCGGTGACGGACTGTGGAACGTCCATGTGCACGTCGACGACGCGGGCGCTGCGGTCGAGGCGGGCGTCGAGGCGGGCCGGCCGTACCGGATCCGGATCACGCACTTCGCCGCGGCCGAGCACACGGAGCCGAGGGAACGCGTCCAGCGGGCCGTCGTCGCGGTGGTGCCGGGGGAGGGACTCGCGGGCCTGTGCGCGGAGGCAGGTGCGACGACGGTGCTCGCACGGCCCGGGGAGCCGCCGGCCAGCGGTGAACTCGTCGAGGCGATCCGGCGGGCGCACGCCCGTGAGGTCGTGCTCCTGCCCAACGACTTCGACCTGCGGCACACCGCGGCCGCGGCCGCGGAACAGGCCAGGGACGAGGGTGTCCGCGTCGCGCTCATCCCCACCCGCTCGGCGGTCCAGGGCATCGCGGCGCTCGCCGTCCACGAACCGGACCGCCGTTTCGACGAGGACGTCGTCGCCATGACCTCGGCGGCGGGCGCGACACGCTACGGCGAACTGGCCGTCGCCGAGCGGCAGTCCTTCACCTCGGCGGGCGTGTGCCAGGCCGGGGACGTCCTGGGACTGATCGAGGGCGATGTGGCGGTCATCGGCGCGGACCTGGCGACCACGGCGGAAACGGTTCTGGACCGCATGCTCTCGGCCGGCGGCGAACTGGTCACCCTCGTGCTCCCGGACGGGGCGGCGGAGGGGCTGGCGGACCGCCTGGAGGCGCATGTGCGGTCGGGATACCTGGCGGTGGACACGGTGATCTACCACGGCGGCGGCGCGCCGCTGCTCATCGGCGTGGAGTGACGCGGGCACCGTGCAACGGGCCGCTCGCCTTCGGGACCCGTCCCGGTGGACCGGGCCGATGATCCGGCCCGGTCCCGGAGTCAGGGACGACCCAGGTCGTGTCTGACACGACCTAGCCGGAGACGTACTCCAGCAGCTGCTCCGCCTCCGCGCGGCGGGACTCCGCCGTCTCGTCCGACGCGGTCGCGTAGGCGGCCAGGACCGCCCGCGCCCGTGCCGTCGCCGACTCCGTCGCGCCGAGGTCCGCCTCCAGCCAGGCGGCCATCAGCTGCGCCCCCGTCCGTAGATCCGCGAAGTCCTCGCCCGCCTCCTCGAAGCAGGCGATCGCCTGCTCGACGTACGGCAGGGCCTCCGCGTACGTCTCCGAACCCTCGCCCTGGCCGGCGATCAGTTCGCCGGTCTGCCGGTGGGTGTCCGCGAGCTCCGCGCGCAGGCGCGCTCCGGACGCCGGATCGTCGGCCTGCGCGAGCGCCTGCTCGCACTCCTTCTCCGCCGCGGACATGAACGCCCGCGCCGCCTGAGGCCCCGCCTGCCCCTCGCGGACCGCGATCCACGCACGCACCCGCAGCGCGCGCACCACCGCGTGGACGTCGCCCAGCTCGCGCCAGAGCGTGCCGGCGCGCTCGTACACGCGGTCGGCCTCCTCGTTCAGCCCCGCGCGGTACAGCGCCTGGCCCGCGAGGTTCGCGAGCATCGCGTGGTCCCGCTGCTCGGGCCAGCCCCGGGCGATGTCGGCCGCCTTCAGCCAGTGCTCGGCGGCCTCGCGCGACTGCCCGAGCACTGTGAGCGCGTCACCGAGCCACCACAGGGTCTGGACGACCATCCCTTCGCCGTGGTCGTCGACGGTCAGATCCGGAAGGACGGCTTCCAGAATGGCCGCCGCCTCCTCCGTCCGCCCGGCGCGCAGCAGCCAGCCGCCCAGCTGGTGCCGGGCGTACGTGCCGAAGCCCGCGCTCTCGCCGGCCTCGTCGGCCCAGTGCGCGGCCTCCAGCGCATGCCCGGCGGCCTCCTCGAACCGGCCGCTCTCGCCCAGGACTTCGGCCAGCTGGAGGTGCAACCGGGTGTGCCCGAGCGTGTCCACGTACGAGGAACCGTGCTCCAGGGCCGCACGGGCCGCGCGCTCCGCCGTCTCCAGATCGCCGAGGTGGCGGGCCACCGGCACGAGACGGGCCTCCGGCTCGACCGCGTACCAGGGCAGCCCGGCCCGGTGGTAGAGCGCGGCCGAGGCCTCGTACCGCTCGGCGGCGGCCTCGGCGTCCCCGCGGTGCGCCGCGAGATCACCGAGGACGCTCTCCGCCTCCGCGACCCGGTCGGCCACCCGCGGGTCCTCGTGATGCGGCCCGGCGAAGGCCAGCAGTTCGGCCACCGCCCCTTCCAGCGCCTCGGCCCGCTCGTCGGCGTCGGCGTCGGCGTCGGCACCAGCGCCGGCATCGGCACCTGTGGCGTCTGCGTCATGGAGCCGCGCCAGATGGATCCGTACCCGGTTGAGCAGCGCCCCCGCGGCCTGACCGGCGCCGGTGGCGCCTTCGGCGTGCAGCGCCAGCACCCGCGCGCAAGGTTCCTCGACGGCGGCGAGGGCCTCGTCGGTACGGCCGTCGCGCGCGATCGCGTACGCGGCGCGGGCCAGCGCGGCCGCCGCTTCCCCTGGGTCGCCGAGGGCCTCGTACCGCTCCGCGGCGGAGCGGAACAGTCGCGCGGACTCCGCCGGCTCGGTGCTGCGGGACATCGCGCGGTGGTCGTCGATCTCGGCGAGCGACCGGTCGTCGAGCTCCGTGGCGTCCGCCGCCTCGGCGAGCGCCGCCCATGCGGCCCCGGCGTCCGGATGCCGCTGTCCGGTCAGCCGCCGCGCCTCAGCCAGCAGCTCCTCGGTACCGGCCGGGGCGGGCCGCACCGTGGACACCGGCGCGGACGCGGGCGCCGCCGACGACGGTTCGGCGGCGGTCAGCCGAACCGCCCGTACGCCCAGCGGAAGTCGCTCCAGCAACGGCCGCCGCGCCATCCGCTCCCGTACGAGCGTGCTCACCGACACCGTGCCGTTGCGCTCGTCGAAGCGTCCGGCGATCGCGAGGGCCTGCGCCCGCGCGTGCTCCGCGAGGGCGCCGGCCGTCCAGGACGTCCCCGCGGGCCCCGGCACGCCCTGGTCGCCGTGCCCGAGCGCCACGAGCCGGTCCATCAGCAGCGCGGTGACGGCGAGATGGTCCATGAGCGAGTCGGGGTCGCCGTCGTCCGTGAAGTAGGCGGGACGGTCGGCGAGGATCTCCAGCGCCCGCGCCTCGTTGCCGGTCAGCGTGCAGAACTCGACGTGGAGCGACACCGAGCCCCGCATGCTCTCCATGGGGCGCACCATGCGGTACCCGCGCAGGTGGTTGGCGCGCGCGTCGTCGGTCCGGCCGAGCCTGACCAGCGGCAGCAGCGAGGACGCCAGTACGGCGTGCGGCTCATGGGCACAGGTGTGCTCGCCCGCGAGGACCGGCTGCCAGATCTCCAGCGCGCGGGCGTCGTCGTCGAGCTCGGCCTGCCAGGAGCCCTGCCCGTGCAGCTCGCAGGCGTGGCAGTCGCTCATCCGGTCCCGGTCGGCGGCGAGCCACGCGGCGTACGCGCGCTGCGCCCGCTCCCGGTCGCCCAGATGCCGGGCGACCCGGAACTCACCCTGCCGCACGGCCCGTTCGGAGTGACCGGCCAGCCGGTAGCGGTGCTCCATCTCGCCGAGCCACTTCTCGATCGAGGCGAGCGGGATGTGCGGCTGGTCGAGCATGCCGCTCGACACCCACTTGAACACCCAGTGCAGGGAGTGGGTCTCGAAGTCGTCGAAATCCCCGGGCTGTTCGTCCCACATCCGCAGCAACCGCGCGAACGGGACGAACATCTTGGCCTTCTCGGAGCTGTAGTTGTAGACCTGCAGCTGGTGCCCGAGGGCCTCGATGACGGCCAGCGGCTCACCGAGCTGCTCGGCCTCGGCGAGCAACCGCTCCGCGCGTGCGTTGCGGGCGGGGCCCTCGGGCTGGGCGAAGTTGTCCCGCATCGCCTCGCGCAGGGCCTGGAACGTGAGGGTCAACGGTCCTCCTCCTGGTCGTGGGTGGCCCATTCGAGCAGGCCGATGAACGCACGGTTGAGCAGGGCCGAGTCGGCGGGACGCAGCGGGCGCTGCGCCATCAGCAGGGCCTGCCCGTAGAGCGACTCGACGGCCGTGCCCGTGAGCTGCGGGTCGAGGGCGCTGATCCTGCGGATCAGCGGGTTGAGGTGGTTGAGGACGAGGCGGGCCCGCGGCGCGCTGCCGCGCAGCGAGCCGAGAATGCCCGCCCACAGGTCGTCCGCCTGCTCCTCCGCGTCCGCGCGGGCCTGCTCATGGCGGGCCGCCCGGTCGTCGAGGTGCAGTGCGGGCACGGTCACGGGGTGGAACGAACGCAGGGACACATCGCAGCCGAGGGGATCCAGCGTGGCACGCGCCACTGACAGAAAGCCCGCGAGGGCCAGTTCGTCGGCCGGGTCGACCGCGTCGAGGTGGGCGGTGACGGTGTCGGCGTCGAGTTCGGCGACCACGGTTCCGGGGCGGACCGAGGGAAGCCGCTCGACCAGTTCGGAGTCATAGGTGTAGCCGCCGTTGATCACGCCGATGCCCTGCGCGGACGCGATCGGCGCGACCTGCCGGTACTCCTCGACGCTGCGGGTGAAGTGCACCACCGGATGCCGCTGGGCGAACTCCTCCAGGGACAGCCGGCCGTCGGTCGTCTCGAACGGCAGCCATGGAAGCATCGTGCGGAACATGCCGTCGTCGTGCCGGGCCAGCGACTTCACGCCCAGGTGGTGGACGGAGAGGAACTGCGCGAGCCGCTGGGGATCGCCCGCCGCGAGCCCCGTCAGCCAGTCGCGCACACGGGCGCCGAGAGCGTCCCGTACGCCCGCGAGCGTCTCGTCCGCGTACAGCGACTCGCGCGACGCGGTCGGCCGCAGGCTGTCGGTGTCCAGGACACAGCGTACGAAGAAGGCCCAGTCGGGCAGGAGTTCGTCGGCCCGGTCGGTCAGCAGCATGCCCTTGAGGTGCACACGGTGGCCCGCGCGCTGCGCCGGACTCACCGCGGAGGGCAGCACGTACGCGACACCGCGGACGCCCACGAGCGGCAGGTCCAGCTCGATCGAGTCGAGCGGGGTGAAGCCGAACAGCTCGTGGCAGTGGCCCGCGAGGGCCACCCGGCGCGCCGCCGGACTCGGATGGCGGCGGTCCCAGGGCGCCGGCAGATCGGTGACCGGCTCCTCGCCCACGCGCACGTCGTACGGGAGCAGCGAGCCGAAGTCCCGGGCCAGCGCCCGGACCCGGTCCTGCGCGAGCCAGTCACCACTGCCGGGGCGGGCCGTGAGGTACACGGTCGTGCCGGGCTCGCTGCGGGCATCGTCCGGGAGCGTGCGCACGGTGTACGAGCCGTCGTCGCGCGCCGCCCACTCCACGGGCGGCGCGTCCGGCGTCCGCGCGGACCGGCTGACGACCCGGATCTCCGCGGCGACGACGAAACAGGCGAGCAGGCCGATGCCGAACTGGCCGAGGAACTCGGCCCGCGCGGACTCCAGCCCGCCGTCCCGCTTGGAACTGCGTCCGATGGTGGCGAGCAGGCTGTGCACGTCCTGTTCGGTCAGCCCGATGCCGCTGTCCTCGACCCGCAGCCGGCCGTCCTCGGCGTACAGCCGCACCCGGGCGGGCGCGTCCGGCTGCTCGGCCCGGCGTGCGGTGATCGCGTCCACGGCGTTCTGCAGCAGCTCGCGCAGATAGACCTTGGGACTGGAGTAGAGATGGTGGGAGAGGAGATCCACCAGGCCGCGCAGATCGACCTGGAAGGTGTGCGGAGTGGGCACGGTGGACTGTGGTGTGGTCTCAGAAGTCATCGTCGCTGCGCCGGGTGGGGGGACGAGCGGCGGCGCGGGTAGGGCGATCCCGGTCGACGGTGATCGCGGCTTTGGAAGGCGGGGGAGACCGCGCCATCCTAGGGGGCACGGCACCGACGTGACCAGGGGATATCCGGCGGTGCGCGACGGTTGTCGGTGCGGTGGTGTGCAATGGACCGCGTGTTGGACGAACCGCTGAAGACGACTCTCGGCCCCGCGACCGCGAAGGTCATGGCCGAGCACCTCGACCTGCACACCGTCGGAGACCTGCTCCACCACTATCCGCGCCGGTACGAGGAGCGCGGCCAGCTGACCAGGCTCGACGAGCTGCCGCTCGACGAGGACGTGACCGTCGTCGCGCAGGTCGCGGACGCGCGCGTGCTCAAGTTCAACGGCGGACGCGGTCAGCGGCTGGAGATCACCATCACCGACGGCAGCGGACGGCTGCAGCTGGTGTTCTTCGGCCGTGGCATCCACAAACCGCACAAGGACCTGCTCCCCGGCAGCCGCGCGATGTTCGCCGGCAAGGTCTCCGTGTTCAACCGCAAGCTGCAGCTGGCCCATCCCACGTACGAGCGGCTGGACGCCGACAGCGGCGACGGCGTGGTCAGTGCCTTCGCCGGCCGGCTCATCCCGATCTATCCGGCCTGCAAGGGCCTGGAGTCCTGGAAGATCGCCAAGGCCGTCGACGCGGTCCTCCCGCAGGCCGGGGAGGCCCTCGACCCGCTGCCGCCCGCGCTGCGTGAAGGCCGTGGCTTCGTCCCCCTCCCCGAGGCCCTGCTCAAGATCCACAGGCCGCAGACCAAGGCCGACATCGAGGACGCCAGGCAGCGACTGAAGTGGGACGAGGCCTTCGTCCTCCAAGTCGCCCTCGCCCGGCGGCGCCACGCGGACGCACAACTCCCCGCGGTCGCCCGCAGACCGGTCCCCGACGGGCTGCTCGACGCCTTCGACGCACGGCTGCCCTTCACCCTCACCGAGGGCCAGCAGAAGGTGTCCGCGGAGATCTTCGGCGACCTGGCCACGGAGCATCCGATGCACCGGCTGCTCCAGGGCGAGGTCGGCAGTGGCAAGACCATGGTCGCCCTGCGGGCCATGCTCGCCGTGGTGGACGCGGGCGGCCAGGCGGCGATGCTCGCGCCGACCGAGGTCCTCGCCCAGCAGCACCACCGGTCGATCACCGAGATGATGGGCGATCTCGCCGAGGGCGGCATGCTCGGCGGCGCCGAGCGGGCGACCAAGGTCGTGCTCCTCACCGGCTCGATGGGCGCCGCCGCCCGCCGTCAGGCGCTGCTCGACCTGGTCACCGGCGAGGCCGGGATCGTCATCGGCACGCACGCCCTGATCGAGGACAAGGTGCAGTTCCACGATCTGGGGCTGGTCGTGGTCGACGAACAGCACCGCTTCGGCGTGGAGCAGCGCGACGCGTTGCGCGGCAAGGGCAAGCAGCCGCCCCATCTGCTGGTCATGACCGCCACGCCCATTCCCCGTACGGTCGCGATGACGGTCTTCGGCGATCTGGAGACCTCCGTGCTGGACCAACTGCCCGCCGGGCGCTCCCCGATCGCCACGCATGTGGTCCCGGCCGCGGACAAGCCGCACTTCCTGGCGCGGGCGTGGGAGCGGGTGCGCGAGGAGGTGGAGGGCGGGCACCAGGCGTATGCGGTGTGCCCGCGGATCGGCGACGACCAGGACGAGCAGCGGAAGAAGTCGGCGGAGGACGAGGCCGAGAAGCGGCCGCCGCTGGCCGTGCTGGACGTGGCGGGGCAGCTGACGGCGGGCCCCCTGAAGGGGCTGCGGGTGGAGGTGCTGCACGGCCGCATGGCCCCCGACGACAAGGACGACGTCATGCGCCGCTTCGCCGCGGGCGAGGTGGACGTGCTGGTCGCCACCACCGTCATCGAGGTCGGGGTGAACGTGCCGAACGCGACCGCGATGGTGATCATGGACGCCGACCGCTTCGGCGTATCGCAGCTGCACCAGCTGCGCGGCCGCGTCGGCCGGGGCTCCGCCCCCGGACTGTGCCTGCTCGTCACGGAGATGCCGGAGGCGAGCCCGGCCCGCGCCCGGCTCGGTGCGGTCGCCGCCACGCTGGACGGCTTCGAGCTCTCCCGTATCGACCTCGAACAGCGCCGTGAGGGCGATGTGCTGGGCCAGGCCCAGTCCGGAGTGCGTTCCTCGCTCCGGGTCCTCGCGGTCATCGAGGACGAGGAGGTCATCGCCGCGGCCCGCGAGGAGGCGGTGTCCGTCGTCACCGCCGACCCGGAGCTGGAGCATCTGCCGGAGCTGCGCACGGCGCTGGACGCGCTGCTGGACAAGGACCGCGAGCAGTACCTCGACAAGGGCTGACGCCGGGGGCGGGCCCGGGCCGAGGCCCGGTACCCGGCCGGGGCCTGCGCCCCCGCCGCCGACAGCCCATATCGTGGAGGTGACCGGTCCGGATCGAACCGGACCGGACGAACGTCTTCGTGAAGGACTCAGATGACCCGCGTGATCGCCGGCGCGGCCGGCGGACGCCGCCTGGCCGTGCCGCCGGGCAACGGCACCCGCCCCACCTCCGACCGGGCACGCGAGGGCCTGTTCTCCACCTGGGAGTCCATGCTCGGCACCCTGCAGGGCATCCGTGTCGCCGATCTCTACGCGGGCTCCGGCGCGGTCGGCCTGGAGGCGCTGTCACGCGGCGCGTCCCACGCGCTGCTCGTCGAGGCCGACGGTCGCGCCGCCCGTACGGTCCGGGAGAACGTGCGGACGCTCGCCCTGCCCGGTGCCGAGGTCCGCACGGGCCGGGCCGAGCAGATCGTCCAGGGACCCCCGCCGACGGCACCGTACGACGTGGTGTTCCTCGACCCTCCGTACGCCGTCACGGACGACGATCTTCGCGAGATTCTCCTCACACTCCGCTCGGGAGGGTGGCTCGCGGAGGATGCGCTCGTCACCGTGGAGCGCAGCACCAGGGGCGGTGAGTTCGCCTGGCCCGAGGGAATCGAGCCACTGCGGGCCCGTCGCTACGGCGAGGGAACGCTTTGGTACGGTCGCGCCGCCTCTACGTGCGAAGACGCACCATGACCGGACCGGAGAGCGAGGGAATTCAGTTGCGCCGCGCCGTCTGTCCGGGGTCGTTCGACCCCATCACCAATGGACATCTCGACATCATCGCCCGCGCCTCCAAGCTGTACGACGTCGTGCACGTCGTGGTGATGATCAACCAGTCCAAGCAGGGACTGTTCACCGTCGAAGAGCGGATCGAGCTGATCCGCGAGGTGACCGCCGAATACGGCAACGTCGAGGTCGAGGCCTACCACGGCCTGCTCGTCGACTACTGCAAGGAGCGGGACATCCCCGCCATCGTCAAGGGCCTCCGCGCCGTCAGCGACTTCGACTACGAGCTGCAGATGGCCCAGATGAACAACGGCCTCTCGGGCGTCGAGACGCTGTTCGTGCCGACCAGCCCGACCTACAGCTTCCTGTCGTCCTCGCTGGTCAAGGAGGTCGCGGCCTGGGGCGGGGACGTCTCGCACCTGGTGCCCCCGGTCGTCCTCGCGGCGCTGACCGAGCGGCTCCCGAAGAAGTGAGGCCGGAACCGACGCCGGAAGCGGGATCCTGACGGGCCGTCACCCGGTGTCGGCCGGGCGCCGACTGCCCGTACAGTCGTTCCGTCCGTCTCCATATCGGCCGTAGTGGCCGAAGTGACTGTAGAGAGTGGCGAGCACACGGTGGACGTGCAGAAGAAGCTCGACGAGATCGTCGAGGCGGTCGGGAACGCCCGGTCCATGCCCATGTCGGCCTCCTGCGTGGTCAACCGCGCCGAGTTGCTCGCGATGCTCGAAGAGGTGCGCCAGGCACTGCCCGGCTCGCTCGCCCAGGCGCAGGAGCTGATCGGCGGCCGGGACCAGATGGTCGAGCACGCCCGCCAGGAGGCCCAGCGGATCATCGAGGCCGCCCATTCGGAGCGTGGCTCGCTGATCTCCGACACCCAGATCGCCCGGCAGTCCCAGGACGAGGCCGACCGCATCCTCGCCGAGGCCCGCCGGGACGCCGAGGAGATCCGCGCCGAGGCCGACGACTACGTCGACTCCAAGCTCGCCAACTTCGAGGTCGTCCTCAACAAGACCATCGGCTCGGTCGACCGCGGCCGCGAGAAGCTGCTCGGCCGCGGGCCCGGGCTGGACGAGCAGGGGTACGCCGACGAGGACGCCCCGGAGTACAGCGCGGACCCGCAGACGCTGATCCAGCGCGCCGACGACTACGTGGACGCCAAGCTCGGTGCCTTCGAGGCGGTGCTCTCCAAGACGCTCGAGGCCGTCGGCCGCGGCAGGCAGAAGCTGCACGGCCGTATCGCCACCGACGATCTCGGCGCGCACGTCGCCGCCCAGGACGCCGCCGGGGGCATGCGGCACACGAGCGACGCGGACTACCTGGCCGGGCTTGCGGAACTGGCGGATCCCCAGCCGCAGGTCCAGCAGGCGGTGCAGATCCCCGCGCAGGCGGATCAGTACGCGTACCAGCAGCAGGCCCAGCACCAGCACCAGCCTCAGCACCAGGACATGTACGCGTACCAGCAGGACCCCTACGCCGGAGGGTATGGGGGACAGCAGCAGGGCTACGACCAGGCGTACGCGTACCAGCAGCAGGCTCAGCCCCAGCACCAGGACCCCTACGCGTACCAGCAGCCCCAGGCCCAGCCCCAGGCCGCCGCGCTGGACGAGACCAGCTTCTTCGACACGAGCATGATCGACCTGGAGCAGCTGCGGCGCTACGAGCAGGGTCGCTGATCCGGTACGGACCGGATTGGGCCTGGAGCGAACGGTCCAGTATCCTGGCTCTTCGGTCGCGCGTGCGTGCAGCCGATGCTGCGCCGAAACCGCGGCCCCCCACACGATCCGAAAGCAGGAGAAGCCCTGAACGCCCGCCTCGACCACCGCAACCCTCTCGTGTTCGACACACACGAGCTGGGCCGGCGGCCCGGTGCGCTCCAGCGGCTCTCCCGCTCGGTCCAGGCGCCCGGTGCGCCGGCGATCCTCGGCATCGAGGGGGTCATCGGCGTGCCGGAGGGTGCGCCCGTGGAGCTTGAGCTCCGCCTCGAGTCCGTCATGGAAGGGGTGCTTGTCACAGGCACCGCCCGTGCCGTGGCCGAGGGGGAGTGCGTAAGGTGTCTGGAGCCGCTGCGCCAAGAGGTCGCGGCGGACTTCCAGGAGATGTTCTCGTACCCCGACGCCGACGAACGGGGCCGCCCCAAAGCGGAGCCCGTCGACGACGCCGAGGACGACGAGGACAGGCTCTTCCTCGAGGACGGCTTGTTCGACCTCGAGCCTGTGCTGCGTGATGCGGTGGTGCTCGCACTGCCGATGCAGCCGGTGTGCCGGGAGGACTGTGCAGGGCTGTGTTCCCAATGCGGAACCAACCTGAACGACGACCCGGAGCACCACCATGACGCCGTCGACATCCGTTGGGCGGCACTGCAGGGACTCACCGATTCACTCGGAACCGGTGAGAAGGACGAGATGAGCGGCGCCGAAGCGGGCGTCGACGAGAAGCAGGAGAAGTAGCCGTGGCTGTTCCGAAGCGGAAGATGTCGCGCAGCAACACGCGCCACCGCCGGTCGCAGTGGAAGGCTGCGGTCCCCACCCTGGTTTCGTGTGAGCGTTGCCAGGAGCCGAAGCAGCAGCACATCGCGTGCCCGAGCTGCGGCACCTACAACAAGCGCCAGGTCCTCGAGGTCTGAGCGGCTGGTGAGAGGCACGATGTCCGACAGCATCAGTTCTGCCTCGTCCCACACGCTTCTGGAAGGGCGGCTCGGGTATCAGCTCGAGTCCGCCCTTCTGGTGCGTGCGCTGACCCACCGTTCGTACGCGTACGAGAACGGCGGCCTGCCCACCAATGAGCGGCTCGAGTTCCTCGGGGACTCGGTGCTCGGACTGGTGGTCACGGACACGCTGTACCGAACCCACCCCGACCTGCCCGAGGGCCAGCTGGCCAAGCTGCGGGCCGCGGTGGTCAATTCGCGTGCGCTGGCGGAGGTCGGCCGCGGCCTCGACCTGGGCTCCTTCATCCGGCTCGGCCGGGGCGAAGAGGGCACGGGCGGCCGGGACAAGGCGTCCATCCTCGCCGACACCCTGGAAGCGGTGATCGGCGCGGTCTATCTCGACCAAGGCCTCGACGTGGCGTCCGAGCTGGTCCACCGGCTCTTCGACCCACTGATCGAGAAGTCCTCGAACCTCGGGGCCGGCCTGGACTGGAAGACCAGCCTCCAGGAACTCACGGCGGCCGAGGGGCTCGGCGTCCCGGAGTACCTGGTCTCCGAGACCGGTCCGGACCACGAGAAGACCTTCACTGCTGCTGCCCGCGTCGGTGGTGTCTCGTACGGCACCGGCACCGGCCGCAGCAAGAAGGAAGCGGAACAGCAGGCGGCGGAGTCCGCGTGGCGCGCGATCCGCGCCGCGGCGGACGAGCGCGCGGCGGCGGACGAGCGCGCTGAGGCGGCGAAGGCCGCGGAAGCCGCTCAGTCCGCAGAAGACGAAGGGGCCGCCGACACCCCTTCACCCCGGGCCACGGCCTGAGGCACCGCTTCCGACCTCCTGTCGCGCGTATGCGCGGCAGGAGGTTTTCCCTTTCCCGGGCGTCTGCCCCCGGGCAGGAGGGAGCGGCCCCGTGGCCCGGGCCCGGGAGGGCGAGAGGTACGCTGCGAGCGTTGTAGCGAGAGAGCTCCGGAGGGGTCCGTGCCCGAGTTGCCCGAGGTGGAAGTCGTGCGACGGGGGCTTGAGCAATGGGTCGCCGGCCGGACCGTGGGGAGCGTGGAGGTCCTGCATCCGCGCGCCGTGCGCAGGCACCTCGGTGGCGGCGAGGACTTCGCCGCACGGCTCGAGGGGCATCGCATCGGGGTGGCGAGGCGACGCGGGAAGTACCTGTGGCTGCCGCTGGAGGACAGCGGGGCCGCTGTCCTCGGGCATCTCGGCATGAGCGGGCAGCTGCTCGTCCAGCCCGAGGCCGCCGTCGACGAGAAGCACCTCCGGATCCGGATCCGGTTCGAGGACGGCCTCGGCACCGAGCTCCGCTTCGTCGACCAGCGCACCTTCGGCGGACTCTCGCTCCACGACACCACCCCCGAGGGCCTGCCGGACGCGATCGCCCACATCGCCCGGGACCCGCTCGACCCCGAGTTCGACGACGCCGCCTTCCACACGGCGCTGCGGCTGCGGCGTACGACGGTCAAGCGCGCTCTGCTCGACCAGTCCCTGATCAGCGGGGTCGGCAACATCTACGCCGACGAGGCCCTGTGGCGCGCCAAGCTGCACTACGACCGGCCCACCGGGAGCCTCACCCGCCCCAGGTCCGCCGAACTCCTCGGCCATGCACGGGACGTGATGAACGCCGCCCTCGCCGTCGGCGGCACCAGCTTCGACAGCCTCTACGTCAATGTGAACGGTGAATCGGGCTACTTCGACCGGTCGCTGGACGCCTACGGGCGCGAGGACGAGCCCTGCCGCCGCTGTGGCACACCGATGCGCCGACGCCCCTGGATGAACCGGTCGAGCTACTTCTGCCCGCGCTGTCAGCGCCCGCCGCGCCCCGTCCGCTCGCTGCCGCGCGTCCCGTCGTAGCGCTCGCGCGCCGCCAGTACCTCCGGCATGCGGCCCTCCACCAGGTGGATCAGGCCGAGCAGCCGCCCGGCGACCTCGCGCCCGAGCGGCGTCAGTTCGTAGTCGACCCGCGGCGGGTTGGTGTGCTGCGCCTCGCGGTGCACGAGACCGTCCCGCTCCAGGGCGTGGAGCGTCTGCGAGAGCATCTTCTCGCTCACCCCGTCGACGCGCCGCCGCAGCTCGTTGAAGCGGGAGCCGCTCTCGTACAGCGCGCCCAGCGTCAGGCTGCCCCACCGCCCGGTCACGTGCTCCAGCGTGCCGCGCGACGGACACTGCCGGTCGAACACGTCGAAGGCGATGGCGTCGTCCATGCGCGACACCCTACGCCCGCACAGCGCTCACCGAGGGAGAGCGCTGTGTGCTGGTATGCGCCGGACCCGCCTGTTCGCTGTGATCGTTCCGTGCGGGTGACGGCCGAAGGAGTGCTGATGGGGCACGGCTCATCGGCCGTGACCTGCGTAGACGGCTCGCGGGCGATGGTGGCCCCCTCGGGCGGCACAGCGAGCCGGGCGGAAGTGTGACTTTCTGTGAAGGACAGCTGAGCATCTCACCGGGGAGACAGCAGAGCCATGTCCCAGCTCCGCCCTTTTGACGACGACCGGTCGACGACGGCTCCGACCGGGCGCTCCGGCCGGTGCCGTGCCAGTGCCCGGTCGGTGTCCGCACTCATCGTGCTCGTCGTCGGAGGGCCGTTCTTCCTCTCCACCTCCACCGTGGCCGCCGCACCCGGAACACTGAGCCGAGCCGTCGAATCGACCACCTCGATCCAGTCGAGCACCTCGCGCCACTCGACCACCTCGTCCCACTCGAGCGACTCGATGTGCGAGGACGCCAGACCCACCAGAGTGGGCACCGAGGAGAACGACGTCATCATCGGCACCCCCGGCAACGACGTGATCTTCGCGCTCGGAGGCAGTGACACGGTCTACGCGCTCGGTGGCAACGACCTCATCTGCGGCGGCCCGGGCAACGACACCCTCAACGGCGACCGGGACAACGATCGGCTCGCCGGTGGCTCGGGCGACGACCAGCTCTTCGGCGGCTGGGGCAACGACAACCTCCACGGCGAATCGGGCAACGACGAACTCCGCGGTGAGACGGGCAACGACGAGCTCTCAGGCGACTCGGGCAACGACAGGCTCTCCGGCTTCCTGGGCAACGACACCCTCTACGGCGGAAGCGGCAACGACCGTATCCGCGGCGGAAGGGACAACGACCAGCTCTTCGGCAAGGCGGGTAACGACCAGCTCTTCGGGGACGCCGGCGATGACGCCCTGGACGGCGGACCGGGCACGAACACCAACAACGGCGGAACCGGGATCAACACCTGCGTCGACCCGAGCGACGGCCCAGGCTGCAACGACTGAACCCGGCAGCGCCCGGGACGCACGACTGCCGGCCGTGCCATCGATCAACGCTGCGACCCGCGACTCAGCTGTCGGTGGTCGGCAGCGTCGGCCGTCGCCGAGCACTCTTCGACGGCCGGTTCGGGACCTCGATGATCACGTTCGGCCGCATGGTGCGGTTCTTCCTTCTCAGCGCAGTTGCTCGGCCAGTCCGACGATGATGCCCTCCGGTCCGCGGACGTAGCAGAGCAGATGACTGTCCTCGAACCGGGCGATCTCGCCGACGAGTTCGGCGCCGTGAGGGCGCAGGCGGGCAACGGTGTCCTCGATGTCGTCGACGGCGAACATGACGCGGTGCGTGCCCAGAATGTTGTGCGGCCGGTTGCGCGGCCCTGCGCTGATCACGGCGGGGCTGCGGTACTTCGCCAGCTCGAGCCGGCTGTGACCGTCCGGGGTCCGGACCATCGCGATGTCGCAGCGGACGCCGTCGAGTCCGGTGCACCGGTCGGCGACGAGGCCCTCGACCTCCGCCCTGCCCTCCAGCTCCATGCCGAGTTCCACGAAGAACGCGATGGCGGCATCCAAGTCCTCGACGACGATGCCGACGTTGTCCATCCGCTGAATCGCCACGCCGGCTTCTCCTTCTCCCTCGTGCGGCCGGTGGTGGCCGCTGATGTCCCTGGGACGGAGCCGGTGGCGCGTTCCCGACATCCGCAGACCGCCTAACTCCGCGAAGACGCGTACGCGAGCCGCCTGGATGCAATCCGGGCCGCCTCGGTAGCCGATGACGGCTCCGAGGCGGCCCAGGAAAGCTGACAGGTCGCCGACCCGCGGATGTCTCAGTAGCCGAAGTCCTGCGTCCACCACGGGCCGCCCTCGGCGAAGGAGACACCCACGCCCAGCGTCCGGTACTCGCAGTTGAGAATGTTCGCGCGGTGGCCGTCGCTGTTCATCCAGGAGTTCATGACGGTCCGGGCGTCGGCCTGGCCGCGGGCGATGTTCTCGCCGCCGAGCCCGCCGACACCGGCCTGCGAGGCCCGGTCCCACGGGGTGTCCCCGTCCGGGTCGGTGTGGTCGAAGAAGCCGCGCGCCGCCATGTCCGAGCTGAACCTGTCCGCGAGGGAGGCCAGCGACGCCTTCGGGCGCACCGGGCTGCAGCCGACCTTCGCGCGCTCCTGGTTGACCAGCGCCAGCACCTCAGCCTCGGCCGCGGACTCGCCGGAGCCGACAGGGGCCTGGGTACGGGGCGGCTTCGTCGGGAGGGGCTTGAACCTGCGCTCCGGGGCGGCGGTCCGCTTCGCCGGGGCCTTCGCCTCAGGAGCCGCCGGCCGCTTCGCCTCGGGCGCCTTGGGCGCGGGCTTCTTCTTCGCCGGCGTCGCGGACGCGGACGGCGACGGCTTGCTCGACGTGGAGGACAGGCCCTTTGACGACTTCGCCGCCCCCTCGGCGCCACGGCTCACCGACGCGGAGGGACGCTCGGACGGGGTGACGGAGGCGCCGCCCAGGGCGTTCAGGTCACCGGAGCGCGCCTCGCGCACCTGCTGGGCGCTGGTCTTCTCACTTGCCCCGGTGAACACGTCGCTGCCCGGCAGCAGACCGGCGGCCACGGCCACGGCGCCCACCGCCATGGCTGCGGAGACCCCGAGGAGCCCGGTACGTACAGGCACCGCGGCCCGGTTCTTCCGGCGATGGCGTCCCATCCAGCTCGCCCTTCCTCGTCCTGACTGCAAGTCGACAATGTCTGGACTGACCCGAATGAGTGGAGTCCATTTCGTCGGGACTGTACGCGAATACGGGGCTGAGGGAAGTGAGGCGAGGGCGATCGACCGATGGGCTCACGTGTAGCTTGCGCGCATGAACGAACACGCACGGCTCACCGCATGGGTACGCGGCCGAGTACAGCGAGTGGGCTTCCGCTGGTTCACCAGGGCAAACGCCATGGAGATCGGCGGCCTCCACGGCTTCGCGCTCAATCTGGACGACGGCAGGGTGCAGATCGTGGCCGAAGGTCCACGTGAGAATTGCCACCGTCTCCTGGAGTGGCTCAGGTCCTCCGACACGCCCGGCGCCGTCGACGGTGTCACGGAAATCTGGGGCGATCCGCGCGGCGGCTACGACGGGTTCGCGATCCGCTGAGCGGATGCCTGCGATACGGCCACACCATGTGTTCAGATGACTGCCCCCAGCACACGTGTTCGCAAGAAACGCGCTGGTGGTTGCCAATTACGGTCCTGCCGTGCCAGGCTGCCGCAGTAAGGATGATCTCCACGCCCCCGGGGCCCGCAGGAGAGCCGCAGCCGTGTGTGTCACGGTCGTGAGCCCGCGGCTCGCCCGTCGATACGGGGTGTGATCGTGTTGACCGTCAAACTTTTTGGTGAGACGCTGGAAGCCCCGCGCACCTCAGCTGTTTGGCAGTACGAACCGCAGTAAACACAAGCGCTGCCGAGCACCGCGGGTGCGAATCCCTCACGACCCACACCGCATCGGTCGGTCACTCAGTGTGGAGGACCATCCATCATGGCAAAGGCGCTTCTCGGTTATGTCGGCGGTTCCGACCCGCGACTCCTCGCCGAGATGCGACGGCTTCAGCAACGCGTCCAGGACCTGGAATCCGAGCTCGTACGGATCCAGTCCGAGAACGACGCGCTCAGCGCCGCCGCACAGCACCATGGCGAGTCGTTGCTCGAAGGCATCGACATCGACGTACCCAAGGGCGAGCCCGCGCTCACCTGATCCCAGTCCCCGTCGGGGTCCGGTGAGAAACTCTCTCGCAAGGCAGGTATGTATGCAAGGGACGCTTCGGCGTCCCTTCTTTCTTTGTTTCCCTCGTTGTAGTGCGCCGCTTACCGTCTGATGTGCCCTGCGCCCTCATGGGTGAAACGCACAAGGCAGCCGGGACAACGGCCGGGGCGGTAGCCGGGAACCGACATCTCCGGTGATCTCCGGGCGACGGGAGGTAAAGTCCAGCGGCGTGCACCTCAAGGCCATGACCCTGCGCGGGTTCAAATCATTCGCCTCCGCGACGACGCTGCGCTTCGAGCCCGGCATCACCTGTGTCGTGGGGCCGAACGGTTCCGGCAAGTCCAATGTCGTGGACGCGCTGTCCTGGGTCATGGGTGAACAAGGGGCGAAGTCCCTGCGCGGCGGGAAGATGGAGGACGTCATCTTCGCCGGGACGACCGGGCGGCCGCCGCTCGGCCGCGCCGAGGTGTCGCTGACGATCGACAACTCCGACGGGGCGCTGCCGATCGAATACGCCGAGGTCACGATTACGCGGATCATGTTCCGCAACGGCGGCAGCGAATACCAGATCAACGGGGACACCTGCCGGCTGCTGGACATTCAGGAACTGCTCTCCGACTCGGGTATCGGGCGCGAGATGCACGTCATCGTCGGTCAGGGACAGCTCGACTCCGTGCTGCACGCCGACCCGATGGGACGCCGGGCGTTCATCGAGGAGGCCGCGGGCGTTCTCAAGCACCGCAAGCGGAAAGAGAAGGCGCTGCGGAAACTGGACGCGATGCAGGCGAACCTCGCCCGCGTCCAGGACCTGACGGACGAACTGCGGCGCCAGCTCAAGCCGCTGGGGCGGCAGGCCGCCGTGGCGCGTCGGGCCGCCGTCATCCAGGCGGATCTGCGCGACGCGCGGCTGCGGCTGCTCGCCGACGACCTCGTACGGATGCGGGAGGCGCTCAGGACCGAGGTCGCCGACGAGGCCGCGCTGAAGGAACGCAAAGAGGCCGCGGAAGCCGATCTCAAGGCGGCGCAGGCGCGTGAGGCGGATCTGGAGGACGAGGTACGCCGGCTGGCGCCACGGCTGCAGCGGGCCCAGCAGACCTGGTACGAGCTGTCGCAACTGGCCGAGCGGGTCCGGGGCACGGTCTCGCTGGCCGACGCCCGGGTCAAGAGCGCCACGGCGGCGCCCACGGAGGAACGACGCGGCCGCGACCCCGAGGACATGGAGCGCGAGGCCGCCCGCATCCGCGAGCAGGAGGCGGAGCTGGAGGCAGCGCTGGACGCGGCCGAACGCGCGCTGGACGACACCGTCGCCCATCGGGCCGAACTGGAGCGCGAGCTGGCGGTCGAGGAGCGCCGGCTGAAGGACGTCGCACGCGCGATCGCCGACCGGCGTGAAGGGCTGGCCCGGCTGAACGGTCAGGTCAACGCGGCCCGTTCGCGTGCCGCCTCCGCCCAGGCGGAGATCGGCCGGCTCGCGGCCGCCCGGGACGAGGCGCAGGAGCGGGCGACAGCGGCCCAGGAGGAGTACGAGCAGCTCAAGGCCGAGGTCGACGGGCTGGACGCGGACGACTCGTCGCTCGCCGGACAGCACGACGCCGCCAGGCGCGAACTGGCCGAGGCGGAGTCCGCTTTGTCCGCCGCACGGGAAGCGGCCACGGCGGCGGAGCGCAAGCGCGCCGCCGTCGCCGCCCGCCACGACGCCCTC
Organism: Streptomyces sp. NPDC091376; assembly: GCF_044757085.1. Taxonomy (NCBI): domain Bacteria; kingdom Bacillati; phylum Actinomycetota; class Actinomycetes; order Kitasatosporales; family Streptomycetaceae; genus Streptomyces; species Streptomyces sp. NPDC091376. Next base: position 148,666 of record NZ_JBIVUF010000007.1, on the reverse strand, counting down.
GCCCAGGGCCTGCGCCGCAAGGACGGCACCGGCGCCCTGCTCTCCGCCCGGGACAGGCTGTCCGGCCTGCTCGGCCCGGCCGCCGAGCTTCTGACGGTGACCCCTGGCTACGAGATCCCGGTCGCCGCGGCCCTCGGCGCGGCGGCGGACGCGATCGCCGTCACCGACCCCGCGACGGCCGCCGAAGCCATCCGTCTGCTGCGCAAGCAGGACGCGGGCCGGGCGTCCCTGCTGATGTCCGTCCCGAAGCAGGCCGCCTCCTACGGAACCGGCGCCGCACCGGATACCGGTGGCGGGGCGGTGCCGGGCGGCGCACTGCCCGCCTCGGCGCGTGAGCCCGTGCCCGGCCCGGCACCGGCCGGTGGCGCGGCGTCAGGTCCGGCTCGGGCGGCGCTCGACGGCGGGGCCGGAAGCCCTGCGGAAGTGCGGGACCGCGTCCCGTCGGTGCCGCTCCAGGACCGGGGCGTCGCCTCCGGCGCGGCACCCGGAGAGCCGCCGCGGGTCGCCGAGCTGGTGCGGGGGCCCAGGGAGCTGATGCCCGCGGTGGAGCGCCTCGTACGGGAGATGGTGGTCGTCGGCACCCTGGAGGACGCCGAGGACCTGGTCCGGACGCGGCCGGGGCTGATCGCCGTCACCGCCGAAGGCGATGTGCTCGGCGCGCACTTCGCGCACGGCGGGTCCGCGGGGGCGCCCAGCCTGCTGGAGGTGCAGGCGTCGGTCGACGAGGCCGCCGCCGAGCTGGAGGAGCTGGCCGTACGGTGCGAGGAACTCGCCGTGCAGCAGCGCGAGACCACCGTGCGGCGCACGGCGTCCGCAGCGCTCGTCGAGGAACTGGGCGAGCGACGGCGGGCCGCCGAGAAGGAGAAGGCCGGCTTCGCCCAGCAGCTGGGCCGGCTGGCGGGACAGGCGCGTGGGGCGGCCGGGGAGGCCGAACGTACGGCCGCGGCGGCCGAGCGCGCCGAAGAGGCGCTGGAGAAGGCATTGTACGAGGCGGAGGAACTGGCGGAGCGGCTGGTCGTCGCCGAGGAGACTCCCGTCGAGGAGGAGCCGGACGCCTCCGTACGGGACCGGCTCGCGGCCGACGGGGCCAACGCCCGGCAGACCGAGATGGAGGCGCGGCTCCAGGTCCGTACCCACGAGGAACGCGTGAAGGGGCTCGCGGGGCGCGCCGACGCGCTGGACCGCGGCGCACGCGCCGAGCGCGAGGCACGGGCGCGCGCCGAACAGCGCCGCGCCCGGCTCCGCCACGAGGCCACCGTGGCCCAGGCGGTGGCCCATGGCGCCCGTCAGCTCCTCGCGCATGTCGAGGTGTCCGTCGTACGGGCCGAGCAGGAACGTGCCGCCGCCGAGGCGGCGAAGGCCGAGCGCGAGCGGGAGCTGACCGCCGCCCGCGCCGAGGGCCGGGACCTCAAGAGCGAGCTCGACAAGCTCACCGACTCCGTCCACCGCGGCGAGGTCCTCGGCGCGGAGAAGCGTCTGCGCATCGAGCAGCTGGAGACCAGGGCCCTGGAGGAGCTGGGCGTCGAGCCCGCGGGCCTCGTCTCCGAGTACGGCCCCGATCAGCTCGTACCGCCGTCGCCGCCCGCCGAGGGCGAGGAGCTTCCGGAGGACCCCGAGCATCCGCGCAACCAGCCGCGGCCGTTCACCCGCGCCGAGCAGGAGAAGCGGCTCAAGTCCGCCGAACGGGCGTACCAGCAGCTCGGAAAGGTGAATCCGCTCGCCCTGGAGGAGTTCGCGGCGCTGGAGGAACGCCATAAGTTCCTGTCCGAGCAGCTGGAAGACCTGAAGAAGACCCGCGCCGACCTGCTGCAGGTCGTCAAGGAGGTCGACGAACGCGTCGAGCAGGTGTTCACGGAGGCGTACCGGGACACTGCACGCGAGTTCGAGGGCGTCTTCTCGCGGCTCTTCCCCGGCGGTGAGGGCCGGCTCATTCTGACCGACCCCGACAACATGCTCACCACGGGCGTGGACGTGGAGGCCCGGCCGCCGGGCAAGAAGGTCAAGCGGCTGTCGCTGCTGTCCGGCGGTGAGCGCTCGCTGACCGCCGTGGCGATGCTGGTGTCGATCTTCAAGGCCCGGCCCAGCCCGTTCTACGTCATGGACGAGGTCGAGGCGGCGCTCGACGACACCAACCTCCAGCGGCTCATCCGCATCATGCAGGAGCTGCAGGAGAGTTCCCAGCTGATCGTGATCACGCATCAGAAGCGGACGATGGAGGTCGCGGACGCCCTTTACGGCGTCTCCATGCAGGGTGACGGCGTCTCCAAGGTGATCAGCCAGCGTCTTCGCTGATCGTCGATCCGTATGCCCTCTCACCTGGATCTTCAATACTTGTACACAACTCTTCGAAGTGTTGCGGGTCCTGTGACTTCATGATGCGCTCTTGACTTCGAAACTTGAACGCATAGTCTCTGCAACGTTGCTTTTACCTTCAAGTGGTGGGCGGCGTCATGTTGTGCGCCACTGGAAGGGCTCGCCCCCCACGCCCGGCGCCGTTGCCGGGTGGCCCCAGGAGTACACGTGACCAGCACCCCGCAGGCGCCGGCACCGGAAGGCCGCAAGGCCAGGCCGGAGCACCTCAGCCATGTCATCTTCATCGCGGCGGCGGCCGCGATGGGAGGCTTTCTCTTCGGCTACGACAGCGCGGTGATCAACGGTGCAGTCGTGGCCATCAAGGACCGCTTCGACGTCGGCTCGGAGGCCCTGGCGCAGGTCATCGCCGCAGCGCTGATCGGCTGTGCCATCGGTGCGGCCACCGCCGGACGGATCGCCGACCGCATCGGCCGCATCCGTGTCATGCAGATCGCCTCGGTGCTGTTCACGGCCAGCGCCATCGGCTCCGCGCTTCCGTTCGCCCTCTGGGACCTCGCCATGTGGCGCGTCATCGGCGGCATCGCCATCGGCATGGCCTCGGTCATCGCCCCGGCCTACATCGCCGAGGTCTCCCCGTCCGCGTACCGCGGCCGGCTCGCCTCTTTTCAGCAGGCCGCCATCGTCACCGGCATCGCCATCTCACAGCTGGTCAACTGGGGCGTCCTCAACCTCGCGAACGGTGACCAGCGCGGCCGCATCGGCGGCCTCGAGGCCTGGCAGTGGATGCTCGGCATCATGGTGATCCCGGCCGTCCTCTACGGACTGCTCTCCTTCGTCATTCCCGAGTCGCCCCGCTACCTGATCTCCGTCGGCCGTCACGACCAGGCCCGCAAGGTGCTCCGCGACGTCGAGGGCAAGACGGTCAACCTCGACACCCGGGTCGCCGAGATCGAGCAGAACATGCGCCACGAGCGCAAGCCCTCCTTCAGCGACCTGCTCGGCGGCAAGTTCCTCTTCCTGCCGATCGTCTGGATCGGTATCGGCCTCTCCGTCTTCCAGCAGCTCGTCGGCATCAACGTGATCTTCTACTACAGCTCGTCGCTGTGGCAGTCGGTCGGCATCAACCCGGAGAGCTCGTTCTTCTACGCCTTCGAGACCTCGATCGTGAACATCATCGGTACGGTGATCGCGATGGTCCTGGTCGACCGGCTCGGCCGCAAGCCCCTCGCGCTCATCGGCTCCGTCGGCATGGCGATCTCGCTGGGCCTCGCCGCCTGGGCCTTCTCGTACAAGACCGAGATCGACGGTGTGGTCTCGCTGCCCAGCCTCCAGGGCACGGTCGCGCTCTTCGCCGCCAACTTCTTCGTGCTGTTCTTCGCCCTCTCCTGGGGCGTCGTGGTGTGGGTGCTGCTCGGCGAGATGTTCCCCGGCAAGATCCGTGCCGCCGCGCTGGGCGTCGCCGCCTCCGCCCAGTGGATCGCCAACTGGCTGATCACCGTGACGTTCCCGTCGCTCTCGGACTGGAACCTGTCCGGCGCCTACATCATCTACACGATCTTCGCCGTGCTCTCGATCCCGTTCATCCTCAAATGGGTGCCGGAGACGAAGGGCAAGGCGTTGGAGGAGATGGGCTAATCCCCGCTGCCCCTCTCCTCGGCCACCAAGGCCATGGAACTGCCCCGGCTCAGCCCTTGAGCCGGGGCAGCACCTGTTCGCACAGCAGTTGGACGCTGCGCCAGCCCTCGTCCACCGGCATCCCGCCGCACAGCGGATGCAGGACGAGGCTGTCGGCGCCCAGCTCGACGCACTCGTCCGGGGTCACCACCCGGTAGACCCCCTCCGCCCGCAGCTCCGCCACCGTGGTCGCCGACGACTTGACCGCCGAGCGGATCTCCGTGGACTGCCAGGACGCGTACGTCCGGGCCTCGTGCAGGAAGTGCGCCCCGTGGCGCGCCCAGGTCTCGTCGGGGTCCTCCGCGACGTGCAGCAGCGGCACCTGCGCCGCCGGCATCATGCAGAACCCCTCGGTCCCCAGCTCCTCGCGCTGCTGGTGGTAGTAGGCCTCCAGCTCCGGCAGATGGGCGCTCGGGAAGAACGGCAGCCCGAGGCGGGCGGCACGACGGGCGGCCGCCTTCGAGGAGCCGCCGACCAGGAGCAGCGGATGCGGCTGGGTGTACGGGCGCGGAGTGACCCGTACCGTACGCCCCTGATGGGTGAACTCCTCGCCGGTCCAAGCCGCGAGCAGGGTCTCCAGCAGCTCGTCCTGGAGCGCGCCGCGCCGGTGCCAGTCGACGCCGTGGGCCGCGTACTCCTCCCGCCGGTAGCCGATGCCCGCCACCGTGACCAGCCGGCCCTTGCTCAGCAGGTCCAGTACGGCGATGTCCTCGGCCAGCCGCAGCGGATCGTGCAGCGGGCCGATGATCGCCGAGACGGTCACCGCGATCCGGCGGGTCGCCCCGAACACGGCTCCGGCGAAGGTGAAGGGGGAGGGCAGCCAGTTGTTGACGGCGCCGTGGTGCTCCTCGGTCTGGATCGTGTCGACGCCGCGGTCGTCGGCGTACGCCGCCATCTCCAGGGCGGCGCGGTAGCGGGCCGCGAGGGACTCGGGCGTCGCCGAGGGATCGACGAGGTTGAACCGTACGACGGTGAAGGCCATGACGAGCGTCCCCCTCTACCGGGTGTGAGCAGGCGGAGAGGGACGCTAGCTGACGTTGCGTCAGATGGAAACAGGCGCGGGCGCAGGCTCTTCCGCGGAGTCCTCCGCCGGCTCGGTCGTCGCCTGCGCGGCGGACTCCGCGGCCGTGCTCGTGCGCGGCAGCGCCGCGTACAGCGCGGCCGCCACGACGATCGTCACCACCCAGCCCAGACCGTTCTTCCCGACCCAGGACGTGGCGAGCGGGCCGCTGAACCAGTCGACCTTGGTGAACAGCAGACCCACCACCAGGGCGACGGCCCAGGCCGTCATGGCCTGCCAGGCGAAACCGCCCCGGTACCAGTACGCGCTGGTGCGGCCGGTGTCCATCAGCGCGTCGCCGTCGTACGTACGCCCACGCAGCATGTCGGCGCCGAAGACACCGATCCACGCGGAGAACGCCACGGCGAGGAGCGTGAGGAAGGAGATGAACGAGCCGATGAAGCTCGTCGCCACCACCATCAGCAGGAAGCCGAAGACCAGCGAGATGACCGCGTTCACGCTGACCGCCCAGGCCCGCGGCACGTTGATGCCCAGCGTCTGGGCCGTGAAGCCGGCCGAGTACATCGACATCGCGTTGATCAGCAGCATGCCCACCAGCGCGATCAGCAGATACGGCACCGAGATCCAGGCCGGCAGCAGCTCGCCGATGAACGAGACCGGGTCCTTGGCCGACGCCAGGTCCGGCGTGGCCACGGCCATCACCGCACCCATCAGCACCATCGGCAGCACGACGATGCCGGCGCCGCCGACCGTCGAGGCGACCACCGCACGGCCGGACGCGGTTCGCGGCAGATAGCGGGTGAAGTCCGGACCCGACGGCACCCAGCTGATGCCGCCGGCCGCGATGGTGCCGATGCCCGCGATCATCATCGCGGTCGATCCCGCCGGCTTGTCCAGCACGGCCGACCAGTCGGTGTTGGCCGCCAGATGGACCAGGACGAGTACGGAGAACGCCCCGAAGAGATACGTCGACCACTTGCTGCACGCCCGCAGGGCGTTGATGCCGAGGCCGGACACGAGGAAGGTCGCCGCGACGAAGAGGAGGAGCGTGACGACGATCAGCGCGGTGTTCGGCCGTACGCCGAAGAGCAGGTCGAGCACGGTCAGCAGGGCGTACGCGCCGGTGACCGCGTTGATGGTCTCCCAGCCCCAACGGGCCACCCAGATGAGGGAACCCGGGAAGCGGTTGCCCCGCTGACCGAAGACCGCGCGGGAGAGCGCCATGCCCGGGGATCCGCCGCGCTTGCCGGCGAGCGAGATGAGGCCGACGATCCCGTACGAGAGGGCGGGCGCCGCGATTCCGACGACCAGGACCTGCCAGATGTTGAGGCCGTTGAAGACGATCAGGCCCGCGCCCATGGTGAGCAGCAGCACACTGATGTTCGCGGCGACCCAGGTCGGGAAGAGTTCGCGGACGTGGCCGGTGCGCTCACCGTCGGGGACGGGCTCGAGGCCACGGGTCTCTATCGCGCCTTCGGACTCGGAGGCGTGAGGCATTGAAGAGGCTCCGTAGGAAAGGTGGGGAGTCCGGGGACTGCGGGCCCCGGGAGAGCGCCGACCGCGAGGCGGCCGGAAGAGCCATCGTAACGTTCTCTGGCAAAAGGCCCAAAAATGGGCGCGGATCCTTGTGTGATCCTCTGAGCAGGCCGGTCCTCACCGGACGTGGCCGATACTGGGTGGGTTATGGAAATCGTCATCCTTGCTGTAGTCATCGCCCTGGTCGCGATCGGCGCGATCAGCGGGCTCGTGGTCAGCAGCCGCAAGAAGAAGCAGCTGCCGCCCTCGGCACCGTCGAGCACGCCGACCATCACCGCTCCGCCCGCCGAGCCGCATGTCGGCGAGGAGGCGGAGACACCGCGGGAAGAGCCACGCCGCACCATCGAGGAGGTCGACCTCCCGACGGCGGAGGAGGCCGTCGAGACCCCGGCCGCCATCGAGGATCCGGTCGTCGCCGAGCCCGAGGCTCCCGCGATCGAGATCCCGGAGCCGACCGCGGGCCGTCTCGTACGGCTGCGCGCCCGCCTCGCCCGCTCGCAGAACACGCTGGGCAAGGGACTGCTCACCCTGCTCTCGCGCGAGCACCTCGACGACGAGACGTGGGAGGAGATCGAGGACACGCTCCTCACCGCCGACGTCGGCGTCGCACCGACGCAGGAGCTCGTCGAGCATCTGCGCGAGCGGGTGAAGGTGCTCGGCACGCGCACGCCGGACGAGCTGCGGGGCCTGCTTCGCGAGGAGCTGCTCGCCCTCATCGGCACGGACGTCGACCGCGAGGTGAAGACCGAGAGCGGCCTGGACACCCCGGGCGTCGTGATGGTCGTCGGTGTCAACGGCACCGGCAAGACGACGACCACGGGCAAGCTGGCGCGGGTGCTCGTCGCGGACGGGCGCAGTGTCGTCCTGGGCGCGGCGGACACCTTCCGCGCGGCCGCCGCCGACCAGCTCCAGACCTGGGGCGAACGGGTCGGCGCGCGTACGGTGCGCGGGCCCGAGGGCGGCGACCCGGCGTCGATCGCCTTCGACGCCGTCAAGGAGGGCATCGCGGAGGGCGCGGACGTCGTGCTCATCGACACCGCGGGGCGGCTGCACACCAAGACCGGCCTCATGGACGAGCTGGGCAAGGTCAAGCGTGTCGTCGAGAAGCACGGCCCGCTGGACGAGGTCCTGCTCGTCCTCGACGCCACGACCGGTCAGAACGGCCTGGTGCAGGCCCGTGTCTTCGCCGAGGTCGTGGACATCACCGGCATCGTCCTGACCAAGCTCGACGGCACGGCCAAGGGCGGCATCGTCATCGCCGTCCAGCGTGAACTCGGCGTTCCCGTCAAGCTCGTCGGCCTCGGCGAGGGCCCGGACGACCTGGCCCCGTTCGAGCCGGAGGCATTCGTCGACGCGCTGATCGGCGACTAGCCGACGCGCTGATCGGCGACTAACGATCACACCCGGGGCTCCGCCCCGGACCCCGCCTCACGGTGCAGCCTTACGGCGCACCGCCCCGAAGTCCCGGTCCTCGGGTGCCGGACGGGCTGGAAGACCCAGCCCGTCCGGCACCCGAGGACACGGCAGGACCCCGAGGGATCACGCCGCGGTGGAGCGGTGGCAGACGTACGCCAGCGTGCCCAGCAGAAGCCGGGCCTGGGGCGGGGCCCCGAAAGCGTCGAGGGCCGGCGGGCGGAGCCAGCGGGCGGGGCCGAGGCCCGCGTGGTCGGAGGGCGGCGCCGTGATGTGGTGGCCCGGCCCCAGGCAGTGCAGGTCGAGGTCCGCGTCGTCCCAGCCCATGCGGTAGAGCAGCTCGGGCAGCTGGGCTGCGGCCCCGGGCGCGACGAAGAACTGGGCGCGGCCCGTCGGCGTCGCGCACACCGGTCCCAGCGGCAGCCCCATCCGCTCCAGCCGGACCAGGGCGCGCCGGCCGGCCGACTCGGCGACGTCCAGGACGTCGAACATCCGGCCCACCGGAAGCAGTACCGCCGCGCCGGGCACCTCGGCCCACGCCTTCGCCGCGTCGTCGAGCGTCGCACCCGCCGGCACCTCGGGCGCGAAGGCCAGTGGATGCGCTCCGGGGGAGGCGCACGCGGCGTCGCCGCATGAGCAACGCCCCGCCGAGGCGCGGGCGCCCAGGGCCACGTCCCAGCCCCACAGTCCTGTGTACTCGGCCACTGCCGTGCACTCCGTCGTGCGGCCGCGGCGTCGAGAGCCGGGCCGGATCTCCCGGACCCGGGAGCCGCCGATCGTGAAGCCCATGCCCCCTCCAACGGGTGGAACTCGCCGGTGGTTACGACCCGGAGTCTGCCGGTGACGCTGCGTCGCCGTCGTGCTGCCCCGTCGGCGCGAAGTGTCGCTCGGGGTGGTGCGTCCGGTCGCGCGCGCCCTGGCGCGCAACCTTCCGCCGGCTCCCGATCGTCGTGTGTCAAGTGAATCGCGCCTGGCCGCAGACGAGTTCATTCGAAGGGGTGGCGAATGGTGGCGTTTCTGGAATCGCCATGGCGGGACCGGTGATCGTAGGATTACTTTCGGTACACGGACCCTGGGTTTCTTCGCATCCGTGGGTATGCCGGAGGCAACTCGGTTTCCTGTTCGAAGGGTGCGATCCCCGTACGGAAAGCCGCAACTCGCGGCATTCTGCCGGTGATTCGAAAACCGGTCCGCGCGACCAGGCATCGCGGCAGGACTTCGTGGCAAGACATGTGCGCGGCAAGGCATGCAAGGACATTCAGTGGATGGGGGCGTTCCCGTGAGCGGCAGCGGCGCAGACGGTACGAGCACCGGCAAGCGCCCGAACGAGCAGCTGGGCTCGTGGTTCGTGCGCAGCGGCTGGTCGAAGGGCGAGCTCGCACGTCAAGTGAACCGCCGGGCACGGCAGATCGGCGCCCACCACATCAGCACCGACACCTCGCGGGTCCGCAGATGGCTGGACGGCGAGCAGCCGCGCGAGCCGATCCCGCGCATCCTCTCCGAGCTGTTCTCCGAGCGGTTCGGCACCGTCGTCGCCATCGAGGACCTCGGACTCCGCACCGCCCACCAGTCGCCCTCGGTGTCCGGAGTCGACCTCCCCTGGGCCGGCCCTCAGACGGTCGCGCTGCTCAGCGAGTTCTCCCGCAGTGACCTCATGCTCGCCCGCCGGGGCTTCCTCGGCACCTCGCTCGCGCTCTCCGCGGGGCCCGCCCTCATCGAGCCGATGCAGCGCTGGCTGGTGCCCTCGCCGCCGGCCGACCCCGGTACCGGGGAATCGGCCGCGCTCACCCGCCGCCCCTCCCGGCTCTCCAAGCCGGAGCTGGACCTCCTGGAATCCACCACCGCCATGTTCCGCCAGTGGGACGCCCAGTGCGGCGGCGGACTGCGCCGCAAAGCGGTCGTCGGCCAGCTCCACGAGGTGACCGACCTGCTCCAGGAGCCGCAGCTCGCGGCCACCTCCAAGCGGCTCTTCACCTGCGCCGCCGAACTGGCCGAACTGGCCGGGTGGATGAGCTACGACGTCGGTCTGCAGCCCACCGCGCAGAAGTACTTCGTCCTCGCCCTGCACGCCGCCAAGGAGGCCGGTGACAAGCCCCTGGGCTCGTACATCCTCTCCTCCATGAGCCGTCAGATGATCCACCTCGGCCGGCCCGACGACGCCCTGGAGCTCATCCACCTCGCGCAGTACGGCAGCCGTGACTGCGCCACCCCGCGCACCCAGTCCATGCTGTATGCGATGGAGGCCCGCGCCTACGCCAACATGGGCCAGCCCAGCAAGACCAAGCGGGCCGTCCGCATGGCGGAGGACACCTTCGCCGACGCCCTCGAGGCCGACGAGCCCGAGCCCGACTGGATCCGCTTCTTCTCCGAGGCCGAGCTCAACGGGGAGAACGCCCACTCCTACCGCGACCTCGCCTACGTCGCGGGCCGCAGCCCCACCTACGCCTCGCTCGCCGAACCCGTCATGGAGCGCGCCGTCGAGCTCTTCGGCAAGGACGACGAGCACCAGCGGTCGTACGCACTCAACCTGGTCGGCATGGCCACCGTGCATCTGCTCAAGCGCGAGCCGGAGCGGTCCACACAGCTCGCCGAGCAGGCGCTGCACATCGCCAAGCGGGTCCGCTCCGAGCGGGTCAACAACCGGCTGCGCAAGACCGTCGACACGGCGGCCAGGGACTTCGGCGACGTCGCCGAGGTCGCCCACCTCACCGATCTGCTCACGGCACAGCTGCCCGAGACCGCGGAAGCGGTCTGAGCGGCCCGTCCCCCGGACCCCGGCGCGACGGTCACCCCGACAGCCCGACTCGGCCCCCCACGCCAGGTCAAACGGGTGACCGTCGCGCCGGTCGCACGGCCCGCGGAGGGGCGGTCGCACGGCCCGCGGAAGGGCGGTCGCACGGCCCGCGGAAGGGCGGTCGCACGGCCCGCGGAAGGGCGGAGGCGCTGCCCGCGGAGGGTACGCGCGTGATCTTCCCGTGACCCTTCAGTTCATGGGCGCGTAACACGCCCGACCTCTTCGTCACTGCGGCGAAACATCGTGCGGCATCGTCGGAAACCGCGGCGCGCCAACCTCTGGCGCATAACCGGCCGACTCCACAGGCAGCCGTACCGGAGCCGGTCGAACAGGCTGCCGGCCGAACAGGCTCCCGCCCCGCACAGGCCGTACGACGACGAGGAGACGCCGATGCCCCCAGGCATCACGCTTGCCGCAGACGCCCCTGAGCTGTCTGCCGCCAACACCGGGTTCATGCTCATCTGCTCCGCACTGGTGATGCTCATGACGCCTGGGCTGGCCTTCTTCTACGGAGGCATGGTCCGCGTCAAGAGCACCCTCAACATGCTGATGATGAGCTTCATCAGCCTCGGGATCGTCACGATCCTCTGGGTCCTCTACGGCTTCAGCCTCGCCTTCGGCACCGACTCCGGCTCCCTCATCGGCTGGTCCTCCGACTACGTCGGACTCAGCGGCATCGGGATCACCCAGCTCTGGGACGGCTACACCATCCCGGTGTACGTCTTCGCGGTCTTCCAGCTGATGTTCGCCATCATCACGCCCGCGCTGATCAGCGGCGCCCTCGCGGACCGGGTCAAGTTCACCGCCTGGGCCCTGTTCATCACGCTGTGGGTCACCGTCGTCTACTTCCCGGTCGCGCACTGGGTCTGGGGCGCGGGCGGCTGGCTGTTCGAGATGGGCGTCATCGACTTCGCCGGTGGTACGGCCGTCCACATCAACGCGGGTGCCGCGGCTCTCGGCGTGATCCTCGTCATCGGCAAGCGCGTCGGCTTCAAGAAGGACCCGATGCGGCCGCACAGCCTGCCGCTGGTGATGCTCGGCGCCGCTCTGCTGTGGTTCGGCTGGTTCGGCTTCAACGCCGGCTCGTGGCTCGGCAACGACGACGGCGTGGGCGCGGTCATGTTCGTCAACACCCAGGTCGCCACCGCCGCCGCGATGCTCGCCTGGCTCGGGTACGAGAAGATCCGCCACGGCTCCTTCACCACCCTCGGCGCCGCCTCCGGCGCGGTCGCGGGCCTCGTCGCCATCACCCCGTCCGGCGGCTCCTGCTCCCCGCTCGGTGCCATCGGCATCGGTGCCGTCGCCGGACTCCTGTGCGCCATGGCCGTCGGCCTCAAGTACAAGTTCGGCTACGACGACTCCCTCGACGTCGTCGGCGTCCACCTGGTCGGCGGTGTCGTCGGCTCCCTGCTCGTCGGCTTCTTCGCCACCGGCGGTGTCCAGTCCGACGTCAAGGGCCTCTTCTACGGCGGCGGACTCGACCAGCTCGGCAAGCAGGCCGTCGGTGTCTTCGCCGTTCTCGCCTACTCTCTGATCGTCTCCGCGATCCTGGCCTTCGCCCTCGACAAGACGATCGGCATGAGGGTCCCCGAGGACGACGAGATCTCCGGAATCGACCAGGTCGAGCACGCCGAGACCGCGTACGACTTCAGCGGAGCGGGCGGCGGCGCCGGCTCCCGCAAGACCGCCCCCGTACCCGCCGAGACCGCGCCGGCCGCACCGCAGAACAAGAAGGTGGACGCATGAAGCTCATCACCGCAGTCGTGAAGCCGCACCGGCTGGACGAGATCAAGGAGGCCCTGCAGGCCTTCGGAGTCCAGGGGCTCACGGTCACCGAGGCCAGCGGCTACGGACGGCAGCGCGGTCACACCGAGGTCTACCGGGGCGCGGAGTACACCGTCGACCTCGTCCCGAAGATCCGGATCGAGGTGCTGGCCGAGGACGGTGACGCCGAACAGCTCATCGACGTGGTGGTGAAGGCGGCCCGGACCGGCAAGATCGGAGACGGCAAGGTGTGGAGCGTGCCGGTCGACACCGCCGTACGGGTCCGGACCGGCGAACGCGGCCCGGACGCGCTGTAGACAGGAGTTGCTGGGTGACGAGCGTCGATCTGACCACGGAAACCGAAGACTCGGGACCCAGCGGGTATGCGGCGGCCCGGCTGCGCCTCCTCCAGGAGAAGGCGCGGTCCGGGCCGCCGCGCCGTGCCGCGCTGGCCCGGCTGACCGACGACTGGCTCTCCGCGCTCTTCACCGCCGCGGCGCAGAGCACCGGAGTGCGCGGCGCCGCCCTCGTCGCCGTCGGCGGGTACGGCCGCGGCGAACTCTCCCCGCGCAGCGACCTCGACCTGCTCCTGCTGCACGACGGCAGCGCGGCCGCCGGGGCGCTGGCCGCGCTCGCCGACCGGATCTGGTACCCGATCTGGGACCTCGGGCTCGCGCTCGACCACTCCGTACGCACCTCGGCCGAGGCCCGGAAGGCCGCGGGCGACGACCTCAAGGTCCAGCTCGGGCTGCTCGACTCCCGCGCCGTCGCCGGAGACCTCGGGCTGCTCGCCGGACTGCGCACCGCCGTCCTCGCCGACTGGCGCAACCAGGCGCCCAAGCGCCTGCCCGAACTCGACGAACTGTGCCGTGAACGGGCCGAACGCCAGGGCGAACTCCAGTACCTGCTGGAACCCGACCTCAAGGAGGCCCGCGGCGGACTGCGCGACGCCACCGCTCTGCGCGCCGTCGCCGCGTCCTGGCTCGCCGACGCACCCCGCGAAGGCCTCGCCGAAGCCCGCCGCGTCCTCCTCGACACGCGTGACGCGCTGCATCTGACCACGGGGCGCGCCACCGACCGGCTCGCGCTCCAGGAGCAGGACCAGGTCGCCGCCGACCTCGGCCTGCTCGACGCCGACACGCTGCTGCGCCAGGTGTACGAGGCCGCACGGACGGTCTCGTACGCCTCCGACGTCACCTGGCGCGAAGTGAACCGCGTGCTCAGGTCCCGGTCCGCGCGGCCCCGGTTGCGCGCCATGTTCTCCGGGGGCCGGCGGCCGGAGCCCGAGCGCACCCCGCTCGCCGAAGGCGTCGTCGAGATGGACGGAGAAGCCGTCCTCGCCCGCAGTGCCAGGCCCGAGCGCGACCCGGTGCTGCCGCTGCGGGCGGCTGCCGCCGCGGCCCAGTCCGGACTGCCGCTGTCCCTGCACGCCGTACGGCACCTCGCCAGGGCCACCAAGCCGCTGCCCGTGCCCTGGCCCGCCGACGCCCGCGAGGAACTCGTCACGCTCCTCGGCGCCGGTGAACCCACGGTCGCGGTCTGGGAGGCCCTGGAGGCCGAGGGCCTCATCACCCGGCTGCTGCCCGACTGGGAACGGGTCCGCTGCCGGCCGCAGCGCAACCCCGTCCACACCTGGACCGTGGACCGTCACCTCGTCGAGGCCGCCGTGCGTGCGTCCGCCCTCACCCGCCGCGTCGGCCGCCCCGACCTGCTCCTGGTCGCGGCCCTCCTCCACGACATCGGCAAGGGCTGGCCAGGCGACCACTCCGTGGCCGGCGAGACCATCGCCCGCGACGTGGCCACCCGGATCGGCTTCGACAAGCACGACGTGCCGGTCATCGCCACCCTCGTACGCCACCATCTGCTGCTCGTCGAGACCGCCACCCGGCGCGATCTCGACGATCCCGCGACCGTGCGCTCGGTCGCGGACGTCGTGGGCTCGGCGAGCACCCTGGAGCTGCTGCACGCGCTCACCGAGGCCGACGCCCTCGCGACCGGGCCCGCCGCCTGGTCGGCCTGGCGGGGCTCGCTCGTAGCCGACCTCGTCAAACGGGTCGCCGGGGTACTCGCGGGGGAGACCCCCGACGAGCCGGAGCCCGCCGCTCCCAGCGCGGAACAGGAACGGCTCGCCGTCGAGGCGCTGCGCACCGACGGGCCCGTACTGGCCCTGCACGCCCAGACCGAGACCCCGCTGCCGGACGGCGAACCCGAACCCGTCGGCGTGGAACTCCTCATCGCCGTACCCGACCAGCACGGTGTGCTGCCCGCGGTCGCGGGCGTCCTCGCCCTGCACCGGCTCACCGTGCGCGCCGCCGATCTGCGCGCCGTCGAGCTCCCCGGCGAGGTCGGCCCGGGCGCCGTGCTCGTACTGAACTGGCGGGTCGCGGCCGCCTACGGGTCGCTCCCGCAGGCCGCCCGGCTCCGCGCCGATCTCGTACGCGCCCTCGACGGCTCACTGGACATCCCGGCCAGGCTCGCCGAACGCGAAGCCGCCTATCCCCGCAGGCGGGGCGGCACGGCCCCGCCGCCCCGGGTCACCGTCGCCCCGGCCGCGTCCCGGCTGGCCACGGTCATCGAGGTGCGGGCCCAGGACGCGCCGGGGCTGCTGCACCGCATCGGCCACGCCCTCGAATCGGCGGAGGTCCGGGTACGCAGCGCCCATGTGTCGACCCTCGGGGCCAACGCCGTCGATGCGTTCTACGTCACAGGGCCCGAAGGCGCCCCGCTGCCCGCCGGGGAGGCCGCGGGCGTCGCGCGGACGCTGGAGGCCGCACTGCGCGGGTGACGGGCCCGGGGCGGGAGCGTGGACAGGGGGCAGACCCCATCCCACGCGGCCGGATACCCTTGGGACACATCTGTCCGCCCGCCCCCGAGACCTGAGGATCCGCGACCGCCGTGTTCGACACCCTCTCCGACCGCCTTGCAGCGACATTCAAGAACCTCCGGGGCAAGGGCCGCCTGTCCGAGGCGGACATCGACGCCACGGCGCGCGAGATCCGTATCGCGCTGCTCGAGGCCGATGTGGCACTGCCCGTCGTGCGCGCCTTCATCAAGCAGATCAAGGAGCGCGCCCTCGGGTCCGAGGTGTCCCAGGCGCTGAACCCCGCCCAGCAGGTCATCAAGATCGTCAACGAGGAGCTCATCGGCATCCTCGGCGGCGAGACCCGCCGGCTGCGCTTCGCCAAGCAGCCGCCCACCGTGATCATGCTCGCGGGTCTCCAGGGCGCGGGCAAGACCACGCTCGCCGGAAAGCTCGGCCTCTGGCTCAAGAGCCAGGGCCATTCGCCGCTGCTCGTCGCCTGTGACCTCCAGCGCCCCAACGCGGTGAACCAGCTGGCCGTCGTCGCCGAGCGGGCCGGCGTCGCCGTCTTCGCACCCCAGCCGGGCAACGGCGTGGGCGACCCGGTCCAGGTCGCCAAGGAGTCGATCGACTACGCGAAGACGAAGGTCCACGACATCGTCATCGTGGACACCGCCGGCCGTCTCGGTATCGACCAGGAGATGATGCAGCAGGCCGCGGACATCCGGGACGCGGTCAGCCCCGACGAGGTCCTCTTCGTCGTCGACGCCATGATCGGCCAGGACGCGGTCAACACCGCGGAGGCCTTCCGCGACGGCGTCGGCTTCGACGGTGTCGTGCTGTCCAAGCTGGACGGCGACGCCCGCGGCGGTGCCGCGCTCTCCATCGCGCACGTCACCGGCAAGCAGATCATGTTCGCCTCCAACGGCGAGAAGCTGGACGAGTTCGACGCGTTCCACCCGGACCGCATGGCGTCCCGCATCCTCGGCATGGGCGACATGCTCTCGCTCATCGAGAAGGCCGAGCAGACCTTCAGCCAGGCCGAGGCCGAGAAGATGGCGGCCAAGCTGGCGAAGGGCCCCAAGGAGTTCACGCTCGACGACTTCCTGGCGCAGATGGAGCAGGTCAGGAAGATGGGCTCCATCTCCAAGCTGCTCGGGATGCTGCCCGGAATGGGCCAGATCAAGGACCAGATCAACAACATCGACGAGCGCGACGTCGACCGCACCGCGGCGATCATCAAGTCGATGACGCCCGGTGAGCGCACCGACCCGACGATCATCAACGGCTCCCGCCGGGCCCGTATCGCCCGCGGTTCCGGTGTCGACGTCAGTGCCGTCAAGAACCTGGTCGAGCGGTTCTTCGAGGCCCGCAAGATGATGTCGCGGATGGCCCAGGGCGGCGGTATGCCGGGCATGCCCGGGATCCCCGGCATGGGCGGTGGCCCCGGCCGCCAGAAGAAGAAGCAGAAGCAGGCCAAGGGCAAGCAGCGCTCCGGCAACCCGATGAAGCGCAAGGCCGACGAGGAGGCCGCGGCCGCCCGCCGCGAACAGGCGGGCCAGGGCAACGCCTTCGGGCTCCCCGCCGGCGGCCAGGACGCTCAGGACTTCGAGCTGCCGGACGAGTTCAAGAAGTTCATGGGCTGACCGGCCCCCGGACGATGTGTGAGCAGGGCCCCGCGGTCACCGACCGCGGGGCCCTCGCCCGTCCGGGGCGCTCCCCGGCCCATCGCGGTGGTCCTCCCTTGCTCCGTCCGTTCCCCTCCGGGTGGCAGCGCACCGGCATCTGTGCGGTCATGGGCAGAGATCACCGGAGCGGCACAGGGAGCGGAGGGCGGACGTGGCCAATTCCGTACCCCCGCGTGATCGCACGGACCAGCCGTGGCGTTCCGAGGGAGCGCCCCCGCCCACGCCGCCGAAGCGGAAGATGCCGGGCGGCTGGCCCGGACTTGTCCTCGCCGCGATCCTGGTCTTCTGCATCGCCTTCGTGGCCCTGTCGTACTTCACGAACGGCGACGAGCGGACGATCTCGTACACCGAGTTCACCAAACAGGTCACCGCCGGGAACGTCACCAAGATCTACGCCAAGGGCGACACGATCGAGGGACAGCTGAAGAACGAGCGGCCCGTTCCCGACGGCAAGGGCGACTACACCAAGTTCACCACCCAGCGCCCGGCGTTCGCCGACGACGACCTCTGGCAGCAACTGACGAGCAAGGGCGTCACCGTGACGGCCGAGCCGGTCGTCGTCCAGCGCAGCCTCCTCGCCAATCTGCTGCTCTCCCTCGCGCCGCTTCTGCTGCTCGTCCTCCTCTGGGTGTTCCTCGCCCGGCGGATGGGAGGGCGACTGGGCGCCGGGCCGCTCGGCCGCAAGGCGCCGCCCAAGCCCGTCGAGGTGACCTCGGGCAAGCGCACCACCTTCGAGGACGTGGCGGGGATCGACGAGGTCGAGGGCGAGCTGAGCGATGTCGTCGACTTCCTCAAGAACCCTCAGGCCTACCGCGAGATGGGCGCCCGGATGCCCGGAGGCGTTCTGCTCTCCGGACCGCCCGGCACCGGGAAGACGCTGCTCGCGCGCGCCGTGGCGGGCGAGGCCGGGGTGGCGTTCTTCTCCGCGTCCGCGTCCGAGTTCATCGAGATGATCGTGGGTGTCGGCGCCTCACGCGTACGGGAGCTCTTCGCCGAGGCCCGCAAGGTCGCGCCCGCCATCGTCTTCATCGACGAGATCGACACCATCGGCCGGATTCGCGGCGGCGGCGCGAGTATCGGCGGTCACGACGAACGCGAACAGACCCTCAACCAGATCCTCACCGAGATGGACGGCTTCACCGGCTCGGAAGGCGTCGTCGTGCTGGCCGCCACCAACCGGGCCGACGTCCTCGACCCCGCGCTCACCCGGCCCGGCCGGTTCGACCGGATCGTGCAGGTCAGCCCGCCCGACCGCGGCGGCCGCGAGGCCATCCTGCGGATCCACACCCGGGACATCCCGCTCGCCGGGGGAGTCGACCTCGCCCAGGTGGCCCGTACGACACCGGGGATGACCGGTGCCGAACTGGCCAACCTCGCCAATGAGGCCGCGCTGCTCGCGGTCAAGCGCCGGCAGCGCGAGGTCACCCAGGGCGATCTGTCCGACGCGCTGGAGAAGGTCCAGCTCGGCGCGGAGCGGGCGCTCGTGATGCCCGAGGAGGAGCGTCGCAGGACCGCGTACCACGAGAGCGGCCACGCGCTGCTCGGGATGCTCCAGCCCGGCGCCGACCCCGTCCGCAAGGTCACGATCGTTCCCCGGGGCCGGGCGCTGGGCGTCACGCTCTCCACCCCGGACTCCGACAAGTACGCGTACACCGAGGAGTATCTGCGTGGCCGCATCATCGGGGCGCTCGGCGGGATGGCGGCCGAGCACGTCGTCTTCGGGATCGTCACCACCGGCTCGGAGAACGACCTCGAACAGGTCACCAGGCTGGTCAGGGGGATGGTCGGACGCTGGGGCATGAGCGAACGCGTGGGCCGGTTCACCGCGATCGGGGGCGACGGCCAGGAGCCCTACGGACTCACGGCCGCCCCGGCGACGCTGGACGCGGTGGACCACGAGATGCGCCGCATCGCCGACGAGTGCTACGAGAGCGCCTGCCGGCAACTGCGCGACAACCGCGACCGGCTGGACGCGCTGGCGCAGGCGCTGCTCGCGAGTGAGACGCTGGACGAGGAAGCGGCGTACCGCGCGGCGGGCATCGCCCGCCTCACGAAGCACCCCTCGGACGCGTGAGACGAAGGGCTGCCCGAAGACGGACGGACGCGCTGCCTGCGCCGCGTACCTGCGAGGCCTGCCCGTGTGCCTGCAAGGCCTGCCCGTGTACCTGCGCGGCTTACCCGTGTACGGGCGATGTCTAGGGAGTACGGGCGATCAGGTACCGGAAGACGTTCGGCATCCACACCGTCCCGTCGGCCCGCACATGCGGATGGAGCGCCTCCGTGACCTCCTTCTCCACCTGCGCCTGGTCCGTGGCCCGTACGGCCGCGTCGAACAGCCCGGTCGACAGCAGCCCCCGCACGGCGCTCTCCAGGTCCGCGTACCCGAAGGGGCACGCCACCCGCCCCGAGCCGTCCGGCTTCAGGCCCGCCCTGGTCGCCACGTCCTCCAGATCGTCCCGCAGCGTCGGCCGCCAGCCGCCGCCGGCCCGCAGCCGCTCGGTGAGCCGGCTCGCCACCCGCAGCA
This sequence comes from Streptomyces sp. NPDC091376, assembly GCF_044757085.1. Lineage (NCBI taxonomy): Bacteria > Bacillati > Actinomycetota > Actinomycetes > Kitasatosporales > Streptomycetaceae > Streptomyces > Streptomyces sp. NPDC091376. The sequence goes on along the minus strand of NZ_JBIVUF010000007.1, from coordinate 129,139 downwards.
CCGCCGAGGTGGCACACCGCTCCGGCGGGCCCCAGCCGGCCAGCACCACGGGGCTGCCGCGCTCGGCGAGCGGAGCCACCGCCCGCAGCGCGGGCACCAGACCTTCGGAGTCGCCGGCCGTACACCCGATCGGCTGAAAAACGGTGATCATGCTGAACCTGGAGCGCCCGGGGTCGGCCGCGTCCCCGGGCTCGCCCTCCACCAGGCGCGCGATCTGCGGCGCACCACCCCGCTCGCCCGACAGCTCGGGATCCGGGGTGAGCCGCTCGCGCGCCAGCGCGATCCTTGAGCGGTCCGAGTCGACGCCGGTGACGCGCGCCCCGCGCGCCGCGGCCATGAGCAGGGCGAGACCTGAACCGCAGCCGAGCCCCAGCACCCGAGAGCCCGCGCCGACCTCCAGGTGCTCGTACGCCGCCTCGTAGAGCGGCACCAGCATCCGTTCCTGGATCTCTGCCCAGTCACGGGCACGCGCCGCCGGATCCACCGGGGGCGCGGAGGCCGTGCGGGGGTGGTGCGGGACGAGCGTAGGAGTCATCGAAAAGCGCCCCAATCCGACGAGAGGTCAGCTGTGCCCTGAGTGACAGCCCCCGTGTACGTTCGCTCGCGCTCCCCCGTATGCCAGGGAACTGCGCATCCGTCCGTACGTCCAGGGGTCGCACCGCATTGCCTCGCATGCCCCGGTCGTGCGCCCCCGCGCCGATCGGTTCCGCATCCAGAGTGCAGCGGCCGTACGATTCCCGCCATGGCAAAGGCACCCGTCCTCACGCCGCAGGCGGAGGACTTCCCTCGCTGGTACCAGGACCTGATCAACAAGGCGGAGCTCGCCGACAACGGCCCGGTGCGCGGCACGATGGTGATCCGGCCGTACGGATACGGGCTCTGGGAGCGGATGCAGCAGGACCTGGACGCCCGGATCAAGGAAGCCGGGGCGTCCAACGCGTACTTCCCCCTCTTCATCCCGCAGTCGTACCTGACGAAGGAGGCGGAGCACGTCGAGGGCTTCGCCCCCGAACTCGCGGTCGTCACGCACGGCGGGGGCAAGGAGCTGGAGGAGCCGGTCGTCGTCCGCCCCACCTCGGAGACGATCATCAACGACTACTTCTCCAAGTGGGTGCAGAGCTACCGGGACCTGCCGCTGCTCATCAACCAGTGGGCGAACGTGGTCCGCTGGGAGATGCGGCCGAGGGTCTTCCTGCGCACGACCGAGTTCCTCTGGCAGGAGGGCCACACCGCCCACGCCACCTACGAGGAGGCCCGGGACTACGCCGCCCACATCCACCGGAACGTCTACGCACGCTTCATGACCGACGTCCTCGGCATCGACGTCGTGCTGGGCCGCAAGACCGCGAGGGAGCGCTTCGCCGGCGCCGTCAACACCCTGACGCTGGAAGCGATGATGGGCGACGGCAAGGCGCTCCAGATGGGCACGAGCCATGAGCTCGGCACGAACTTCTCCAAGGCCTTCAACACCACCTACCTGTCGAAGGACGGCAAGCAGGAAATGGTCTGGCAGACGTCCTGGGGCTCCTCCACGCGGATGGTCGGCGGCCTGATCATGTCGCACGGCGACGACAGCGGACTGCGCGTGCCGCCCCGGCTGGCCCCCGTCCAGGCCGTCGTCCTCGCCATCAAGGGCGACGAGGCGGTGCTCGCGAAGGTCCGTGAGACCGGTGACCGGCTGAAGGCCGCGGGCATCCGGGTCCAGGTCGACGACCGCACGGACACCCCGTTCGGCCGGCGCGCCGTGGACTGGGAGCTCAAGGGAGTGCCCGTACGGATCGAGATCGGCCCGCGCGATCTGGAGAGCGGTACGGCGATGCTGGCCCGGCGCATCCCCGGAGGCAAGGAGCCCGTCGCGCTCGACGCGCTCGCCGGGCTGCTGCCCACGGTGCTGGAGGAGGACCAGGCGCTGCTGCTCCGCCAGTCGCGTGAACGCCGCGAGGCACGCACGGTCGAGGTGAGCACCGTCGAGGAGGCCGCCGATGCCGCGGCCGCGGGAGGCTGGGCGCGGATCGCGTGGGCGGCACTCGGCACCGAGGGCGAGATCGCGCTCGCCGATCAGGCGGTGTCCGTACGGTGCCTGGTGGCGGAGGACGGGTCGGTGCCGGAGGCGGACGACGCCCCGGGTACGCTCGCGATCGTCGCGCGCGCCTACTGAGCGCGCCCCACCGTGCCACCCGCGCCTCCGGCGCACGGAAGGTGAGCACGCGCCCCTGGCTCATGCTCCGGCACCGCCGCGTAGACGGCGTGGCTACGTACCACCTTGTTGTGAGCTGCGAGGCTTCTCCGCAGATCAGCGCACCCGCCCTCGTCAGGACGCATCAATGGCAACTGACGGGTACGTGCAAATTATTTGGGATGCCCCGGAATGGAACCCGCAAGGGGCCCGGCTCGTTATCACGACGTGAGCACGACACCACCTGTTCTCGCCGCAGAGCTGGCACAGGCGTGGGCCGACATTCAGCGGCACCACCCCGAGCTGCCCGATCTTGCCGCGCCAGAGTCACTGATCGGAGAGTCCTCGTCGGCCTGCGGGCACGAGCTCTCCTTCGAACGACTGCTCCATGAGGCAGTCCACGGCATCGCCGCCGCCCGAGGAGTGCGGGACACCTCGCGCGCCGGCCGCTACCACAACCGCCGGTTCCTGGCGATCGCCGAGGAGATGGGCCTGGACCACCCGGAGGAGCCGCACCCGAGCAGCGGTTTCTCACTGGTCACGCTCACCCCCGAGGCGAAGCGGCGGTACCGGCCGACGATCGAGCGGCTGCAGCGCGCCCTCGCCGCGCACACGGTCGCCACCGCCTCCGACACCAAGCGGACCTTCCGGGGCCCGGCCGCCAGGCACGGTTCGTCCGGCGGCGGCGTCCGGGTGAAGGCCGTCTGCGACTGCGGCAGGAACGTCCGGGTCGTTCCCTCCGTCCTCGCTCAGGCGCCGATCGTCTGCGGCGGCTGCGGGAAGCCCTTCCGCATCCCCGAGCCGGTGGCCGCGGCGAGCTGATCCGTCACCTTCCGAGGGTGGCGGCAGCGACCGGCCGGCCCCCGGGCCCGGGGTCCCACGGCCTCGGGCCCGCCGGTCCGGATCCGTGTGGCACAATGTCTAGCTGTACTCGACAGTCGCATAGGACCCCTCTCTCCTCCGGCTGACGCGTCCATCGGGCCATCGGGTACCGCAACCCCACGCGGCATCTCGTTGTGCCCAACCACGTCAAAACCAGGAGAACCCACTCCCGTGGCAGTCAAGATCAAGCTGAAGCGTCTGGGCAAGATCCGTTCGCCTCACTACCGCATCGTCGTCGCCGACTCCCGTACCCGCCGTGACGGCCGGGCCATCGAGGAGATCGGTCTGTACCACCCGACGTACAACCCGTCGCGTATCGAGGTCGACTCGGAGCGCGCCCAGTACTGGCTGTCCGTCGGCGCCCAGCCGACCGAGCCGGTGCTCGCGATCCTCAAGCTCACCGGTGACTGGCAGAAGCACAAGGGCCTGCCCGCCCCGGAGAAGCCGCTGCTGGCCCCGGCGACGAAGGAAGACAAGCGTCGTTCCTTCGACGACTTCGCCAAGGCCCTCGAGGGCGACGACGCCAAGGGTGACGCCATCACCCAGAAGTCGAAGAAGACCGAGAAGAAGGCGGACGAGGCCGAGGCCGCTCCCGCCGAGTCGACCGAGGCCTGAGCATGCTCGAGGAGGCTCTCGAGCACCTCGTGAAGGGCATCGTCGACAACCCCGAGGACGTGCAGGTGGCCTCGCGCAATTTGCGGCGCGGCCAGGTGCTCGAAGTTCGGGTGCACCCCGACGATCTCGGTAAGGTGATCGGCCGCAACGGCCGCACCGCTCGCGCCCTGCGCACCGTCGTGGGCGCCATCGGCGGCCGTGGTATCCGTGTCGACCTCGTCGACGTGGACCAGGTCCGCTGACTCGTTCGAAAACCGGCGCGGGCCGGGGAGGGCCTACCGGCCCGCCCCGGCCCGTCGTCGTATGACAGGAGCATCAAGCGTGCAGTTGGTAGTCGCACGGATCGGCCGTGCCCACGGCATCAAGGGCGAGGTCACCGTCGAGGTACGTACGGACGAGCCGGAGCTGAGGCTCGGCCCCGGAGCCGTGCTGGCCACCGAACCGGCTTCCGCCGGACCGCTGACCATCGAGACGGGGCGGGTGCACAGCGGCCGTCTGCTGCTGCGTTTCGAGGGCGTGAGGGACCGCAACGGTGCCGAGGCGCTGCGCAACACCCTGCTGATCGCCGACGTCGACCCGGACGAGCGACCGGACGAACCCGACGAGTTCTACGACCACCAGCTGATGGACCTGGACGTGGTGCTCACCGACGGCACCGAGGTCGGCCGGATCATCGAGATCTCCCATCTGCCCTCGCAGGACCTCTTCATCGTCGAGCGCCCCGACGGCAGCGAGGTGATGATCCCGTTCGTCGAGGAGATCGTCACCGAGATCGATCTCGACGAGCAGAAGGCCGTCATCGACCCGCCGCCCGGACTCATCGACGAGCGGGCGGAGATCGCGTCCTCACGTGACGACGACGCCGGGGAAGGCGCCTGATGCGGCTCGACGTCGTCACGATCTTCCCCGAGTACCTGGACCCGCTGAACGTCTCGCTGGTCGGCAAGGCGCGGGCACGCGGACAGCTCGACGTCCATGTGCACGACCTGCGCCGGTGGACCTACGACCGGCACAGCACCGTCGACGACACCCCGTACGGCGGCGGCCCCGGCATGGTCATGAAGACCGAGCCCTGGGGCGACGCACTGGACGACACCCTCGCCGCGGGATACGAGTCGGGCGCGCACGCGCCCGCGCTGGTCGTGCCGACCCCCAGCGGCCGCCCGTTCACCCAGGAGCTCGCGGTCGAACTGTCCGAGCGGCCCTGGCTGATCTTCACCCCCGCCCGCTATGAGGGCATCGACCGCCGGGTCATGGACGAGTACGCCACCCGGATACCGGTGTACGAGGTCTCCATCGGGGACTACGTGCTCGCCGGCGGCGAGGCGGCCGTCCTGGTCGTCACGGAAGCCGTGGCGCGGCTGCTGCCGGGCGTCCTCGGGAACGCCGAATCGCACCGCGACGACTCCTTCGCTCCCGGCGCCATGGCCAACCTCCTGGAGGGGCCCGTCTACACCAAGCCACCGGTCTGGCGGGGCCACGGCATCCCCGACGTCCTGCTCAGCGGGCACCACGGCAGGATCGCGCGATGGCGGCGGGACGAGGCCTTCCGCCGCACGGTGCTGAACCGGCCCGACCTCATCGAGCGCTGCGACCCGTCGGCGTTCGACAAGAAGGACCGGGAAATCCTCTCCATCCTCGGCTGGGCGCCCTCGCCCGACGGCCGATTTTGGCGCAGGCCGGAGGCCGTGGAAGAATAGGCCGCTGCCGTACGTCCGGCGTGCGCCCCTGCCACAGGGGGACACGACGCCCGCTCCGACGCCGCGGCTCCCATCTCATCTCCAGATACCGCTGATGACCTGTGGCATCGGTGAAGAAAGCAGACGAACATGTCGCACGTGCTCGATGTGGTCAACTCCGCCTCGCTGCGGACCGACCTCCCCGCCTTCCGTCCCGGTGACACCGTGAACGTCCACGTTCGCGTCATCGAGGGCAACCGCTCCCGTATCCAGCAGTTCAAGGGTGTCGTCATCCGCCGCCAGGGCTCTGGCGTCAGCGAGACCTTCACCGTCCGCAAGGTCTCCTTCTCCGTCGGCGTCGAGCGCACCTTCCCGGTGCACAGCCCGATCTTCGAGAAGATCGAGCTCGTCACGCGCGGTGACGTCCGTCGCGCCAAGCTCTACTACCTGCGTGAGCTGCGCGGCAAGGCTGCGAAGATCAAGGAGAAGCGCGAGAACTGAGCTCCGGCTCACACCCGCGCCCTGCTGCGGCCTCATACGGTTCTTACGGCGGCCGGATAGCATCTGGCCCCAATGGACACCGAAGCACAGCACACGGAGCGCGACCGCTCTTCCGCCTCCGAGACCGAACGGTCCGGGGCCGAAGAGGGGTCGCGCTCCGTACGCGTATCGCGGTGGCTCTCCTGGCTTTCCTGGCGGCGGACCGGTCTGCTCGGCGGCGTCTGCGCCGTGTTCCTGCTGCTGCTCAGCCACTTCGTGGTGCAGCCGTTCCTGATCCCCAGCACCTCCATGCAGCCTGCCCTGGAGGTCGGTGACCGGGTGCTGGTGAACAAGCTGGCGTACCGCTTCGGTTCCGAGCCCCGGCGCGGGGACGTGGTCGTGTTCGACGGCACCGGATCCTTCGTACGGGAGGGTGTCCAGGAGAATCCGGTCAGTTCCCTGACGAGGGAGGCGTTCGCCTCGGTCGGCCTCGCGGAACCGTCCGAGACCGATTTCGTCAAACGTGTGGTCGGGGTGGGCGGCGACCGCGTGGTCTGCTGCGACAAGAGGGGGAGACTCGAGGTGAACGGCGTACCGGTCGACGAGCGCTATCTGTACGCTGGCGACGCCCCGTCCCAGGTCCGCTTCGACATCGTCGTACCGCAGGGCACCCTGTGGGTCATGGGTGACCACCGCAGCAAGTCCCGTGACTCCCGCGACCACTTGGGCGAGCCGGGAGGCGGCATGGTGCCCCTGGACAACGTGATCGGCCGCGCCGACTGGATCGGCTGGCCGGCCGGCCGCTGGACCGTGCTGCGCCCGACGGGCGCCTTCGACCGTGTGTCCGCACCGGACGGCGCCCATGGGTAACCGCGGACGCCGTGCGAGCCACCGCTCCGACACCCGGCTGCCGACCGGCACCCGTCCGACGAACGGCGGCCGGACGCTCCCGGGTCGTGCGGAGCGGCGCAAGCTCGCGAAGAAGGTGAAACGCCGGCGTCAGCGGTCCGCCGTCAAGGAGATCCCGCTCCTCATCACCGTGGCGCTGCTGATCGCGCTGGTCCTCAAGACCTTCCTCGTCCAGGCGTTCGTGATCCCCTCCGGCTCGATGGAACAGACGATCCGGATCGACGACCGGGTGCTGGTGGACAAGCTGACGCCGTGGTTCGGCTCCCAGCCGGAGCGCGGCGACGTGGTCGTCTTCAAGGACCCCGGCGGCTGGCTCCAGGAGGAACAGGCCCCCCAGCAGGACGATCCGGTCGTCGTCAAGCAGGTCAAGGAGGCGCTGACCTTCATCGGTCTGCTGCCGTCCGACGACGAGCAGGACCTGATCAAGCGGGTCGTCGCGGTCGGCGGCGACACCGTCAAGTGCTGCGACCAGGACGGCCGGGTCACGGTCAACGGCGTACCGCTGAACGAGCCCTATCTCCACCCCGGCAACGCCCCCTCGACCCTGAGGTTCGAGGTACGGGTCCCGGCCGGACGCATCTTCGTGATGGGCGACCACCGCTCCAACTCGGCGGACTCGCGGGCTCATCTGGACGAGGAGTACGACGGCACGGTGTCCATGGACGAGGTCGTGGGGCGGGCCGTGGTGATCGCCTGGCCGCTCGGCCACTGGCGCGGGCTGGAGGAGCGCGAGACGTACGCGTCGGTGCCCGATACCCGTGGTGGTGCGACCGTCGCGCACGGCCCGTCGCATAGTGTGTCCAGTCAGGATCCGAACGGAATGATCCAGCTCCCGGGCTCCGCGGAACTCCCGCTCGCCCTGGGGGCGGTGGGCCTGCATCGTCTCCGGCACGGGGCGCGGCACGGAGCGAGGAGTGAATGTGGGGGACGTGGCGGTCGACGCACGATCCGGACACGAAGAACCCGAAGACACTGATCCGGCCGGGGCCCGCCCGCAGGAGGGCGGCGCCCGGGGGCACCGCTCCTTCTGGAAGGAGTTGCCGCTGCTGATCGTCATCGCGTTGGTGCTGGCGTTGTTGATCAAGACGTTTCTGGTGCAGGCGTTTTCGATTCCGTCGGATTCGATGCAGGACACGTTGCAGCGTGGTGACCGGGTGTTGGTGGACAAGTTGACGCCGTGGTTCGGTGGGGAGCCGGAGCGTGGTGAGGTGGTGGTGTTCCATGATCCGGGTGGCTGGCTGGACGGGGAGCCGACTCCTGAGCCGAACGTGGTGCAGAAGTTCCTGAGTTTCATCGGTCTGATGCCGTCGTCCGAGGAGAAGGATCTGATCAAGCGGACGATCGCGGTCGGTGGTGACACGGTGGAGTGCCGTAAGGGTGGTCCGGTGAGGGTCAATGGGACGGCGTTGGACGAGCCGTACATCTATCCCGGTGACACTCCCTGTGACGACATGCCCTTCGGACCGCTGAAGGTGCCGGACGGCAAGATCTGGGTGATGGGCGATCACCGCCAGAACTCGCAGGATTCGCGCTACAACCAGCAGCTGGCACACGACGGGTTCGTGCCGGTCGACGATGTCGTGGGGCGGGCCGTGGTGGTGGCATGGCCGGTCGATCGCTGGGCGACGCTGCCGGTTGCGGACACCTTCGACCAGCCCGGTCTGGGGGCCGCGGCGGCGGTGGCGCCCGGTGCGATCGGCCTCGCCGGGGCGGTGCCGTTCGTGCTCTGGCGCAGGCGAAGGCCGGGAGGGCCGGGATCCCGCGCGGAGAAAGGCCGGGCCCGCGCGCAACAGTGACTGACGACCGGTCACGAGCTGTTGCTCCATCAAAGCCGCCATCGGCCTGAGCCCGGCTCGCGTCGTGGCTGTCGTGGCTGTCGTGGCTGTCGTGGCCGTCCTGGCCGGCTCGGAGGCGGCCCGGTCGGCTCGGGCCATCCGGTATGCGCGATGATGGATTCGGTGCCGCTCGCCGGTACCGGAAGGCACTTGAACCGCCCCTCGGTCCACTCGGCGAGCACGCCGACCGAACCGGGGGGCGTTCGTCGGTGACAGGCGGGCCGGAGCGTCGGCGCCCGTCGCCGGGAAGGCGATCGGAGAACGGCAGTAGCCCTGCGGAACTCCCGCTCGTTGTTCGGTAGTGGGCCCGTGATTGGCGGGGCCCAGAGGGCAGGCGTTGACGCTGAGTGAGGAGCGGATGTGAGCGACGTGGCCGTCGGTGCACGATCTGGACATGGAGAGCCCGAGCAGAGGCCCGAGCAGTCCGCCGAATCTGCCTCCAGCACTGCGGGCGAGAGACAGGATCCGGAAGCGCCCGAGAGCGCGCACGCCGCGGACGGGGGCGACAGGACGGCGAGGAAGCCGCGCTCCTTCTGGAAGGAGTTGCCGCTGCTGATCGTCATCGCGTTGGTGCTGGCGTTGTTGATCAAGACGTTTCTGGTGCAGGCGTTTTCGATTCCGTCGGATTCGATGCAGGACACGTTGCAGCGTGGTGACCGGGTGTTGGTGGACAAGTTGACGCCGTGGTTCGGTGGGGAGCCGGAGCGTGGTGAGGTGGTGGTGTTCCATGATCCGGGTGGCTGGCTGGACGGGGAGCCGACTCCTGAGCCGAATGTGGTGCAGAAGTTCCTGAGTTTCATCGGTCTGATGCCGTCGTCCGAGGAGAAGGATCTGATCAAGCGGACGATCGCGGTCGGTGGTGACACGGTGGAGTGCCGTAAGGGTGGTCCGGTGAAGGTCAACGGGAAGGCGTTGGACGAGCCGTACATCTATCCCGGTGACACTCCCTGTGACGACATGCCCTTCGGACCGTTCAAGGTGCCGGACGGCAAGATCTGGGTGATGGGCGACCACCGCCAGAACTCCAGGGACTCCCGCTATCACACCGAGGACGCGAACAAGGGCTTCGTGCCGGTCGACGATGTCGTGGGGCGGGCCGTGGTCGTGGCATGGCCGGTCGACCGCTGGGCGACGCTGCCGGTTCCGGCCACCTATGACCAGCCCGGTCTGGGGGCCGCGGCGGCCGTGGCGCCCGGTGCGATCGGCCTCGCCGGGGCGGTGCCGTTCGTGCTCTGGCGCAGGCGGAGGCTGACGGGCGACCGTACCGCCGGGTAGGGTGCCGCTCGGATCAGCGATCGTCGGTCTCCGAGGTGGGGAGCGCTGGGATGAGCGGAACAGGACGTACGGAAAGCGGCCACGGCCGCCTCGGCAGTGTGCTGTCGGGGCTGGCCGTGGCTGTGGGCTGTGTGCTCTTCCTCGGTGGGTTCGTCTGGGGGGCGCTGATCTACCAGCCGTACACGGTGCCGACCGACTCGATGTCTCCGACCGTGAAGCCCGGCGACCGGGTGCTGGCACAGCGGATCGACGGCTCCGAGGTGCGGCGCGGTGACGTCGTCGTCTTCACCGACAAGGTGTGGGGCGACGCCCCGATGGTGAAGCGGGTGGTCGGCGTCGGCGGCGACAAGATCGCGTGCTGCGATGCCGGCGGCCGGATGAGCGTCAACGGACAAGCGGTCGAAGAACCGTATCTGCGGGGTGAGGAGCCGGCCTCGCCGACCGGATTCACCGTCACCGTGCCCAAGGGGCACCTCTTCCTCCTCGGCGACGAACGCATGGGCTCCCTGGACTCCCGTTCGCATCTGCAGGACGCGGCGCAGGGCTCCGTGCCGCGTGAAGCCGTCAGCGCCCGGCTGGACGCCGTCGCCTGGCCGATGGAGGGACTGGTGGAGCGGCCGCGGAGCTTCGCAGAGCTGCCCGGCGGGATCTCGCAGCCGGGGCCCATCCGGCTGGTGATCGGGGCCGTGGTGATCGGCGCCGTGCTGATCCTGGGTGGCGCGGCGTACGGGCCGCTCGCGCGGGCCCTCGGCCGCGGGAGGAAGCCCGCCGCCCGCAGCAGGGTCACCGCGGGTGTCTGAGGAGCATCGGGAGGCCCCTGCGTCCGGTGGCGCCGGGGGTGAGCCCGGGCGGGAGCTGCGCCGGGTCGCCCGGGTGGTGCTCCTCGATCCCCAGGACCGCATTCTTCTGCTGCACGGCTTCGAGCCGGACGATCCGGCCGACGACTGGTGGTTCACGCCCGGTGGCGGGGTCGAGGGTGCGGAGAGCCGCGCGGAGGCCGCGCTGCGCGAGGTGGCCGAGGAGACGGGGATCACAGACGTCGAGCTGGGCCCGGTGATCTGGCAGCGCGAGTGCTCGTTCCCGTTCGACGGGCGGCGCTGGGACCAGGACGAGTGGTACTACCTGGCACGTACCCGGCAGACGGCCACGAGCCTCACCGGCCTGACGCGGCTGGAGCGGCGCAGCGTCGCGGGCCTGAGGTGGTGGACCTCCGCCGAACTGTCGGCGGCGCGTGAGACGGTGTACCCGACCAGACTCGCCGAGCTGCTGCGCACGCTGCTCGTCGAGGGTCCTCCGAGTGCACCGGTGGTTCTGGCCCGGGAAATCGTCTAGGGACGTACGGGGCTGGCGCACAATAGGGGGACGCACGGCTGAAGGGGAACATGCCATGAGCGCCGAGGACCTCGAGAAGTACGAGACCGAGATGGAGCTGAAGCTCTACCGGGAGTACCGCGACGTCGTCGGTCTGTTCAAATACGTGATCGAGACCGAGCGCCGTTTCTATCTCACCAATGACTACGAGATGCAGGTGCACTCGGTGCAGGGTGAGGTCTTCTTCGAGGTCTCGATGGCGGATGCCTGGGTCTGGGACATGTACCGGCCGGCCAGGTTCGTCAAGCAGGTCCGCGTGCTCACGTTCAAGGACGTGAACATCGAGGAGCTGAACAAGAGCGACCTGGAGCTTCCGGGAGGCTGAGTCCTCGCGCTTCCGGTCTTCGCACTCCCGCCGGGTGGCGCGGGCGAGGGCTGAGCGGTGCGTGGAAGCTGAGCCGTCGCGCTCGCGTGGGTGACGGAGTTATCCACAATCGGTCGGTTGTCCACCAAGATCCATTCGCTCGGTCCGCGCGCGGCACAGTCGGTGCCGGAGGTGGTGCCGAGATGAACGCGACGGGGGCACTGGGGCGGTACGGCGAGGAGCTGGCGGCCCGTCGGCTCGCCGAAGCCGGAATGGCCGTTCTAGCACGGAACTGGCGGTGCGGCCGGACGGGCGAGATCGACATCGTCGCCCGGGACGGCGACACGATGGTCGTCTGCGAGGTCAAGACCCGCAGAGGCGGGCCAGGGGGGCGGGAGCCCTTCGAGCACCCGATGGCAGCGATCACACCCGCCAAGGCGGACCGGCTCAGACAGCTGGCGGCCTGCTGGCTGGAGCGGCACGGCGGACCACCACCCCCGGGCGGCGTGCGGATCGATCTGATCGGGGTGGTCCTGCCCCGGCGCGGCGCGCCCCAGGTCGAGCATGCGCGGGGGGTGGCCTGATGGGATTCGCGCGTACGTGCTCGGTGGCGCTCGTGGGCGTCGAGGGCGTCGTCGTCGAGGTCCAGGCGGACCTGGAGCCGGGAGTGGCGGCCTTCACCTTGGTCGGACTGCCCGACAAGAGCCTCGTGGAGAGCCGGGACCGGGTCAGGGCGGCCGTCGTCAACTCGGACGCGGAATGGCCGCAGAAGAAGCTCACGGTCGGCCTCAGCCCCGCCTCCGTGCCCAAGAGCGGCAGCGGTTTCGATCTCGCCGTCGCCTGCGCGGTGCTGGGAGCGGCGGAGCGCATCGACCCGAGGGCGATCGCCGATCTGGTGCTCGTCGGCGAGCTCGGGCTCGACGGCAGGGTGCGGCCCGTGCGCGGGGTGCTTCCCGCGGTCCTCGCCGCGGCCGAGGCCGGCTATGAACAGGTGGTCGTTCCGGAGCGGACCGCCGGTGAGGCCTCGCTCGTGCCCGGCGTCTCGGTCCTCGGGGTGCGGAGCCTGCGCCAGCTCATCGCCGTGCTCAACGACGAGCCCGTGCCCGAGGAGGAGCCCGACGGCGCAGGCAGGCCGGACGCCATGCTGGCCGGACTGATGGTGCCCGGCGCCGGGGTCGGCACGGGGCTCGCCGCCGGAGCGGGTCGCGGCGAGGGGCCCTGGCCCGACCTCGCGGACGTGGCCGGGCAGCATGTCGCGCGCACCGCTCTGGAGGTCGCGGCGGCCGGGAGCCACCACCTGCTGCTCCAGGGGCCGCCGGGCGCCGGCAAGACCATGCTGGCGGAGCGGCTGCCGGCCGTGCTGCCGCCGCTGACCCGGCATGAGTCCCTGGAGGTCACCGCCGTTCATTCGGTCGCGGGCATCCTGCCGCCCGGCGAGCCCCTGGTGCGTACGCCGCCGTACTGCGCCCCGCACCATTCGGCGACGATGCAGTCCCTCGTCGGCGGCGGCCAGGGTCTGGCGAGACCCGGAGCGGTGTCCCTGGCGCACCGGGGAGTCCTGTTCCTCGACGAGGCTCCCGAGTTCTCCGGCAAGGCGCTCGACGCGCTCCGTCAGCCGCTTGAATCCGGGCATGTGGTCGTCGCGCGCAGCGCGGGAGTGGTCCGGCTTCCCGCCCGTTTCCTCATGGTGCTGGCGGCCAACCCCTGCCCCTGTGGACGGCACACCCTGCACGGCGCCGGATGCGACTGCCCCGCCTCGCTGATCCGGCGCTACCAGGCCCGGCTGTCGGGACCGCTGCTCGACCGGGTCGACCTGCGCGTCCAGGTGGAGCCGGTCAACCGAGCGGACCTGATGGGACAGGGCGCGCGAGGGGAATCCTCCGCGGCCGTCGCCGCCCGGGTCGGCGAGGCGAGAGCCAGAGCGGCAGACCGGCTGGAGGGCACACCGTGGAGCGTCAACAGCGAGGTGCCCGGGCACGAGCTGCGCACCCGCTGGCAGGTGGCCCCCGGCGCGCTCGCCGCGGCCGAGCGGGACATGGAGCGTGGGCTGCTCACCGCCCGGGGCCTGGACCGCGTGCTCCGCGTGGCCTGGACGATCGCCGATCTCGCGGGCCGTGCCCGGCCCACCGCCCAGGACGTGGACCTGGCCCTGGAGCTGCGCACGGGCATCGCCAGGGGTGTCCCGGTGGGCATCGGAGGCGAGCGGTGAGCGAGAGCGCGTGGCCGGTGAGCAGGAGCGCGTGGCCGGTGAGCAGGAGCGCATGGCCGGAGGGCGGGACATGACGGCGGGAGTGAGTGACGAGGAGCGGATGGCACGTGCGGCGTTGACGCGGGTCGTCGAACCGGGTGATGAGGGCGCGGGGAGGTGGCTCGCGCGCCATGGGGCCGTGGAGCTGATGGCACGGCTCACCGCCCCCGCGCTGCCCGAAGGCACGCTGCCGGGAGCGGGGGAGCGGCGCGTCGAGGGCTATCGGCTCCGGGCGGCGGTGGCCCGCCCGGAGCGCGACCTCGACACGGTGGCGGCGGCCGGCGGCCGCTTCCTCTGCCCGGGCGACCCGGAATGGCCGGGACAGCTGGACGACCTCGGGGAGGCGAGACCGGTCGGGCTCTGGGTGCGGGGCCGCCCCGACCTGCGGATATGGGCGCTGCGCTCGGTCGCGGTGGTGGGCGCCAGGGCCTGCACCCCGTACGGCGCCCATATCGCCGCGAGCCTCGGCACGGGCCTCGCCGAGCGCGGCTGGGTCGTCGTCTCGGGCGCGGCCCACGGGGTCGACGGCGCCGCCCACCGGGGTGCGCTCGCCGCGGGTGGTGCGACGGTCGCGGTGCTGGCCTGCGGCGTCGACGTCGTCTATCCGCGGGCCCATGCGGAGTTGGTCGGCCGCATCGTGGAACAGGGGCTGGTGATCGCCGAGTTGCCGCCGGGCGCCCATCCGACCCGCGGCAGATTCGTGACGCGGAACAGGGTGATCGCGGCCCTGACCCGGGGCACGGTCGTCGTGGAGGCCGAATACCGGAGCGGTTCGCTGGTCACCGCCCGCGCCGCGCAGCGCCTCGGCCGCTTCACCATGGGCGTCCCGGGCCCGGTGACCAGCGGACTCTCCGCGGGAGTGCATGAACTGCTGCGGGAGGAGGCCGTGCTGGTCACCGACGCCGACGAAGTGGTCGAGCTGGTCGGCGACATCGGGGACCTCGCCCCGGCGCGCCGGGGACCGGTGCTCCCCAGGGATCTTCTCCGCCCCGGCTGCGCACGGATGCTGGACGCCCTACCGGCCAGGGGCGCGCTCGGCGGGTCCGATCTCGCCCGGCGGGCTGGGACCACACCCGACGAGGCGCTCGCCAGGCTGTACGAACTGCACTCGCTGGGCTTCGTCGAACGGCACGGCGATCACTGGCAGTTGGCGACGGCCGCGACACCAGGGTCGAACGCACGGCGAGGCGGTACTTGACCTGGCGCATTCGGGTGAAAAGGTGATGCCGATGACCCTCGCGGCCCACTCGGTGACACCGGGAGGGCCGGCGCGTTCGGCGTCGGCCCTCGTTCGAAGGTGTGGCCGACGGTACATACCCGCGGAGGCGCGATACGCCGCTGTTCGCGCACCGCAATCCTCCAGTCACGCTACGCTCACCAGGTTCACCGCCCAGCCATCGGCACAGACAACCCGTCCCTACACACTCCACAGCAGAACGGCTCAAGGCAACGCATGCCCCAGCACACCTCCGGGTCTGACCACGCGGCAGTGCCCCCCGCCGCCCGTGGCACCGTGCGGCCGCCCGCGCCGTCGTCGCTCGAAGAGCTGTGGCGGTCCTACAAGACCACGGGCGACGGCAGGTTGCGGGAGCAGCTGATCCTGCACTACTCACCGCTGGTGAAGTACGTTGCGGGCCGGGTGAGCGTCGGGCTGCCGTCCAACGTCGAGCAGGCGGACTTCGTCTCCTCGGGCGTCTTCGGCCTCATCGACGCGATCGAGAAGTTCGACATCGAGCGCTCGATCAAGTTCGAGACGTACGCGATCACCCGCATCCGGGGCGCCATGATCGACGAACTCCGGGCGCTGGACTGGATCCCCCGATCCGTGCGGCAGAAGGCGCGCAATGTGGAGCGCGCCTACGCCACGCTGGAGGCGCAGCTGCGGCGGACCCCCTCGGAGGGCGAGGTTGCCTCGGAGATGGGCATCTCGCTCGAGGAACTGCACTCCGTCTTCAGCCAGTTGTCCCTGGCGAACGTCGTGGCGCTGGAAGAGCTGCTCCATGTCGGCGGCGAGGGCGGCGACCGGCTCAGCCTTATGGACACGCTGGAGGACACCGCTGCCGACGACCCGGTCGAGGTCGCCGAGGGCCGCGAGCTGCGCCGGCTGCTCGCCCGCGCCATCAACACCCTCCCCGACCGTGAGAAGACCGTCGTCACCCTCTACTACTACGAAGGCCTCACCCTGGCCGAGATCGGCAACGTCCTGGGCGTCACCGAGAGCCGGGTCAGCCAGATCCACACCAAATCGGTGCTGCAGCTCAGGGCGAAGCTGGCCGACGTCGGCCGATGACGCCCTGTGCGACGCCGGGCAGTCCTTCCCTGTCCCGCCCCCGGATCGCGCACCGGTCGTAGAGTGGACCCGTGCCCAGGATTCGAGCGGCCTCCGTGGCCGAGCACCGGACCATGCAGCGAGGCGCCCTGCTGGACGCCGCGCGTTCCCTGCTGTCCGAAGGTGGTACGGAGGCGCTGACCTTCCCCGCCCTCGCCGAGCGCACGGGCCTCGCCAGGTCCTCGGTGTACGAGTACTTCCGCTCCCGCGCCGCGGTCGTCGAAGAGCTCTGCGCCGTCGACTTCCCGGTCTGGGCGGCCGAGGTCGAGGCCGCCATGGAGGGGGCGCAGACACCCGAGGGCAAGGTCGAGGCGTATGTACGCCAGCAGCTGGAACTGGTCGGCGACCGGCGCCACCGGGCCGTCGTCGCGATCTCCGCCAGCGAGCTGGACGACGGCGCCAGGGAGAAGATCCGCGCCGCGCACGGCGGGCTCGTCGCGATGATCGTGGAGGCGCTCGGGGAACTGGGCCATCAACAGCCGCGGTTGGCCGCCATGCTCCTCCAGGGCGTGGTGGACGCCGCCGTCCGGCGCATCGAGCTCGGCGCGGCCGAGGACCCCTCCGCCATCTCCGAGGCCGCGGTCTCGATGGCGCTGCGTGGCGTCCTGGGCGACTGAACCTGCCCGTCCCACCTCCCTCACCCGTCCCGGCCGTCCCGGCCGCCATGCGGAGCTGTTCCGTCCCGGCCGGACGGGCACGCGGACGCCGCAGCGCCCTGTGCGACCAGGCCGCGGCCACGGCGAGCACCAGTGCCTGGACCGGGTCCCCACCCGCCATGCCCGCCCGAGCCGTGCCCGCCGACGCCGCGGCCGGGCCGGCGGGGGCTCCGTGCGCCACCGGCACCCCGAAGACGGGCAGCAGCCGGGACGGCCCCCGGCGCAGGGCCGCCGGAGGGAGCAACGACAGGGGGTCGAGGTACTGCTCGCCGCGACGCAGACCCCAGTGCAGACACCCCTGCGGGCAGTGCGAGGAACCGTCCGCGACGACGGCCACCACCTGGTTCTCGGCCACCTCGGTCCCCGCCGGGACCAGCGGGCGCACCGGCTCGTAGGTGGTGCGCAGCGGAGGGCCACCCGTGCCCGTCAGGGCGATCGAGAGCACCCCGCGCCCTGCCACCGCCCCCGCGAAGGACACCCGCCCCGGCGCCGCCGCACGCACCTCCGTACCCGCAGGCGCCGCCAGGTCCACGCCACGGTGGCCCCGCCCGTATGCCGAGGCCGGCGGCTCCCAGCCCCGGACCACCGTGGGGCGCGGCGGACCCACCGGCCAGTCCGCCGCCCACGCCGCCCCACCCGGCAGCAGCACCAGCAGCACGGCCGCCAATGCGATCGTCACGACCCGTACGCGATTCATGACTCAGACGGTCCCTCAAACCGCCCATCCACGCTGATCATGGTCCGGATCTGTGGACAACCGGCCGGTTGTGGACAGCGCCGTCACCCGGCACCGCGGCGGTCCCGTACACTTCTTCTGGCGATCCGGGTCACCGGGTCGACTTCGCACGCCCCGCCACCACCCTCATTCGCGGTCGGTGGCCGCGCTCCTCGGTCCCTTGTGGCACGGCGCGTCGGGGCGTCAGGACACAACCGAGAAAACTCAAGGAGATACGGCCATGGCCGTCGTCACGATGCGGGAGCTGCTGGAGAGCGGCGTCCACTTCGGTCACCAGACCCGTCGCTGGAACCCGAAGATGAAGCGCTTCATCTTCACCGAGCGCAACGGCATCTACATCATCGACCTGCTCCAGTCGCTGTCGTACATCGACCGCGCCTACGAGTTCGTCAAGGAGACCGTCGCCCACGGCGGCTCCATCATGTTCGTCGGTACCAAGAAGCAGGCGCAGGAAGCCATCGCCGAGCAGGCGACCCGCGTCGGCATGCCCTACGTCAACCAGCGCTGGCTCGGCGGCATGCTCACCAACTTCTCCACCGTCTACAAGCGCCTTCAGCGTCTGAAGGAGCTCGAGGCGATCGACTTCGAGGACGTGGCCGCCTCCGGCCTCACCAAGAAGGAGCTCCTGGTCCTCTCCCGCGAGAAGGCCAAGCTGGAGAAGACCCTCGGTGGTATCCGCGAGATGCAGAAGGTGCCGAGCGCCGTCTGGATCGTCGACACCAAGAAGGAGCACATCGCCGTCGGTGAGGCGCGCAAGCTCCACATCCCGGTCGTCGCGATCCTCGACACCAACTGCGACCCCGACGAGGTCGACTACAAGATCCCGGGCAACGACGACGCGATCCGCTCCGTCACGCTGCTCACCCGTGTGATCGCCGACGCCGTCGCCGAGGGCCTCATCGCCCGCTCCGGCGTCGCGACCGGTGACTCGAAGCCGGGCGACAAGGCCGCGGGCGAGCCGCTGGCCGAGTGGGAGCGCGACCTGCTCGAGGGCGAGAAGAAGGCCGACGAGACCCCGGCCGCCGAGGGCACCCCGGCCGCCGAGGCCGAGAAGCCGGCCGAGGCTGCCGCCGAGGCTCCTGCCGAGGCTCCGGCTGCGGACGCCGAGCAGGCCTGACACCCAGGTTCGGATGTTGACGGCGGGGGCCCACGAAGCCCCCGCCGTTGACCCGTAGATCGTTCGAATCTTCGACCTCAGCTCTTCGACTTCAGAGAGATTCACAGACATGGCGAACTACACCGCCGCTGACGTAAAGAAGCTCCGCGAGCTCACCGGCGCGGGCATGATGGACTGCAAGAAGGCGCTCGACGAGGCCGACGGCAACGTCGACAAGGCCGTCGAGGCACTGCGCATCAAGGGCCAGAAGGGCGTCGCCAAGCGCGAGGGCCGCTCCGCCGAGAACGGCGCCGTGGTCTCCCTGATCGCCGACGACAACACCTCGGGTGTCATCCTCGAGCTGAAGTGCGAGACGGACTTCGTCGCCAAGGGTGAGAAGTTCCAGGCCGTCGCCGGCGCGCTCGCCGCGCACGCCGCCAAGACCGCCCCGGCCGACATCGCGGCGCTGCTTGGCTCCGAGATCGAGCCCGGCAAGACCGTCCAGGCGTACGTCGACGAGGCCAACGCCAACCTCGGCGAGAAGATCGTCCTGGACCGCTTCGCGCAGTTCTCCGGCGCCTTCGTCACGGCCTACATGCACCGCACCATGCCCGACCTGCCCCCGCAGATCGGTGTTCTGGTCGAGCTCGACAAGCCGAACCCCGAGGTCGCCAAGGGCATCGCGCAGCACATCGCCGCCTTCGCGCCGAAGTACCTCTCCCGTGAGGACGTTCCGGCCGAGGTCGTCGAGTCCGAGCGTCGCGTCGCCGAGGAGACCACCCGCGCCGAGGGCAAGCCCGAGGCCGCGCTCCCGAAGATCGTCGAGGGTCGCATCAACGGCTTCTTCAAGGACGCAACCCTCCTTGGCCAGCCGTACGCGCTCGACAACAAGAAGTCCGTCCAGCAGATCCTGGACGAGGCCGGTGTCGCCCTGAAGCGCTTCTCGCGCATCAAGGTCGGCATCTGAGCCGGTACGCGATCGACACGGGATCCCGCTAGGGTTTCCCAGCAGTCGTCGGCCGCGTGGACGCCGGACGACCGCAGATCTGACGAGGAGGCCATTGCCGCAGGGACACCAGCACCCACCGGCAATGGCCTTCTTCGTATGTGCACGAGGAGATCTCCATGAACAAGGGCGCGGACGCCAATCCGGCTGCCGACGACAAGAGCGACCACACCGGCCAGAAAGCCGGCCGCTTCATGCTGAAGCTGTCCGGGGAAGCCTTCTCCGGCGGCGGTGGCCTGGGCGTCGACCCCGACGTCGTACACGCCATCGCACGGGAGATCGCCGCGGTCGTCCGTGACGGCGCGGAGATCGCGGTCGTCATCGGCGGCGGCAACTTCTTCCGCGGCGCCGAACTCCAGGTGCGCGGCATGGACCGGGCACGGTCCGACTACATGGGCATGCTCGGTACGGTCATGAACTGCCTCGCCCTCCAGGACTTCCTGGAGAAGGAGGGGATCGACTCCCGCGTCCAGACGGCCATCACCATGGGCCAGGTCGCGGAGCCGTACATTCCGCTGCGGGCGGTGCGCCACCTGGAGAAGGGCCGCGTCGTCATCTTCGGCGCCGGTATGGGCATGCCCTACTTCTCCACCGACACCACCGCGGCCCAGCGCGCCCTCGAGATCGACGCCGAAGCCCTGCTCATGGGCAAGAACGGGGTCGACGGGGTGTACGACTCGGACCCGAAGGCCAACCCGGACGCCGTGAAGTTCGACGCGCTGGAGTACGGGGAGGTGCTCGCCCGCAACCTGAAGGTCGCCGACGCCACCGCCATCACGCTCTGCCGCGACAACAATCTGCCGATCCTCGTCTTCGAACTGCTCGCCGCAGGCAATATCGCGCGGGCGGTCCGGGGTGAGAAGATCGGCACGCTCGTGAGCGACCAGGGCACCCGGGCCTGACCCTGGGCGCCACCCTCCGGGATGGACAAAGCCCTGCCGGTCGGACACCGTGCAGGAAAGACGCGCCGCCAAGTTTTCTCCGGCCTCGTACTCGTGACGCGAAATCGGGACACGGAATCGTGGAGCGGACCCGCAACGCGGTTCGCCACGCGCATCCGTGAACCGGATCGTCACCCGTACACGCCGGGCCCACCAAGACACGCAGGAGCAAGTGGTGATCGAAGAGACCCTCCTCGAGGCCGAGGAGAAGATGGAGAAGGCCGTCCTGGTCGCCAAGGAGGACTTCGCCGCGATCCGCACCGGGCGTGCGCACCCGGCGATGTTCAACAAGATCGTGGCCGACTACTACGGCGCGCTGACGCCGATCAACCAGCTCGCCTCCTTCTCGGTGCCGGAGCCGCGCATGGCCGTGGTGACGCCGTTCGACAAGAGCGCGCTGCGCAACATCGAGCAGGCGATCCGGGACTCCGACCTGGGCGTCAACCCCAGCAACGACGGCAACATCATCCGGGTGGTGTTCCCCGAGCTCACCGAGGAGCGCCGCCGTGAGTTCATCAAGGTCGCCAAGGGCAAGGCCGAGGACTCCCGGATCTCGATCCGCTCCGTGCGCCGCAAGGCCAAGGAGGCCATCGACAAGCTGATCAAGGACGGCGAGGTCGGCGAGGACGAGGGCCGTCGTGCGGAGAAGGAGCTCGACGACACCACCGCGAAGTACGTCGCGCAGGTGGACGAGCTGCTCAAGCACAAGGAAGCCGAGCTGCTCGAGGTCTGATGAACGACTCTTCCTGGGGGGCCCCGCCGAGCGCCGGCTACTGGGGCCCGCCCGACCAGGGGGCTGCCCCGGCGGGTCCCGCATACGATGAGCTTGTCGCCCAGCAGACTCGGCCCATGCCCATCGTGCCGGACGATCCCGACGCAGGTAGAGACGCTGAGGACCGCGAAAACCGCGACCGGGGGGCCGCTCGGCCGAGTGGCCCCCTGTTCCGTGACGAGATGCCGCAGGAGCCCATGCCCAGCCCCCCGCCGCCTGCGGCTTCCCAGCCGTCGCAGCCGCCGCAGAAGAAGCGCGCCGGCCGCGATCTTCGTGCTGCGATAGGGGTCGGCGTCGGGCTCGGAGCGGTGATCATCGCCGCGCTGTTCGTCGTCAAGGCCGTGTTCGTGGGCGTGATCGCGGTCGCCGTGGTCGTCGGCCTCTGGGAGCTCACCTCCCGCCTTCAGGAGCGCAAGGGCATCAAGGCGCCCCTGGTACCGCTCGCGGTGGGCGGTGCGGCGATGGTCGTGGCCGGCTATGTGCGAGGGGCCGAGGGCGCCTGGGTGGCCATGGCCCTCACCGGGCTCGCGGTGCTCGGCTGGCGGATGACCGAACCGCCCGAGGGCTACCTCAAGGACGTCACGGCCGGGCTGTTCGCCGCGTTCTACGTGCCGTTCCTGGCCACGTTCGTGGCGATGATGCTCACCGCCGACGACGGCCCCCAGCGTGTCTTCACCTTCCTCCTGCTGACAGTCGTCAGCGACACCGGCGCGTACGCGATCGGCTGGCGTTTCGGCAAGCGCAAGCTCGCCCCGCGCATCAGCCCCGGAAAGACCCGCGAGGGTCTTGTCGGAGCGGTGGCGTTCGGGATGGCGGCGGGTGCCCTGTGCATGCCGCTTCTGATCGACGGCGGCACCTGGTGGCAGGGCCTGCTCCTCGGGCTCGCGGTCGCCGTCAGCGCGACCCTGGGCGACCTGGGCGAGTCGATGATCAAGCGGGACCTGGGCATCAAGGACATGGGCACGCTGCTGCCCGGCCACGGCGGCATCATGGACCGGCTGGACTCGCTGCTGCCGACGGCGCCGGTGGTGTGGCTGCTCTTCGTGGTGTTCGTCGGCGCCGGCTGAGCGGGGATTTCCGGAGCAGGGGCTCGTCGTCCACGGGACGGTGGGCCCTTTCTCGTTCTCCTCGGGAGGCAGTTCCGTCGCCTCCCACCGTCTCCGACCGACCGCCATGGCCCCCGCCGGTCGTGCCTCGGCGGTTCGAGGGACTGTCCTCGAGGACCCCGCGCCTCCATGCTGGGCCGGAGTAGCCGGAGTAGTCGGAGCCGGGGCGACAGGGGGTTGAGCATGCTGAGGCGGATCGTCCGCGGAGCGGGACTGCTGGCCGTACTCATGACCATGACGAGCTGTGTGACGGACGGTGGCGACGCCGCGGAACCCCGGCCCGCCACCAGGTCCAGCTCGTCGGCACCGGCCGCCACCGCCGGCACACCCCTGCCCGGCACACCCGCGCCCGGCCCGACGTCGGACCCGGCGACCACGCCCGACCCGCACTCCGTGCTCCTCACGTTCACCGAGAGCGGCGGCATCGACGGCCGGCACAACTCCCTCGTCGTGTACGAGGACGGCCGCTTCCTTCGCGTGGCACCCCGGTCCCCCGACCGCCCCGGCCGGATGACCCCGGCAGGCCTGGCCGCCCTGCGCGCCGCCCTGGACGACGTGGACTTCTCCCGCCTGCCGTCCCGCCCCACCGGGCCACCCGTCATGGACGGCCTCACCCGCGTCGTGGTCCACGACGGCCACACCGCGGTCGACGACGGCACCGACACCCCTGCGGCGCTCGCCGGCGTCTACGAGGCGCTGCCGCCCCTGACCTGACGGTCACCGCTGCCTCGTCCCGTTCCTTCGGAATGCGCACCGGCCATGCCGGAGGCACGCTGGAAGGGCGGCTTCTGAGGCCTCCCTACCAGTGATGATGCTCAACTCTGGGTACACCGAAGCTTCGTCGGCCGGCGCCGTGACGGGGGGGGCGTCATCGCCCTCCTGCGCCTTCTCGCCGGCCAGCGGTATGGGAAGGCTCAACAGTTCGGAAGGGCGGTCGCCATGCATTGCTATGACTGCGCCACTGACGCGCTCCGACCGGTTCAGGCTGTCGCTGTAGCCACGTGCGCCCGATGCGGTGCCGGGATGTGCCGCACGCATCTGCATGTCACCAGCGATCCGGTGCCCGGTGTGCCCAACCCCCCGCCCAGGCCCAAAGCCAGACGACTGACGTGCGGCGTGTGCTATTCAGCGGAGAGCGCGGCCGCCGATCCTGCCTGATCGCCCCGGACGGACGCCCGCTGCGAAGAACCCAGGACCAGTCTCTGACCTGCGTGGACGCTCGATGGGACGGCTCAGGTCCTGGCCGTACGCGGGCCGTCGCAGGAGGGCCGGACGGCCGGAGCCGGCCCATGCGACCACTGCGCGCAGATGAGGGCCTGGGCCGGGCGAGTGGATCTGCGACACTGGTACGGCCATGCCTAAGCCCGGAGAACTCACTTTCGTCGCCCCCCGCGGAGCCAAGAAGCCCCCGCGGCACCTCGCCGACCTGTCGCCCGCAGAGCGCAAGGACGCTGTCGCCGCCATCGGCGAGAAGCCGTTCCGCGCGAAGCAGCTGTCGCAGCACTACTTCGCGCGGTACGCCCACGACCCCGCCCAGTGGACCGACATCCCCGCGGCCGCGCGTGAGCGGCTCGCGTCGGAGCTGCTGCCCGATCTGATGTCCGTCGTCCGGCACATCTCCTGCGACGACGACACCACCCGCAAGACGTTGTGGCGGCTCCACGACGGCACGCTCGTCGAATCCGTGCTGATGCGCTATCCGGACCGGGTCACGATGTGCATCTCCTCGCAGGCCGGCTGCGGAATGAACTGCCCGTTCTGCGCCACGGGCCAGGCCGGGCTCGACCGCAACCTGTCCACCGCCGAGATCGTGCACCAGATCGTCGACGGCATGCGCGCCCTGCGCGACGGAGAGGTCCCCGGAGGCCCGGCGCGCCTGTCCAACATCGTGTTCATGGGCATGGGCGAGCCCCTGGCCAACTACAAGCGGGTCGTCGGCGCCGTCCGCCGGCTCACCGACCCCGAGCCGGACGGGCTCGGCCTCTCCCAGCGAGGAATCACCGTCTCCACCGTCGGCCTGGTCCCGGCGATGCTGCGCTTCGCCGACGAGGGCTTCAAGTGCAGGCTCGCCGTCTCGCTGCACGCCCCGGACGACGAGCTGCGCGACACCCTCGTCCCGGTCAACACGCGCTGGAAGGTGCGGGAGGTCCTGGACGCCGCATGGGAGTACGCGGAGAAGTCCGGCCGCCGCATCTCCATCGAGTACGCCCTGATCCGCGACATCAACGACCAGGCATGGCGCGGTGACCTGCTCGGCCGTCTCCTCAAGGGCAAGCGGGTGCACGTCAACCTGATCCCGCTCAACCCCACGCCGGGCTCGAAGTGGACGGCCTCCCGTCCCGAGGACGAGAAGGCCTTCGTCGAGGCGATCGCCGCCCATGGCGTGCCGGTGACCGTCCGGGACACCCGGGGCCAGGAGATCGACGGAGCCTGCGGACAGCTCGCGGCCTCCGAGCGCTAGCAGCCCGCCCGAAGGGCCCATGTAATCTAGGCTCGAAACATCTTCATATTCCGACAGGGGAGCGCCACAGCGCTGAGAGTGCGGCAACCGTCAAGGCCGCAGACCCTCTGAACCTCGCCCAGGTCATTCTGGGTAGGAAGTTCGGACGAGACTCAAGCTGTTGCGCCCTGCCCGTCTCCGGATGTCCGATCCGGAGACGGGCAGGGCCGCGTCTCTTCCTGGTCATGCCCAGGAGGAATCTCAGTGAGCACCACCAAGAAGATCACGGTCACCGTGCTGGCCGCCGCCCTCGGCGTCAGTACGCTCGCGGCCTGCGGCGGGGAGTCCAAGGACGACTCCGCCGGTCAGGGGGCCGGAAGCGGTTCCAAGACCGTGACGCTCGTCAGCCACGACTCGTTCAACGCCTCCCCGGCGGTGCTGAAGGAGTTCACGAAGCAGACCGGCTACACGGTCAAGGTGCTGAAGAGCGGCGACGCGGTCGAGGCGCTCAACAAGGAGATCCTCACCAAGGGATCCCCGCAGGGCGACGTGTTCTTCGGGGTCGACAACACCACCCTCTCGCGGGCCCTCGACAACGGCCTCTTCACGCCGTACGAGGCCAAGGGCCTGGACCGGATCCCCGAGGCCGTGCAGCTCGACGGCGGCGAGCACCGGGTCACGCCCGTCGACACCGGCGACATCTGCGTCAACTACGACAAGAAGTACTTCGCCGACAAGAAGCTCGCCCCGCCGCGGACGCTCGACGACCTGATCAAGCCCGCCTACAAGAACCTCCTCGTCGTCGAGAACGCCGAGCGCTCCTCGCCCGGCCTCGGTTTCCTCCTCGGGACCGCCAGCGCCTACGGCGACGACGGCTGGCAGGACTACTGGAAGAAGCTGCGGGCCAACGGCGTGAAGGTCGTCGACAGCTGGGAGCTCGCCTACAACCAGGAGTTCTCCGGCTCCGCCGGCGGCAAGGCGGCCAAGGGCGACCGGCCGCTCGTCGTCTCGTACGCCTCCAGCCCGCCGGTCGAGGTGCTGTATGCCAAGCCGCAGCCCAAGGAGGCTCCCACCGGGGTCTCCACCGGCACCTGCTTCCGCCAGACCGAGGCCGCCGGCCTGCTCACGGGTGCGAAGAACGAGGCCGGCGGAAAGGCGCTGCTGGACTTCCTGATCAGCAAGAAGTTCCAGGAGGACATGCCGCTCAACATGTTCGTCAACCCGGTGGTGGGGGACGCGAAGCTCCCCGCGCTGTTCACCGAGTTCGGTGAAGTGGTGGCCGAGCCGCGGACCATGACTCCGGAGAAGATCGCCGACAACCGTGACCAGTGGATCCAGTCGTGGTCCTCACTCGTCCTGAAGTAGCCGAATCACCCGGTGGTGACGCCGACCCGCGCGGGAGGACCTCCGCGCGCGGGTCCGCGTCCCTGCGCGGGAGCGCGACCCGGCTCGCGCTGATGGCCGTGCCCGTCGCGTTCTTCGCGCTCTTCTTCGCCTACCCCGTGACCGCGATCGTCGGCCGCGGGCTCCAGGCGGACGGCGCCTGGCGGTTGGGCCGCATCGGCGAGGTCCTGGGCCGGTCCGACATCCTCGACGTCCTCTGGTTCACCGCCTGGCAGGCGCTCGCCTCCACCGGGCTCACCCTGCTGATCGCCCTTCCCGGCGCGTATGTGTTCGCCCGCTTCGACTTTCCCGGGAAGCGGTTGCTGCGGGCGGTCGTCACCGTGCCGTTCGTCCTGCCGACGGTCGTGGTCGGCACCGCCTTCCTGGCCCTCGTCGGCCGCGGCGGACTGCTCGACGAGCTGTGGGGCGTACGCCTCGACACGACCGTCTGGGCGATCCTGCTCGCCCATGTCTTCTTCAACTACGCCGTCGTCGTACGGACCGTGGGCGGCCTGTGGGCACAGCTCGACCCGCGCCAGGAGGAGGCCGCACGCGTCCTCGGCGCGGGCCGTTTCGCGGCCTGGCGGCGTGTCACCCTGCCCGCGCTGACCCCGGCCGTGGCCGCCGCCGCGCTGATGGTGTTCCTCTTCACCTTCACCTCCTTCGGCGTCGTCCAGATCCTCGGCGGACCGGCGTTCGCCACGCTCGAGGTGGAGATCTACCGGCAGACCGCCCAGGTCCTCGACCTGTCGACGGCCGCCGTGCTGACGCTCGTGCAGTTCGCGGCGGTCGGCGCGATCCTCGCCGTCCACGCCTGGACCGTGCGGCGACGGGAGACCGCGCTGCGGCTCGTCGACCCCGCACACACGGCGCACCGGCCACGCGGCGCGGGCCAATGGGCCCTGCTCGCGGCCGTCCTGACCACCGTCGTCCTGCTGATCCTTGCGCCGCTCGCCGTCCTGGTCGAGCGGTCGCTCGCCGAGGGGGACGGGCCCGGCGGCTACGGTTTCACCTTCTACGAGGCCCTGCGGTCGGCGGAGGCGAGCGGCGGCACCTTCCTCGTACCTCCGCTCGAAGCCGTCGGGAACTCCCTCCAGTACGCACTCGCCGCCACCGCCATCGCGCTCGTCATCGGCGGTCTCGCGGCCGCCGCCCTCACCCGGAGGGCGGGCCGGCTGGTCAGGGGCTTCGACGCGCTGCTGATGCTGCCGCTCGGAGTCTCCGCCGTCACCGTCGGCTTCGGATTCCTCATCACTCTCAATGAGCCGCCGCTCGATCTGCGCACCTCCTGGATCCTGGTGCCGCTGGCCCAGGCCCTGGTGGGGGTGCCCTTCGTCGTACGGACCATGCTGCCGGTGCTGCGGGCCGTCGACGTACGGCTGCGCGAAGCCGCGGCCGTCCTCGGCGCCTCGCCGCTGCGGGCCTGGCGCGAGGTCGATCTGCCGCTGGTGCGCCGGGCGCTGCTCGTCGCCGCAGGCTTCGCCTTCGCCGTCTCGCTCGGTGAGTTCGGCGCCACCGTCTTCATCGCCCGGCCCGACAACCCGACGCTCCCGGTCGCCGTGGCGCGCCTCCTGGGCCGCCCGGGTGAGCTCAACTACGGCCAGGCGATGGCCCTTTCGACCATCCTCATGCTGGTCTGCGCGGCGGCCCTGCTGCTGCTCGACCGGCTCCGTCCCGACCGTTCCGCCGGGGAGTTCTGATGCTGACGATCGAGGACGCGACCGTACGGTTCGGCAGGCGGACGGCGCTGGACGCGGTGGATCTGGAGGTCGCCGACCACGAGATCGTGTGCGTGCTGGGGCCGAGCGGCAGTGGCAAGTCGACGCTGCTGCGGGCCGTCGCCGGGCTGCGGCACCTCGACGGCGGCCGGGTTCTGCTCGGCGGAGCCGACCAGACCGGAGTGCCGGTGCACCGGCGCGGGGTCGGCCTGATGTTCCAGGACCACCAGCTCTTCCCGCAGCGCGACGTCGCGGGCAACGTCGCGTTCGGCCTGCGCATGCATGGCGTACCGAAGGCCGAACAGCGGCGTCGTGTCGAGGAGTTGCTGGAACTGGTCGGCCTTCCGGGCGCCGCGAAGCGGGCCGTCGCCGCCCTCTCCGGCGGTGAACAGCAGCGGGTCGCCCTCGCCCGCGCCCTCGCGCCACGGCCACGGCTGCTGATGCTCGACGAACCGCTCGGCCAGCTCGACCGTACGCTCAGGGAACGGCTGGTCGTCGAACTGCGCGACGTCTTCGGCCGGTTGGGTACGACGGTGCTCGCCGTCACTCATGACCAGGGGGAGGCCTTCGCGCTCGCCGACCGGGTCGTGGTCATGCGGGACGGGCGGATCGCCCAGAGCGGAACGCCGCGCGAGGTGTGGCAGCGGCCCGCTTCCGAGTTCGTCGCCCGTTTCCTCGGCTTCGACAATGTGGTCCCGGCGACGGTGACCGGGGTGACGGCGGAGACTTCCTGGGGGAGGATCCCCGTCCCGGCGGGTGCTCCTCAGGGCGCGTGCCGGCTGTTGGTGCGGCCTGCGGCGGTACGGCTCGGTCCGCCGGACGCGGGGCTGCGGTGCGTGGTCGAGTCGCTGACCTTCCGCGGCCACCATGTCGCCGTACGGCTGAGGCCCTCCGGAGCGCCGCCGCTGGAGGCCGAATGCGGGCTGAAGGACGCGCCTGAGGTGGGGGCGGAGGTCGGAGCGGGTTTCGCCGCGGAGGACGTGGTGGTGCTGGCGCCGACCGCCGGCTGACCGGGCGTCCGTACGCGTACGGACGCCCGCCCCGTCCGGCCTTCACGCCGCCGCCCTCACACCCCCGACAGGCTCGACACCGGCTCCGGCCGCCCCGGGCTCCACGGGTGCCGGTCCCGGCGTACCGGCCTCGCCGCCGTGTCCTTCCGGGTCGCCGAACCACGCCACCGCGACGGCGCCCGCGACCGCGAGCACGAACCCGGTGATCGCCGCCCAGGCGAACCCGGGCCGTGAGGAGTCGCCCAGCCACAGCACTCCGATCATGCCCGGCAGGACGGTCTCTCCGACGACCAGCGCAGCCGTGGCGCCGTTGACCGAGCCGATCTGCAGGGCGATGGTGTGCAGATACATTCCGCCGATCCCGGCCACCAGGATCGCGTAGAGCGCCGGGTCGGACAGCAGGGCGCCCAGGTCGAACGGGTCGATGCCGTTCAGCACGCGCACCCCGACGCCGAGTGCGCCGAACCCGAGGCCGGACAGCAGACCGGCCAGGATGGCGGCCCGTGCTCCCAGAAGACGTACGACGACGGTGCCGCCCACCATCAGCAGCAGCGAGACCGCCAGCAGCCACCAGTGCGTGGAGATCGGCGTGTGGCCGCTGCCTTCCGGGCCCGCCGCGGTCGCCAGCAGCACCAGCGCGGAGCAGACCACGGCGATCGACGTCCACTCCGCGCGGTTGAGCCGGATCCCGAGCAGCTTGACGGCCAGCACCGCCGTGATCACCAGATTGGCGCTGATCACGGTCTGCGACAGGAAGAGCGGCAGCAGCCGCGCCGCGAGCGCGCCCAGCCCGAACCCCACGAAGTCGAGGATCGTGCCGACGATGAACTCCCAGGTCATCGCCGCCTTGGCGGTCGAGGAGAGACTCGGCCCGCCGTGCTGGGTGACACTGCCGGCGGCAGCCTCCCGGCGGGCCGACTTGCGCGAGCCCACGGCCTGGAGGACGGAGCCCGTGCCGTAACAGATGGATGCCGCCACGGCGGTCAGCAGTCCTATGAGCACCAAAAGCTCCGTTCACGTCTGGTCGGTCCTGTTCGTTCCGACTGCCAGACGTCGGTTTCGGTGCGGAAGTTGCCTTTCCTCTTCAGCCGGCCTTCAGGATGGTCCTTGAGTCGGACTCACGACGGTCCTGCGGGCGGATCCTTCGGACGGACCGACACCGTCAGGCGGACTGCCCTGCCGACGTGAGCCGCGCCAGCGCCTGCGGCACCTCGTCCACCGAATCCACCAGAGTGATGCGGGCGTCCATGGAGCGGCTGTCGGCCAGGGCCCGCAGGAGCGGCCAGGCCGGGAGCTTCTCCGTCCAGTGGGCGCGGTCGACCAGGACCATCGGGGTCGGCTCGCCACGCGACTCGTAGTAGTTCGGGGTCGCGTTGTCGAAGATCTCCTGGACCGTGCCCGCCGCGCCCGGCAGGAAGACGACGCCGGCGGTGCAGCGGGAGAGGAGCCCGTCCTCACGGGTGGCGTTGGCGAAGTACTTGGCGATGTGCCCGGCGAACGGGTTGGGCGGCTCGTGGCCGTAGAACCAGGTGGGGATGCCGATCGAGTCGCCGCCCCGCGGCCAGCGGGAGCGCACCTCGAAGGCCACCGCCGCCCAGTCCGTGACGGACGGGGTGAACGAGGGGGCCTTGGCGAGGAGTTCGAGTGCCTCGTCGAGCATCGGGTCGGGGTGCGGGGCGGCGTACGCGCCGAGGTTCGCCGCCTCCATCGCGCCGGGGCCGCCACCGGTGGCGACGGTCAGTCCGGTACGGGCCAGGGCGCGACCGAGCCGGGCGGCTCCGGCGTACGCCTCCGTGCCGCGGCCCATCGCGTGACCGCCCATCACACCGACCACGGGAACGCCGTTCAGCAGTTCGTCGAGGGCGTCCGAGACCGCGTCGTCGTGCAGGGCCCGGAGCATCGAGGCGTAGATGTCCCGGTCGGCCTTGGTCTCCTGGAACCACTCGTAGGTGAGTGCGTCGCAGGTGATCTCGTAGCCGCCGTCGGCGAGCCCGTCGAACAACTCGTCGGGGGAGTACAGCAGACCGCGGTACGGATCGAACGGCAGGTCCGGTATCGGCGGGAAGACGAGCGCACCGTCCGTGCGGACCTTGGCCGCGGCGTCGGGCTCCATGGCGCAGCCGAGGAACATCGCGCCCGTGGTGTCGGCCGAGAGCAGTGCGAAGGTGCGTCCGGTCAGGTCGACGGACTGGACACGGTGTCCCGCGAGGCTGCCGCGTCGTGTGACGACCTGGTCGAACTCCTCCAGCGTCTCGATCTCCCGGTCGTCGTCGAACGACGACCCCAACCGCGGCCTCTTAGCGTCCACCATGCGCTCACGATAGGCCCCGCGCCCGGGGCCGCCGTGCCCGGGTCAGCGCCGCAGCGGCAGCGCGGCGAGTTCCGCGACCGCCCAGGTGATCGGGGCGAAGACCGCCAGCAGCACCACCGCCCGGAGCGCGACGGTCGCGCGCAGGAGGCCCGCCGGGGCGCCGAGATCGAGGAGGCCCTCCCGAGTCGTGGCACGGGCGTGCTTGGCCTCCAGGGCCGAGGTGAGCAGCGCCGCGACGGTGCAGGCCACGACGAGTGCCGCGCCGAGCCCGGTCAGCGGGCCGAACGGCTGGGGCCGTTCCCCGGCGAGCGCGGAGGCCGCGATCAGGGCGGACACCACCGCGCTGACGACCCCGAGCGGACGTCCGATGCGGCGCGCGTCGTCCATCAGGGCACGCCCGGCGAGCAGCCGGACGGCCCCGGGGTGCAGGGACTGCAGAACGCGCCCGCACACGTGGGCGATGCCGGGGCCCGCCATGGCGAGGCCCACGGCGGTGAGGGTCCAGCCGGCGAGCACGCCGGCCGGTGTGCCGCCTCCGCCGCCGGTGCCCCGGCCCGCGTACGCCTCGACCGCGGCTCCCACGGCCGTCAGTGCGACGCCCCAGGGAAGTCCGCCGGGCGGGGCCTCGAAGGCCGGTTCGGGCTCGTCGTCATCGACGCCCTCGCCCCAGGCCGAACGGCGCGGGCGCAGCGCGAGCGCCGCCGCCCCGGCTCCCACGACCGGTACGAGCGCGAGGAGCAGGAGCACGGCGCCCAGGGGCAACGGCTGTCCCGCGGCGAGCAGTTCGGCGGCGTCCCCGTCGAACGGCATCCCGGTCAGATCGCCCCGCAGATGCAGGAAGAACAGCAGCGCCACCATGCTGCCGAGGGTGCAGGACACGGCCGTCGACGCGGCGGCCAGCGCGGTCAGCCGCACCGGTCCCAGACCCACCGCGGACAGCCCCTGCCGGGGCCTCGCGCCCGGGTCCGTGCGCGCCACGGCGACGGCGAACTGGACGGTCGCGGCGAGCGGCGCGAGACACCACGCCAGCCGCAGCAGTGCCGGGTCGGTCGGATGCGGGCCGGCCACCGCGTAGGACAGGGTGCACAGCAGAAGGAAGCCGACTCCCGCGGAGGCCGCCGCGACCATCAGCCGGCGCAGCAGGACCAGGGGATGGGCACCGCGGGCTAGACGGAGAGCGAGCACGCGGCCCGGCCTTCCGCCTCCGTGCCGTTCGCCGGGTTCACGCGCCGGCCGTCGATCAGCGACACCGCGCGGTCGGCGAGCGTCGCGACCTCCTCGTCATGGGTGGCGAGCACGACGGTGATGCGATGCGAGCGGGCCGCGGTGGTGAGCGTGCGCAGCACCTGGGCGCGGTCCGTGCTGTGGAGCGAGGCGGTCGGCTCGTCGGCGAAGAGCACCGCGGGCGTGATGGCGAGCGCGCGGGCGAGGGCGATCCGCTGCCGCTGCGACTGCAGCAGCGCGCGGGGGCGCTTGCGCGCGCAGCCGCCGATGTCGAGCCGCTCCAGCCACTCCAGGGCGGCGGTCCTGGCCTTGCGGTGCGAGGAACCGCGCAGCAGCAGCGGCAGGGCCGCGTTCTCCCAGGCCGTCAGTTCGGGCACCAGTTGGGGGTCCGGGCCGATCCAGCCGAAGCGGTCGCGCCGCAGCCGCTCGCGGACCAGCGGACCCATGGTGTGGACGGGGCTGCTGTTGAACCAGACCTCGCCCTGCTGTGCGACGAGCTGGCCCGACAGACAGCGCAGCAGGGTCGTCTTCCCGCTGCCGCGGGGGCCGTTCACGGCGAGGATCTCTCCCTCGCGCACGCCGAGGGAGACTCCGCAGAGGGCGGGCGAGCCGCGGTAGGCGTGGTTCAGGGAGCGCGCCCAGAGCACATCGTTGTCCGGCGGGACCACCATGGCGTACACCTCGGTTCAGATCCGTTGGTTCCGTTCCCCCGTACGGGCGAACGACCTCAAGGCCGATCGGTCACAGCACCGTAGGTACTGCGAGCCGGGTGTACGGACAGCACGCGGCCCGGATGCTTCCCTTCTCACTCGAAGGGGTGCATCCGGGCCGCGTAAAAGCCGACGATCGGACGGCGTGCGCCGGTGTCCGCTCCGCCGTTCGCGCCTACAGCTTCGTCCAGGCCTCGCTGAGGACGGAGCGCAGGATCTGCTCGATCTCGTCGAACGTCTCCTGGGTGGAGATCAGCGGCGGGGCGAGCTGGACGACCGGGTCACCGCGGTCGTCGGCGCGGCAGTACAGACCGGCGTCGAACAGCGCCTTGGAGAGGAAGCCGTACAGGACGCGCTCGGTCTCCTCCTCGTTGAAGGACTCCTTCGTGTGCTTGTCCTTCACCAGCTCGATGCCGTAGAAGAAGCCGTTGCCGCGGACGTCGCCGACGATCGGCAGGTCGTGCAGCTTCTGCAGCGTCGAGAGGAACGCGCCCTCGTTGTCGAGGACGTGCTGGTTGAGCTTCTCGCGCTCGAACAGGTCGAGGTTGGCGACGCCGACGGCGGCGGAGACCGGGTGGCCGCCGAAGGTGTAGCCGTGCAGGAAGGTGTTGTCGCCCTTGTAGAACGGCTCGGCGAGCCGGTCGGAGACGATGCAGGCGCCGATCGGTGAGTAGCCCGACGTCATGCCCTTCGCGCAGGTGATCATGTCCGGCACGTAGCCGAACTTGTCGCAGGCGAACGTCTTGCCGAGGCGGCCGAAGGCGCAGATGACCTCGTCGGAGACGAGCAGCACGTCGTACTGGTCGCAGATCTCGCGGACCCGCTGGAAGTATCCGGGGGGCGGCGGGAAGCAGCCGCCGGCGTTCTGCACGGGCTCCAGGAAGACCGCGGCGACGGTGTCGGCGCCCTCGAAGAGGATCTGCTGCTCGATCTGGTCGGCGGCCCAGCGGCCGAAGGCCTCGGGGTCGTCGCCGTGCAGCGGGGCGCGGTAGATGTTGGTGTTGGGCACCTTGTGCGCACCGGGCACCAGCGGCTCGAACGGGGCCTTCAGGCCCGGCAGGCCGGTGATGGACAGGGCGCCCTGCGGGGTGCCGTGGTAGGCGACGGCACGGGAGATGACCTTGTACTTGGTCGGCTTGCCGACCAGCTTGAAGTACTGCTTGGCCAGCTTCCAGGCCGTCTCGACCGCCTCGCCGCCACCCGTGGTGAAGAAGACCTTGTTCAGGTCGCCGGGGGCTTCGTTCGCGAGACGCTCGGCCAGCTCGACGGCCATCGGGTGGGCGTACGACCACACGGGGAAGAACGCGAGCTCCTGGGCCTGCTTGGCGGCCACCTCGGCCAGTTCCCTGCGGCCGTGGCCCGCCTGGACCACGAACAGACCGGCGAGCCCGTCGAGGTAGCGCTTGCCCTTGTCGTCGTAGATGTAGGTGCCCTCACCACGCACGATGGTGGGCACGGGTGAGTTCTCGTACGACGACATGCGGGTGAAGTGCATCCACAGGTGGTCGTAGGCGGTCTTGGAGAGGTCCTTGCTCACGGCTATCGGGTTCCCCACATGTAGGTCTGCTTCTTGAGCTTGAGGTAGACGAAGCTCTCGGTGGAGCGCACGCCGGGGAGGGTGCGGATGCGCCGGTTGATCACTTCAAGCAGGTGGTCGTCGTCCTCGCAGACGATCTCCACCATCAGGTCGAACGAGCCCGCCGTCATGACGACGTACTCGCACTCCGACATGGCAGTCAGCGCGTCGGCCACCGGGTCCAGATCGCCCTCGACGTTGATCCCGACCATCGCCTGGCGTCGCAGACCCACGGTGAGTGGGTCGGTGACGGCGACGATCTGCATCACGCCTTGATCGAGCAGCTTCTGGACGCGCTGTCGGACCGCCGCCTCGGAAAGGCCCACGGCCTTGCCTATCGCGGCGTAGGGACGGCGCCCGTCCTCCTGCAGCTGTTCGATGATCGCCAGGGAGACTGCATCGATCGTCGGGGACGATCCGCTCCCGGTCCTGGAGTCCGTGCTTCGACTGGCCACGAGCACACTGTGCACCGGAGTCGTCGATCCCGCAACCCGTCCGCAATGAAATTCGTTGTTCTAGGTCCCGAATCTCACTGATTTCGAAGTCGAACGGCGTTGGGTCTGTCGAAAGCGTCGCTCGTCGGGCTAGCCTGAGCGACGTAGTGTGGGGGTGTCTCACCCATCGGACATCTGACAGGAGGGGTGGCTGTGACCACCGAACTGCGTCGTCTGCGCAATTACATCGACGGAGAGTTCCGGGACGCCGCGGACGGGCGGACCATCGAGGTGGTCAATCCGGCCACGGGAGAGGTGTACGCGACCTCGCCGCTTTCCGGTCAGGCGGACGTCGACGCCGCCATGGCCGCCGCCGCCGCGGCCTTCCCGGCCTGGCGCGACACCACGCCGGCCGAGCGCCAGAAGGTACTGCTGAAGATCGCGGACGCCTTCGAGGAGCGGGCGGAGGAGCTGATCGCGGCCGAGTCGGAGAACACGGGCAAGCCGCTGGAGCTCACCCGCACCGAAGAGCTTCCGCCCATGGTCGACCAGATCCGCTTCTTCGCGGGTGCGGCCCGGATGCTCGAGGGCCGTTCGGCCGGCGAGTACATGGAGGGCCTGACCTCCATCGTCCGCCGTGAGCCGGTCGGCGTCTGCGCGCAGGTCGCGCCGTGGAACTACCCGATGATGATGGCGGTGTGGAAGTTCGCGCCGGCGCTCGCCGCGGGCAACACGGTCGTGCTGAAGCCGTCGGACACCACCCCGGCCTCGACGGTCCTGATGGCCGAGATCATCGGCGCGATCGTGCCGAAGGGCGTCTTCAACGTCCTGTGCGGCGACCGCGACACGGGCCGCGCGATGGTCGAGCACCCGGTGCCGGCGATGGCCTCCATCACCGGTTCGGTACGGGCCGGCATGCAGGTCGCCGAGTCGGCCGCCAAGGACGTCAAGCGCGTGCACCTGGAGCTGGGCGGCAAGGCGCCGGTCGTCGTGTTCGAGGACACCGACATCCCGAAGGCCGTCGAGGACATCTCGGTCGCGGGCTTCTTCAACGCCGGCCAGGACTGTACGGCGGCCACCCGGGTGCTCGTGCACGAGTCCATCCACGACGAGTTCGTCATCGCGCTCACGAAGGCCGCCGCCGACACGAAGACCGGCCGGCCGGACGACGAGGACGTGCTCTACGGTCCGCTGAACAACGCCAACCAGCTGAAGCAGGTCTCCGGCTTCATCGACCGGCTGCCCGCCCACGCGAAGGTCGAGACCGGCGGCCACCGGGTCGGCGACAAGGGCTACTTCTACGCCCCGACGGTCGTGTCCGGCCTCAAGCAGGACGACGAGATCATCCAGAACGAGGTCTTCGGCCCGGTCATCACGGTCCAGTCCTTCCGTGACGAGGACCAGGCGCTCGAGTACGCCAACGGCGTGGAGTACGCGCTCGCTTCGTCGGTGTGGACGAAGGACCACGCGCGGGCGATGCGCATGTCGAAGTCCCTGGACTTCGGTTGCGTGTGGATCAACACCCACATCCCGCTGGTGGCGGAGATGCCGCACGGCGGCTTCAAGAAGTCGGGCTACGGCAAGGACCTGTCGGCGTACGGCTTCGACGACTACACGCGCATCAAGCACGTCATGACGTCCCTGGACGCGTAACGCCTCCGGCGGCGTGCGGAACCGAAGGGCGGGCCTGCGGGCCCGCCCTTCGGGCTGTGCGGCGCCGTCCTCCTTCGCCGGACGTGGTTCGCCAGGACCCCGGCGTGGGCTCGTGCCCCGTCCTCGACGGGCGGACGGAGCCGGAGGATCCAGCCGCCCGGCGGGATCCGGGCGGACGGAGCGGCCGGGCTGTCGAGCCCCCATGCCGGCTTCGCCGGCGTTTCCCCGACGCCGGCGGGATGTAGGGGGACTTGGGCGTGCGGGGGTTCAGGTGGCGGCCACCGCGGAGGAGATGAGGTCCGGCGCGGGCGTCACCCGGCGCCGGCCGCGCCGGAGTCAGGGCAGCGGCGTCATGTGCAGGGCCAGCAGGAGGCGCCAGACCTGCGCCGCCATGGACTGCGGCGTCGCGGGGACGCGGTCGTGCAGCCAGTCCGCGAGGACGCCCGTGAAGGTGGCGGCCACCGCGGAGGCGATGAGGTCCGGCGCGGGGGCGCCCGCCAGTTCGCGTTCACGGTGGCTGCGGGCGCGGAGTTCGCGGTGCAGGAGATCGCCGAGCGGCCCTCCGCCGCCCTCGCGGAGCAGCGTGCGGTAGAGCGCGGCGTGCGCGACGATCCCCGTGAAGAACTCCGTCAGCGCGGCGGGCGGAGCGGCCGGGTCGGGCACCCCGCGCCAGGCGTGCAGCGCCTCCACCGCGTCCCGGACGATCTCGGCGCAGGCGTCCACCGCGAGCGCGTCCAGGTCCGGGTAGTGCAGATAGAACGTGGCGCGGCCCAGGCCCGCCCGGCGGACCAGGCCCGCGACGCTGACCTCCGCCAGCGGCCGCTCGGCGCACTCCTCCAGCAGGGCCCGCCGCAGGCGGTCCCGGGTGCGCTCGGCCCGCGGGTCCCCGCTCATCCCGTCACCAGCACCGCGGCCAGCGCCAGCGCGCCCGGCAGGGCCTGGGCCCCGTAGATCCGACGGTTCGCGGTGGCGCCGCCGTACAGCCCGGCGATCACCACGCACACGAGGAAGAACACCTGCACCCGGTGGCCCGTCGGGTCCGCGGCGATCAGGCCCCAGATCAGGCCGGCGGCGAGAAAGCCGTTGTAGAGCCCCTGGTTGGCGGCCAGCGGCGCCGTCGCGTGAGCCGTCTCCGCGTCGAAGCCCGACAGTGCCCGTCCCGGTGGCCGCTCCCACAGGAACATCTCCAGCACCAGGAAGTAGACGTGCAGCGCGGCCACCAGAGCGACCAGGACGTGGGCGGTGATGGTCACGGAAGACCCTTCCCTCGATGATGGATCCAACAGTTCATGGACAGTAGTCCAGGAAGTATAGACAGATGCCCATGATCGACAGGGTGTCGGTGCCGCGCGCTCCCGCTCGACGCACCGTCCATTGCCGCCGGCACCGGCCGACCGGCATCCTGCCGCCGTGCCAGCGAAGCCGAAGAACTCCCTGACGCCAGGTATGTCCCGCCGCTCCCTGCTGCGTGCCCTCGGCGCGACCGGAGCCGGAACCGTGGGCCTCGCGCTCGCCGGCTGCGGGGTGCCCGCCGCCTACGTGGAGCCCGGCGACCGGGCCGGGCGGGATCGGTCCGGCCGGGAGAGGGCTCTCGACTTCGCCAACTGGCCCCTCTATGTCGACACCGACGAGGAGGACGCGTCCAAGCGCCCCACGCTCGACGCCTTCACCGAACGCACCGGGATCTCCGTCCGCTACACCGAGGAGATCAACGACAACGACGAGTTCTTCGGCAAGATCAGCCCCGCCCTGATGAACCATCAGGAGACCGGGCGGGACCTGATCGTCGTCAGCGACTGGATGGCAGCCCGCTTCGTACGCCTCGGCTGGGTCCAGGAGATGGACCGCGACCGGCAGCCGAACGTCGCCAAGTACCTGGACCCGCAGCTGCGCCACCCCGCCTTCGACGAGGGCCGGCGGCACAGCGTGCCCTGGCAGTCCGGGATCACCGGCATCGCGTACAACCGCGCGAAGCTGGGCAGGGAGATCAGGAGCACCGAGGACCTCTGGGCCGCCGACCTGCGCGGGAAGGTCACCCTCCTCTCCGGTCTGGACGAGTCCTTCGCGCTCCTCATGCAGGGCAACGGCGTCGACATCACCGGCTGGACCGCGGACGACTTCCACATGGTGTGCGACCAGGTCGAGAGGCTGGTGAAGCACAAGCACGTCCGCCGCTTCACGGGCAACGACTACATCAAGGACCTCTCCACCGGGGACGTGCTCGCCTGCCAGGCCTACTCGGGCGACGTCATCCAGCTCCAGGCCGACAATCCCGACATCGAGTTCGTGGTCCCCGAGGAGGGTGCCGAGCTCTGGGCCGAGTCGCTGATGATCCCCAACCTCGCCGGACACAAGCGCAACGCAGAGGCGCTCGTCGACCACTACTACCGGCCCGAGGTCGCGGCCGAGCTCGCCGCATGGGTCAACTACGTGTGTCCGGTACCCGCCGCGCGGGACGTCCTCGCGGACTCGGACGACGAGGAACTCGCCGCGCTCGCCGAGGATCCGCTGATCTTCCCCGACGACGCGATGCGCGAACGGCTCGCGATCGCGCGTGACATCACCGCCGATGAGCGCAGGGACTTCGCGAAGCGCTGGAATTCGATCGTCGGGCTGTAGCAGCTGCTCGTGGTGCCCTTCACCCTGTGGGCACGGGCGCGGGGGCGGCTGCGGCGTGCGGGCGTGCTGCGGCCCACCCGGCCGCCGCGATGTGCTGACCGGGCCGGCGACTGCCGCGGCCGCCGCCGTCGCCTCTCACGCGGTGGCCAGGCGAATCACCGGAGCTCCCCGTTTTTGAACACGTTCATGATTGGGCGTACGCTGCGGACATGAGCGAGCGAAGAGCGCTTCTGCGCCGCATACGCGTGTGGTTGGCCGTCTTCATCGTCTGCCTCGTCCTGAGCGGACTGACGGCCTTCCCCCTCGTCACCGAGCTGCACCTCGCACAGGACGCCCTGACGTCCTGGGCCTCCCCGGTCGCCGACGCCTTCCCCGGCCTGCAGACGTGGATCGATCGGGTCCGCACCGGCCTGGACGTCGCCGACGAGCAGTACGCCTTCCTGCTGTACGGCACCGACTGGCTGGCCTTCGCCCACCTCGTCATCGCCGTGGGCTTCTACGGCCCCTACCGCGATCCCGTACGCAACATCTGGGTCATCGAGTTCGGCATGATCGCCTGCGCCGGCATCATCCCGCTGGCCCTGGTCTGCGGCCCGATCCGCGGGATCCCGTTCTGGTGGACCGTCATCGACATGTCCTTCGGGGTCTTCGGAGTGATCCCGCTCCTCGTCCTGCACCGCATGACCAAGCGGCTGGAGAGGCTGACGACCGGACCGGCTGAGGAAACGGCTGGGGAACCGGCTGCGGAAACGGCGACTCCGGCGCAGGCGGCGGCACCGACCGCCGCCGCCTGAGGCCCCGCCCCCGTGTCCGCGTCAGCGCTTGCGGCCCACCGCGCCGAACTGCGCCACCTCCACGGTCGTCGCGCCCCCGTCGCGCCAGCGGGCGCAGGACACGATGCCCGGCTCCAGCACGTCGAGCCCGGCGAGGAAGCCCGCGAACTCGGTGCGGGTGCGGGCCGTGATCGGCGGGGTCGCGTTCTCGTTCCAGAACGCCATCGCCTCCGCGTTGCCCTCGCCGCCCAGCTCCAGGGTGGGGTGCGTGAGCACGAGATAACTGCCGGACGGGACCGCGTCCATGATGCGGTGGACGATCGAGGTGGCCGCGTCCGTGTCGAGGATGAAGTTGAGGATCCCCAGCATCATGACCGCGACCGGCCGCGACAGATCGAGCGTCGGCTCGACGGCCCGCAGGATGTCCGCGGGGCGGTGGGCGTCCGCGTCGATGTACTCGGTGCGGCCCTCGGGGGTGCTGGTCAGCAGGGCGCGGGCGTGGGTCAGCACGATCGGGTCGTTGTCGACGTACACGACCCGCGACTCGGGGGCGATGCGCTGGGCGACCTCGTGGGTGTTGTCGACGGTCGGCAGGCCGGTACCGATGTCGAGGAACTGGCGCACACCGTCCTCACCGGCGAGGCGGGAGACGACCCGCCCGAGGAACGCCCGGTCCGCGCGGGCCACTTGACCGATACTCGGGTACAGCCCGGTGACCTGGTCACCCACCTGCCGGTCGATCAGGTAGTTGTCCTTGCCACCCAGCCAGTAGTTCCAGACCCGGGCGTTGTGCGCGATGTCGGTACGGATCCTGTCCTGGCCGGTGTCCTCGGACTGTGTCACGTTGTGCGTCCCTTCCCTGTCCCGGATCCGCGCAGTACACGGACGAGCGCGTCCACGCGGTTCGTGGTGATCGAGTCGACTCCGCGACCCACGAGCCGGCGCATCGTCCCA
Source organism: Streptomyces sp. NPDC091376 (assembly GCF_044757085.1). Taxonomy (NCBI): domain Bacteria; kingdom Bacillati; phylum Actinomycetota; class Actinomycetes; order Kitasatosporales; family Streptomycetaceae; genus Streptomyces; species Streptomyces sp. NPDC091376. Next base: position 87,918 of record NZ_JBIVUF010000007.1, on the reverse strand, counting down.
CGAGTGTCGGCGGTCCAGACAGAGAGCAGATAACCGTCCCCGTGAATCCGGTCCGCCAGCTCCCTGCTCACCAGCCCGAAGCGGTAGTTGAGCCAGCGCGGCCGCAGCGCGCCGAGCAGGACCGGACGGGGAGGGGCGAGCGTCGACCAGGTCAGGGCGATCTCCGCGTGCGGATCGGCGTCGCGCACGGCGAACATCCCGACCGGACCGCCCGTGTAGTAGACCCGCTCGCCCGCGCCGCATTCACGGACGGTGCCGACGATCGCACGGACCGCCGCCTCGTCGGCGCCGGGCAGATCGAGCATCAGCCGGTGGCTGCCCACGGAGATCAGCGCCTCGCGCAGGGTCGGCACCGCGCCGCGCGTCAGCTCGGTGAGCTGCCCGTGGGTGAGCCGGGCCAGCGGACGATCGTGCCCCCACAGCCGTTTGAGCGTGTCGTCGTGCAGCAGTACGGGCACACCGTCGCGCGTGAGGCGGACATCCACCTCGACGGCGTCCGCGCCCCGCTCGATCGCGGCCCGCAGCGACGGCAGCGTGTTCTCCCGCGCGACATACGGGTCGCCACGATGTCCTACGACGGTGACAGTGCGCATGCGACACCCCTCGCTTCGTCAGTTCGCCGGCCAGCGCTCCGTGTACGCGTCGATCTCGGCGGCGATCCGCGCCTTTCCGGCCGCGTCCAGGAAGGACGCCTCCACGGCGTTCTTGGCGAGCGCGGCGACGCCCCGCTCGTCCAGTTGCAGCAGCCGCGCGGCGACCGCGTACTCGTTGTTGAGGTCGGTCCCGAACATCGGCGGGTCGTCGCTGTTGACGGTCACCAGCACACCGGCCTCCACCATCTCCTTGATGGGGTGCTCGTCGAGCGTGGCGACGGCGCGGGTGGCGATGTTGGAGGTCGGGCAGACCTCCAACGGGATGCGGTGCTCGGCGAGATGGGCCAGCAGCTTCGGGTCCTTCGTGGAGCTGGTGCCGTGGCCGATGCGCTCGGCCCGCAGCTCGTTGAGCGCGTCCCAGACGGTTTCCGGGCCCGTGGTCTCGCCGGCGTGCGGCACGGACCGCAGACCGGCGGCGACGGCCCGGTCGAAGTACGGCTTGAACTGCGGCCGGGGCACACCGATCTCGGGCCCGCCGAGACCGAACGAGACCAGGCCCTCCGGGCGCAGATCGACGGCGAGCCGCGCCGTCTCCTCGGCCGCGTCGAGTCCCGCCTCGCCCGGGATGTCGAAGCACCAGCGCAGGATCACGTCCAGCTCGGTCTCGGCGGCCTTGCGGGCGTCCTCGATCGCCTCCATGAAGCCCTGCTCGGGGATGCCGCGACGGGTCGAGCTGAAGGGGGTGACGGTCAGCTCGGCGTACCGGATGTTCTGCCGGGCCATGTCCCGGGCGACCTCGAAGGTGAGCAGCCGGACGTCGTCGGGCGTACGGACGAGATCGACGACGGAGAGGTAGACCTCGATGAAGTGCGCGAAGTCGGTGAAGGTGAAGTAGTCGGCGAGGGCCTCCGGGTCGGTGGGGACCTTGGAGTCCGGGTGCCGTGCGGCGAGCTCGGACACGATGCGCGGTGAGGCGGAGCCGACGTGGTGGACGTGCAGCTCGGCCTTGGGCAGGCCCGCGATGAAGGGAAGCAGATCGGTCATCGGGTCCTCCGTGTGCTCAGCCGTACCGGTCAGGGATCATCGTAGGCGGGGCGGGTGACGCGCGGAGCGGCGCCCGTAGCATGACAAGTCCACGATGGGGGAGGCCCATGTCAGACCAGAGCGACCAGCGGCCCGGTGAGAACGGGCCGGCGGATCCCTGGGCTCCGCCGGAGCACCGGGCGCCGCAGGACAAGGTGGAACTCGGCAAGGCCGCGCCCGGCGGCCGCCCGCCGGGCGTCCACGACCAGCCGACGGTGACCTCGATGCCGGCGGCGGGGGACCCCTTCGCCGCGCCCGGTACCGGTGCGGACACCGGCGCCGCACCCGCGCCCGGTGCCGTGCCGCCGCCCCCGACAGCCCCGGGCGGACCCGCGCAGACGGTGCCCGGTCCCTACGGCTACCCGGCCGCCGCGCCCGGCGCGGCGCAGGGCCCCGCCCCGTACGGCGGCCACCCCGGATACCCGGGCTACCCCGGCTACGGTCAGGGAGGCTGGGTACAGGCCCCGGCGAACGGCATGGGCATCACCGCGCTGGTGCTCGGCATCATCGCCGTGGTCGGCTTCTGTATGTACGGCCTCGGGATCATCCTCGGCGTCCTCGCGCTGATCTTCGGTTTCCTGGGACGTGCCCGCGCCCGGCGCGGTGAGGCGAACAACGGTGGAATGGCGCTGGCCGGGATCATCCTGGGCGCCATCGGCATCGTGATCAGCGCGGCGTTCCTCGGCTTCCTGATCTGGGCGATCACCCATGACCCGGATTTCACCGACAGCTCGGACGAGGACCCCTGGGAGACGACGCTGACCGTGGCCACGGCCACGCGTTAGCCCCTGCCCGGCGGATCCTGCCGAGCCCGTGACGGGTATCCGGGCGGCCCCCCGCGCCGCCCGGCCCCCGCCCCCCCGCGCCGCCCGGCCCCCGCCGTGGCCGCGCTCTCAGGCGCCGGACGGCTCGGCACTCACCTGCCCGAGACACCGCCGCGCCTCCATCAGCGCGAAGCCCAGCAGATTCAGCCCGCGCCACCGCGCCGGGTCATGGGCCCGCTCGTCGTCGGCCGAGAGGCCGATGCCCCAGATCCGGTCCATCGGGCTCGCTTCCACCAGCACGCGGTCGCCCGTGGCCAGCAGAAACGTGCGCAGATCCGCATGCTGCGAGAACTTGTGCACACTGCCCTCGACGACGATCCCGAACCGCTCGCGCTCCCATATCTCGTCGCTGAAGCCGCGCACCAGCCGGCCGGCCTTCTTGGCGAGCGCCGGATTCGCCGCTTCCACGGCCTTGAGCTCCGCGTCCGGGTCACCGAAGACGCGGGCCTTCCCGGCCATCATCCAGTGCTCGGCCGTCGCATACTCGATTCCGTCCACCGTGAACGGCGACGGCCACCACTGGCTCAGACAGCCGGCACCGACGGCACCGTCGGGCCGCGGCCTGTGCCCCCAGAAATGCAGATACCTGACCCGCTCACCATTCTCGACCCGCTCGATCAGAGCCTCGGCCGATGCGTCGATCATCCCCATGCACGCGAGTCTGGCAGCCACCACTGACAGTTCGTACGGGGATGCTCGCCCCGACCCGACACATGGTCGACCGAATCCGTCGCGTAACCAAAAGGCAACTACGGAATCACTTGTTGACGAAGTTGGCCTCTGTCAGGATCGGCACTCACTTCGATCTGGAACAACGGAGAGCGTCATGGGCAACCGCTTCCAGGTGCAGGACCGTTTCAAGAACGGCGCACAGTACATCGACGGACAGGTGCGCCCCGGCACATCGGGACGTAACCACACGATCGTAGACCCCGCCACCGGGGAGCGGGTCCTCGAGTACGAGCTGGCCGGCCCCGACGACGTGGACGCCGCGGTCGCCGCGGCGCGCGACGCGTTCCCGGGCTGGGCGGGTGCCACACCGGGCGAACGCTCCGACGCCCTGCACCGCTTCGCGTCCGTACTCGCCGAGCAGGCCGAGGACTTCGCCCAGGCCGAGTCGCTGCAGTGCGGAAAGCCGATCAAGCTCACCCGGGAGTTCGACGTCCCCGGCACTGTCGACAACACCGCGTTCTTCGCCGGAGCCGCCCGCCATCTGCAGGGCCAGTCCGCGGGTGAGTACAGCGGGGACCACACCTCGTACGTACGCCGGGAGCCGATCGGCGTCGTCGGATCCATCGCGCCCTGGAACTATCCGCTCCAGATGGCCGCCTGGAAGGTCCTCCCGGCCATCGCCGCGGGCAACACCATCGTCCTCAAGCCCGCCGAGATCACCCCGCTGACCTCACTGTTGTTCGCCCAGGCGGCGACGGAGGCGGGTATCCCCGCCGGTGTCGTCAACGTCGTCACCGGCGCCGGCAAGGACGCGGGCGAGCACCTCGTCGGGCATCCGGACGTCGCCATGACCTCGTTCACCGGCTCGACCCCGGTCGGCAGGCGCGTCGCCGAGATCGCCACCGCCACCGTCAAGCGGCTGCACCTCGAACTCGGCGGCAAGGCCCCGTTCGTCGTCTTCGACGACGCCGATCTCGACGCCGCCGTGCAGGGCGCGGTCGCCGGCTCACTGATCAACACGGGCCAGGACTGCACCGCCGCCACCCGCGCCTACGTCCAGCGTCCGCTCTACGACGCCTTCGTCGCCGGGGTCGCCGACCTGATGGCGACCGTGCGGCTGGGCGACCCCTTCGACCCGTCCACCGACCTCGGTCCGCTGGTCTCGCACACCCAGCGCGACCGGGTCGCCGGCTTCGTCGACCGGGCCCGTTCGTACGCCACCGTCGTCACCGGCGGCAAGGCACCCGGCGGGGCCCTGGAGCGAGGCGCCTACTATCTGCCGACCCTGATCGCCGGCGCCGCACAGGACAGCGAGGTCGTCCAGTCCGAGATCTTCGGGCCCGTCCTGGTCGTCGTGCCCTTCGACTCCGACGACGAGGGCATCGCGCTCGCCAACGACACCCCGTACGGTCTCGCCGCCTCCGCCTGGAGCCGGGACGTCTACCGCGCGGGGCGCGCCACCCGTGAGATCAAGGCGGGCTGCGTGTGGGTCAACGACCACATCCCGATCATCAGCGAGATGCCTCACGGCGGCTACAAGGCGAGCGGGTTCGGAAAGGACATGTCGGCCTATTCCTTCGAGGAGTACACGCAGGTCAAGCATGTGATGTACGACAACACGGCGGTGGTCAGGAAGGACTGGCACCGCACGATCTTCGGGGACCGGCTGTGACGGCACACGGCTGAGGCCGCGTGACAGCCCACGTCCTGACCGACGGCGACCATCCCGAAAGGCAACACAGCGCATGAAGCAGTACCAGCCCGAACGCCTCTCGGAGGCTCAGCTGGCCGCTATGCGGCGCAGCATGACGAACGGCCGGGGTGCCCTCTCCCGCCGCTCCCTGCTGCGGGCGACCGGCATCGGCGCCCTCACCGTGGGCGGGGCGGCCGCGCTCGGCGCGTGCGGCATCCCGCCCGCCAAGCGGGAGGGCGAAGCGGCGGCGGCCTCCGACGACCGCTCGGCCCAGGAGAAGCAGATCAGCTTCTCCAACTGGACGCAGTACATCGACATCAGCGAGGACGAGAAGAGCCGTCCCTCGCTGGGCGCGTTCACCAAGCGCACCGGGATCCAGGTCAAGTACACCGAGGACATCAACGACAACGTCGAGTTCTTCGGCAAGATCCGGCCGCAGCTCGCCGCCGGCCAGGAGACCGGACGCGACCTCATATGCGTCACCGACTGGCTCGCCGCCCGCATCATCCGGCTCGGCTGGGCGCAGAAGCTGAACCCGTCCAACCTGCCGCACGCCTTCGCCAATCTCTCGCCCCAGTTCCGCAGCCCCGACTGGGACCCGGGCCGTGCGCACTCGTACCCCTGGACGGGTATCTCCACCGTCATCGCCTACAACTCCAAGGCGACCGGCGGCCGGAAGATCGAGAGCGTCTCCCAACTGCTGGAGGACCCCGCGCTCAAGGGCCGGGTCGCCTGTCTGTCCGAGATGCGCGACACCATCGGCATGACCCTGATCGACATGGGCAAGGACCCGGCCAAGGTCACCGACGACGACTTCAACGCGGCCGTCGCCAAGGTCCAGAATGCCGTCGACACCAAGCAGATCCGCCGTTTCACCGGCAACGACTACACCTCGGACCTGGACAAGGGCGATATCGCGGCCTGTCTGGCCTGGGCCGGTGACCTCGTGCAGCTGCGCGTCGACAACCCCGACATCCAGTTCGTCGTCCCCGACGCCGGCTACATGACCTCCAGCGACAACCTGCTGGTCCCGGCGAAGGCCAGGCACAAGACCAACGCCGAGAAGCTCATCGACTACTACTACGAGCTCCCGGTCGCGGCCCAGCTCGCCGCGTACATCAACTACGTCTGCCCGGTCGAGGGCGTCGGCCCCGAACTCGCGAAGATCGACCCGGCGCTCGCCAAGAACACGCTGATCCTCCCGGACAAGGCCATGGCCGCGAAGTCCCATGCCTTCCGCTCGCTCAGCAGCGAGGAAGAGACGGCGTACGAAGAGAAGTTCGCCAAGCTCATCGGCGCCTGATCCTTCCTGCTCCCCTGCTCCCCCTAGACCCTGGGACCGCGACCCATGACTGACAAGACAGCGGGCGGCGACGTCCGCCTCTCCGGGATCAGCAAGACGTACAGCTCGTTCACCGCGGTGCACCCGCTGGACCTGACCGTGCCCGAGGGCTCCTTCTTCGCCCTCCTCGGCGCCTCCGGCTGCGGCAAGACCACCACACTGCGGATGATCGCCGGACTGGAGGACCCCACCACCGGCACCGTCTTCCTCGGCGACAAGGACGTCACCGACCTGCCGCCGTACAAGCGCCCGGTCAACACCGTCTTCCAGAGCTACGCGCTCTTCCCGCACCTCACCATCTACGAGAACGTCGCCTTCGGCCTGCGCCGCCGCGGAGTGAAGTCCGTGAAGAAGCAGGTCGGCGAGATGCTCGACCTCGTCCAGCTCGGCGACTTCGCCCAGCGCAAGCCGCACCAGCTCTCCGGCGGCCAGCAGCAGCGCGTCGCCGTCGCCCGCGCGCTCATCAACCACCCGCAGGTTCTGCTGCTCGACGAGCCGCTCGGTGCCCTCGACCTCAAGCTGCGCCGCCAGATGCAGCTGGAGCTGAAGCGGATCCAGACCGAGGTCGGCATCACCTTCATCCATGTCACCCACGACCAGGAGGAGGCCATGACGATGGCCGACACGGTCGCGGTGATGAACGGCGGCCGCGTCGAGCAACTGGGCGCACCCGCCGAGCTCTACGAGAACCCGCAGACGACGTTCGTCGCCAACTTCCTCGGTACGTCGAACCTCATCGAGGCCGAGGTCGCCGAGGCCACCGCCACAGAGGTCGTCGTCACGGCCGCCGACGCCAAACTGCGGCTGCCCGCCGGACGCTGTGCCACACAGCCCCGCACCGGCGGCAAGCTGCTCGTCGGCGTCCGCCCGGAGAAGATCTCGCTGGCGCACGCCGACGACGCCGGTGACATAGCCGCGGGCCGCAACCGGTTCACGGGAAAGATCGCCGACTCCAGCTTCATCGGCGTCTCCACCCAGTTCGTCATCGACAGCCCCGTCTGCCCGGAGCTGGAGGTGTACGTCCAGAACATCGAGCGCGACGGCCGCTTCGTGCCCGGCGCCGAGGTCGTCCTGCACTGGAACCCGGAGCACACGTTCGGCCTCGACGCGGCTCAGGACATCGATGCCGGTGTGGAGACGGTGGAGGAGAGCGCATGACCGTCACCGAGGCACCTCCCGCCTCGCCCGCGCCGGCCGGCCCCGTGCCCCAGCTGCGCAAGCAGCCGGTGCGCCGCAAGCTGGTGCCGTACTGGCTGCTGCTGCCGGGCATCCTGTGGCTGCTGGTCTTCTTCGCGCTGCCGCTGGTCTACCAGGCCTCGACGTCCGTGCAGACCGGCTCGCTCGAGCAGGGCTTCCAGGTCACCTGGCACTTCCAGACCTACTGGGACGCGCTGAGCGAGTACTACCCGCAGTTCCTGCGGTCCGTGCTGTACGCCGGCACGGCCACCGTCCTGTGTCTGCTGCTCGGCTACCCACTCGCGTACCTCATCGCGTTCAGGGCGGGCCGCTGGCGCAATCTCCTGCTGGTGCTGGTCATCGCGCCCTTCTTCACCAGCTTCCTCATCCGCACGCTCGCCTGGAAGACGATCCTCGCGGACGGCGGACCGGTGGTGGACGTCCTGAACACCGTCGGCTTCCTCGACGTCACCAGCTGGCTCGGGATGACCGAGGGCAACCGGGTGCTGGCCACCCCGCTCGCGGTCGTGACCGGTCTGACGTACAACTTCCTGCCGTTCATGATCCTTCCGCTCTACACCTCGCTCGAGCGGATCGATCCCCGGCTCCACGAGGCGGCCGGTGATCTGTACGCGAAGCCGTCGACCGTCTTCCGCAGGGTGACGTTCCCGCTGTCGATGCCGGGCGTCGTGTCCGGAACGCTGCTGACCTTCATCCCGGCCAGCGGCGACTACGTCAACGCCGAACTGCTCGGCTCCACGGACACCCGGATGGTCGGCAACGTCATCCAGTCGCAGTTCCTGCGGGTGCTCGACTACCCGACCGCGGCCGCGCTGTCGTTCATTCTCATGGCGGTCGTGCTGATCATGGTGTCGGTCTACATCCGCCGGGCCGGGACGGAGGATCTCGTCTGATGCGCTGGATACGCCGCAACCTCGTGGTGATCGCGGGTCTGCTCACGCTCGCGTACCTGATCCTGCCGAACATCATCGTGATGGTGTTCTCCTTCAACAAGCCGGCCGGACGCTTCAACTACTCCTGGCGGGAGTTCTCCCTCGACGCCTGGAAGGACCCGTGCGGTGTCGCCGACATGTGCGACTCGCTCAGCCTGTCCCTCTGGATCGCGTTGTGGGCGACGGTCGGCGCCACCGTCCTCGGCTCGATGATCGCCTTCGCGCTGGTCCGCTACCGCTTCCGGGCGCGTGGCGCGATCAACTCGCTGATCTTCCTGCCGATGGCGATGCCCGAGGTCGTCATGGCCGCCTCGCTGCTGACGCTCTTCCTCAACCTCGGTGCGGAGCTGGGCGCGACGACCATCCTCATCGCCCACACCATGTTCTGCCTCAGTTTCGTCGTGGTGGCGGTCAAGGCGCGCGTGCTGTCGATGGACCCGAGACTGGAAGAGGCGGCGAAGGACCTCTACGCGGGGCCGGTGCAGACCTTCCTGCGGGTCACGCTGCCGATCGCGGCGCCCGGTATCGCCGCGGGCGCGATGCTCGCCTTCGCGCTCTCCTTCGACGACTTCATCATCACCAACTTCAACTCGGGGAGCACCGTCACCTTCCCCATGTTCGTGTGGGGCTCGGCCCAGCGCGGCACGCCCGTCCAGATCAACGTCATCGGTACGGCCATGTTCGCCATCGCCGTCATCGTCGTCGTCGCCGGTCAGGTCATCAGCAACCGGCGGAAGAAGACCGCAGCAGCCAAGTAGGCCCTGAAGGAGTGGAAACCATGGCCCCAGCAGCCATGACCTTTGCCTCATCACTCTCCGACGCCCAGCCCGTCGCCTTCTGGCTGGAAGACCCCGGCAAGCCCGCCGCGCTGCCCGCCCTCACCGGAGACGAGAAGACCGATCTGCTCGTCGTCGGCGGTGGATACAGCGGACTGTGGACCGCGCTCCTCGCCAAGGAGCGCGACCCCCAGCGGGATGTCGTACTGATCGAGGGCCGCGAGGTGGGCTGGGCCGCCTCGGGCCGAAACGGCGGCTTCTGCGCCGCGTCGCTCACCCATGGACTCGGCAACGGCCTCGCCCGCTGGCCCGACGACATGGCCAGGCTGGAGGAGCTCGGCGCGCGCAACCTCGACGCCATCGAGGCCGCCGTCGCCGCGTACGGAATCGACTGCGACTTCGAGCGCACCGGTGAGATCGACGTGGCCACCGAGCCCCATCAGCTCGAAGAACTCCATGAGATGTACGAGGAGGCCGGCCGCCTCGGCTTCACCGAAGGCATGGAGCTGCTCGACGGGGACGCGGTCCGGGCGCAGGTCGACTCGCCGACCTTCCTCGGCGGGCTGTGGGACCGCGACGGCGTCGCCATGCTGCATCCGGCCAAGCTGGCCTGGGGCCTCAAGCAGGCCTGTGTCGACCTCGGTGTACGGATCTACGAGAACACCCGCGCGCTCGAACTGGCCTCGTCCGGCGCCGGGGCGGCCGTGCGCACCGCCTACGGCCGGGTCCACGCCCGCCGTGTGGCGCTCGGTACGAACGTCTTCCCGTCGCTGGTCAAGCGGGTGCGTCCGTACACGGTCCCGGTGTACGACTACGCGCTGATGACCGAGCCGCTGTCGCCCGCGCAGCTGGAGTCCATCGGCTGGCGCAACCGCCAGGGGCTCGGCGACAGCGCCAACCAGTTCCACTACTTCCGGATCACCGCCGACCACCGCATCCTGTGGGGCGGCTACGACGCGATCTATCCGTTCGGCGGGAAGGTCACCGCCGAGATGGACCACCGCCCGGAGACCTATCTGAAGCTGGCGGGCCAGTTCTTCGCGTGCTTCCCACAGCTGGAGGGCCTGTGCTTCAGCCACGCATGGGGCGGCGCGATCGACACCTGCTCGCGCTTCTCCGCCTTCTTCGGCACGGCGCACGGCGGGAAGGTCGCGTATGCCGCCGGGTACACCGGACTCGGTGTCGGCGCGACGCGCTTCGGCGCGGAGGTCATGCTCGATCTGCTCGCCGGTGAGCGGACCGAACGCACCGAACTGGAGATGGTCCGCAAGAAGCCGCTGCCGTTCCCGCCGGAACCGGTGGCATGGGCCGGGATCGGCATCACCAAGTGGTCGCTGGCCCGGGCCGACGCCCAGGGCGGCCGGCGCAACCTGTGGCTGAAGGCGATGGACCGTCTCGGACTCGGCTTCGACAGCTGAGTCCCGCTCCGCCTGCTCGGCGGCCGTGCGCCAGGGGCGTGCGGCCGCCGTTCGGCGTTCGTCCGCGGCGTTCGTCCGCCGGTCCTCTCCGGCCTTGCGCACCTCTTCCTCCAACCGGCACCCGGAACCCGCGTCATAGTGCGGCCCGGCCTCGCTCTCCTCCTGTGTACGTCGCGCCCGCGTACACGACACCGCACGGAACGGAGGCTGTTGGAGATGACCGGCTCAGGGGGCCCGGAAGCCAGGACCGCGGTGGAATGGCTGGTGGCGGCGGCGCCGGACCCCGGCGCCTGCCGCAGGGAGTGGGAGCGCAACCCCCGGGAGTTCACGCTGCTTCCGGCCGGCAGGCTCTGGGACGTGATCGTGCTGCCGGGCGACATCGGCTGCCCGACGCTGGACGTACTGACCCGGCTCGTCGACCGGCCGGGTCCGGTGCTCGCCGACCTCGGGAACGCCCGGGTGGGCTTCTTCGTGCCGCCGGGGACGTCGGAGCGCTGGGTGGGGACGGACATGCGGGGCGTGGGTGCCGGCACCTGGATCGTCGTGCCGTACCCGGGCCGTTCCACCGGAGGTGTGCGCTGGCTGATCCTGCCGGACGGCGCGGGCACGCTCACCGACCCCTCGCTGCTGGAGCTGTCCATGCACGAGGCGGTGGCTTCGATGGCCGGGGGCGAGGACCAGGGGGGCCGGTGAGACGGCCGGGGGCGAGGACCAGGGGGGCCGGTGAGACGGCCGGGGGCGAGGACCAGGGGGGCCGGTGAGACGGCCGGGGCTGCCACAGGTCTTGACAACCGGATTGGTCTGGACCATGTTGTGCGCGCTCCACTCGGAACACCCCCACCCCGGAGGCAGTTGTGGACCGCACCAGACCCCTCGCCGTCGTCGTGGCGGCCGCGCTCGCCGCGGGCGGGCTCGTCGCCTCGGCCCAGAGTGCGCAGGCCGCCGACGCCGAGCTCGCGCGCAACGGCGGCTTCGAATCCGGCCTGGACGGCTGGAGTTGTACGGCGGGCAGCGGCGCCGCCGTCTCCTCGCCGGTGCACGGCGGCAGCAAGGCGCTGCAGGCGACCCCGGCCGGCAGCGACAACGCCAGGTGCTCGCAGACGATCGCGGTACAGCCCGACTCCGCGTACACGCTCAGCGGTTGGGTGCGCGGCGCCTACGCCTACCTCGGCGCCTCCGGCACCGGCACGACCGACGTCTCCACCTGGACGCAGTCGGCGCCGGACTGGCAGAAGCTGACGACGACGTTCCGTACCGGCGCCGCCACCACCTCCGTGACGATCTACACCCATGGCTGGTACGGCACCGGCGCCTACCAGGCCGACGATCTCTCCCTGTTCGGCCCGGGCGGCGCCCCGGTCCAGATACCCGCCGCACCCGGTGGTCTGACCGCGGGCACGCCGACGTCCTCCACCGTGCCGCTGTCCTGGTCGTCCGTGTCCGGGGCGACGGGCTACAACGTCTACCGGGGCGGCACCAAAATCCTCTCGGTCAGCGGGACTTCGGCCACCGTGACCGGACTCGCCGCGGCCACCTCCCACAGCTTCCAGGTCACCGCGACCAACAGCGCGGGGGAGTCCCCGAAGTCGTCCGCCGTCACGGCCACCACGACGAGCGGAGGCGGCCCCGGTCCCGGCCTGCCCGCCCACGCCCTCGTCGGCTACCTGCACGCGAGCTTCGCCAACGGCTCCGGCTACACCCGCATGGCCGACGTCCCCGACTCCTGGGACGTCATCAACCTCGCCTTCGGCGAGCCGACCTCGGTGACCTCCGGCGACATCCGCTTCAGCCTCTGCCCGGCGAGCGAGTGCCCGAACGTCGAGTCCGCCGCCGACTTCAAGGCCGCCATCAAGGCCAAGCAGGCCGCGGGCAAGAAGGTCCTGATCTCCATCGGCGGCCAGAACGGCCAGGTGCAGCTCTCGACCACGGCCGCCCGGGACACCTTCGTCTCGTCGGTGTCGAGGATCATCGACGAGTACGGGCTCGACGGCCTCGACATCGACTTCGAGGGCCACTCGCTGTCGCTCAACACCGGCGACACCGACTTCCGCAGCCCGACCTCGCCGGTGATCGTCAATCTGATCTCGGCGATCAAGTCGCTCAAGGCCAGGTACGGCAGCGACTTCGTGCTGACGATGGCTCCCGAGACCTTCTTCGTGCAGCTCGGCTACCAGTTCTACGGCTCGGGCCCGTTCGGTGGTCAGGACCCGCGGGCCGGCGCCTACCTCCCGGTCATCCACGCCCTGCGCGACGACCTCACCCTGCTCCACGTCCAGCACTACAACTCGGGACCGATCATGGGCCTCGACAACCAGTACCACACCATGGGGAACGCGGACTTCCACATCTCCATGACCGACATGCTGCTCACGGGCTTCCCCGTCGCGGGCAACCCCGACCGGATCTTCCCCGCCCTGCGCCCCGATCAGGTGGCCATCGGCCTGCCGGCCACGACCACCGCAGGCAACGGCCACACACCGCCCGCCGAGGTCGACAAGGCGCTGGACTGCCTGACTAGGAAGGCCAACTGCGGCTCGTACCAGACCCACGGCACCTGGCCCGCGCTGCGCGGACTGATGACCTGGTCGATCAACTGGGACCGGTTCGGCGGCTGGGAGTTCTCCCGGAACTTCGACGCGTACACATGGTGACCAGCACCAGCAGAACGGCGCACAGGCACCAGCTGCCCAGGACGTCCAGCGGCCAGTGGTAGCCGCGCAGCACGAGGCCGATGCCCGTCGCCGCCGTCAGGAGGGCGGCGACGGGCATCAGCCACCTGCCGATCAGCAGCGCCGCCCCGACGTAGGCGACCATCGCGGTCGCCGCGTGTCCCGACGGGTAGTAGCCGGTCTCGGCCGTCAGGGGACCCGGTCGGTCCGTCAGCGCCTTCAAGGGGGCGACCATCGCGGGGACGAGGGCGATGGCGAGAACGGCGGCCAGGGCCTGGGTGCGGCGGCGCCGGTACAGCGCGCACGCGACGGCCGCGCCGAGCACCGGAAGGGCGACCTGCATGTTGCCGAGGTCGGCGAGGAACTCGGTGAGCCCCGTCGGCCCCTCGCCCACGACCGCGCGACCGCCGCGCTCGTCGAGCGCGCGCAGCGGTCCGTGGTCCACGACCTGCCAGGTGATCACCGCGAAGAGGACGGCGCACAGTGCCGCGGAGAAAGCCGCGAGAAGGAAAGGAGTCGGCCGCCCCGGAACAGGGGGGGTGGTTCCGGAGCGGCCGCCAGGACCGGTTTGCCGCGCGCCCCGGGGGGTTTGGGGCGGGCGGCCATCCGATCGGTGAGGAGTTCCGGAGCCGGAGGCCCCGGTGGTGTGCGCGAGGGCACGACCAGGGCGGAGCTGGGGAGGCCACGTCCTGGAGTCGCCCGCAGTCTCCTGCGAGCGGGGTGTTTCTCTCATCTGCGGAAACCGTACGACAGCAGGTGGGGGGACCGACAGCCGGAATGCCATCCCGCCATTGGCCCCCCACACGTTCTTCACAGAGAGCGCGCGATTACGGGCGGTTACCCACCGCGCGCCGGGGTCACACGCTCGCGAGCGCCGTCTCGATGACGTCCAGGCCCTCGTTGAGCAGGTCCTCGCCGATCACCAGCGGAGGCAGGAAACGGAGCACATTGCCGTACGTGCCGCAGGTGAGGACGAGGACGCCCTCGGCGTGGCACGCCTTGGCGAGCGCGCCGGCGGCCTCCGCGTTCGGCTCCTTGGTGGCGCGGTCCTTGACCAGCTCGATCGCGATCATGGCGCCGCGGCCGCGGATGTCGCCGATGATGTCGAACTTCTCCGCCATCGCGGTCAGACGGCCCTTCATGACCTCCTCGATGCGCTTGGCCTTGCCGTTGAGGTCCTGCTCGCGCATCGTCTCGATGGCGCCGAGCGCGCCGGCGCACGCCACGGGGTTGCCGCCGTAGGTGCCGCCCAGGCCGCCCGCGTGCGGGGCGTCCATGATCTCGGCGCGGCCGGTGACGGCGGCGAGCGGCAGACCGCCGGCGATGCCCTTGGCCGTGGTGATCAGGTCCGGGACGATGCCCTCGTCCTCACAGGCGAACCACTGGCCGGTGCGGCAGAAGCCGGACTGGATCTCGTCCGCGACGAAGACGATGCCGTTGTCGTTGGCGAACTTCACGATCGCCGGGAGGAAGCCCTTGGCCGGCTCGATGAAGCCGCCCTCGCCGAGGACCGGCTCGATGATGATCGCGGCGACGTTCTCCGGGCCGATCTGCTTGGTGATCTGGTCGATGGCCTGGGCGGCGGCCTCGGGGCCGCAGTTCTCCGGGCCGGTCGGCCAGCGGTAGCCGTAGGCGACCGGGACGCGGTAGACCTCGGGGGCGAACGGACCGAAGCCGTGCTTGTACGGCATGTTCTTGGCGGTCAGGGCCATGGTGAGGTTGGTGCGGCCGTGGTAGCCGTGGTCGAAGACGACGACGGCCTGGCGCTTGGTGTACGCACGGGCGATCTTGACGGCGTTCTCGACGGCCTCGGCGCCGGAGTTGAACAGCGCCGACTTCTTGGCGTGGTCGCCCGGGGTCAGCTCGGCGAGCGCCTCACAGACCTCCACGTAGCCCTCGTACGGCGTGACCATGAAGCAGGTGTGGGTGAAGTTCTCCAGCTGCGCGGAGGCGCGGCGTACGACGGCCTCGGCGGAGGCACCCACGGAGGTCACGGCGATACCGGAACCGAAGTCGATCAGCCGGTTGCCGTCGATGTCCTCCACGATGCCGCCACCGGCTCGTGCGGTGAAGACCGGCAGGACGGAGCCCACGCCGCCCGCGACCGCGTTCAGGCGGCGGGCCTGCAGCTCCTGCGACTTGGGGCCGGGGATGGCGGTGACGACGCGGCGCTCCTGCGGAATGGCGCTCATGAGGGCTCCTGGGGGTGTCTTGCGGACTTTCGGACGCACTTCTGCTTTCTTCGCAGGCTAGGTCCGGGTCGGGGGGTCCGGCATGCTCCGTTCGGTAGTGGTGGGAGCGTGTCGTTGTCCGTCTCGGACATAGAGCGGGTGCGGGCCCCGCAGGCAGGCGGCGGGGCGTGGCGTCCGGTCCCGCCGTCGCGGCGGACACCGGTGACCGGCTCGCGATGGCGTACTCGCGACGCGGGAACGCTGAACTCCCCGCTGCCTGCCACTAGATTGACGGTTGCACGGACGCGCGGTCCTGGCTGGTCAAGGGGCAGGGGTTGATGGAGACCGAAGGCACGTACGACGCACGCGGCCCGCGAACGGGCGGCGCCCACCCCGTCCCCCGCCCGGCGGGCCCACCCCCGGTGCCACCCGCCGTCCCCCCGGCCCCCGCACACGCCCCGGCACCCACCACCGGCGCCTCCGTCGCCGACTGGCTGCGCATCCCGCGCCCCGAGGCCGAACCGGGCGTCTGGCGCCTGGGGCACCGGGCGCGGCCCAGCGAGGAACCCGACGCGGTGCCCGCCCGCCAGCTCTTCAGCGGCGCCGCCATCGCCTTCCTGTGCGGCTGGCTCCTCTGGTCCCTGCTGTGGCACCGGTACCTCGAGGGGTGGTGGATCTTCGTCGACAAGTGGTGGTTGCTGCCCATGCGGGTGCTGGTGCCCGACGACTGGGCGAACCCCGCGGACTCCCACTACGGGCTCTTCGTCACGGTGGCCTACCTCTACTACGGCCTCGTGCTGGGCCTGCTGGCCGTCGGTATGGGCCGGGTCGGCAACTGGAGCGAGGTCTGGCACCGCTACGGCGTGCCGCTGTGGCCCCTGTTCGTGCTGCTCCCCGGCGTGTGGCGGGAGATCCCTCGCACCGTCTGGTGGCTCGCGCTGTTCTCGAACGTCTACTACGTCCTTCTGGCGGCCGCGGTCGTCGCGGTCCTCGGCAGGGCGGGCACCTGGCCGGTGTTCGCCCGGCGCAGGTCGGCCGAGCCCACCGCCCAGGAGTCGCAGGAACCCCGGACCGACCCCGCCGAGTGGACCGAGCTGCGGGTCGCGGGGCTGGACGAGGCGGCCCGTACGCTCGCCGACGCGACGCGGAAGGGCACGCTCGGGGACGTCGACTACGCGCGGATCCGGCGGGCCTGGCAGGGGGTGCGGACGCGGCCGGAGCGGCTGCCCGCGTTCACCGATGCGGTACGGGCCGACGGGGCCGCCGCGTGCGGGCACCCCTCCGGGAAGCGGGACCTGCCGGTGCGTACCGCCGTGCACGACCTGGTCACCGGGCAGGTCAGGATCGGCGCCGCGGCCGACCACCCCCGCAACCCCTACGCCCGCCGCACCACCGGCGTCGCCCTGGAACCCGCGCTCCTCGGCACCTCGCTGCTCGCCGTCGGCCCCTCCGGGTCGGGGAAGACCGTGCGGCTCGTACGGCCCGTCGTGGAGGCGATGTGCCTGCAGGCGCTCGCGAACCGGGCCGCCGTCGTCGCCGTCACCGCGCACGGCACGGCCCTCGCTCCCGACGGCGCGTTCGACCTGGTCATCGCCCCCGGCCGGCCGGAGTCGACCCACGACCTCGATCTGTACGGCGGCAGCGACGACCCCGACGAGGCCGCCCGCGTCCTCGCCGAGGCGCTCGTCGGCGATCTGGCGACCGACAGCCGCCGGGCCGCCACCGCGCTCGCGCAGCTCATCGGGCCCTACCGAAGCGTCCACGGTCACTTCCCTGCCGTACCGGAGCTGCGCGACCTCGTCTGTGGCGTGCCCGCGGCGCTGGGGGAGCTGCGTACCGTCCTGGAGGCCGGGGGCGAGGCGTCACAGCTCCGCGAACTCGACGCGCGCGTACGGCAGTCGGAGCGCGCCGACGACGTCGGTGTGCTGCTCGCCGAGCGGATCGCGTTCCTCGACCGGCCCGCCTTCGCGCAGTTCTTCCGCACCGACGGCGAGGGCCGGCAGTTCTCGCTGCGGGCCATCGAGCACCCGCTGCGGGTCCGCGTCGATCTTCCCGAACGGGGCCATTCGGAGGCCTCCCGCATCATCGCCCGGCTCCTCCTCGCCCAGTTCACCGAGGCCGCGCTCGCCCGTACCGACCGTTCGCTGTTCGCCTGCCTGGTCCTCGACGACGCCACGTCCACGGTCACCGCCGACTCGGTCAGGGCCGTGCAGCGACTGCGTTCCGCGCACGCCGGTGTCGTCCTCGCGCTGCGCACCCTGGAGGACGTGCCCGAGCCGCTGCGCGGGCCGCTGCTGGGCGCGGTCGGCTGCCGGATGGCGTTCGCGGGGCTCGCGCCCTGGGACGGCGGACGGTTCGCCGAGACCTGGGGCACCGAGTGGGTGCAGACCAGGGACGTCACCAACCGGCAGATCATCTCCGACGAGCCCCTGACCAAGGCGCTCCACTTCATGCGACGGCTGGTGACCGGCAAGGCCGCCACCGCCGAGGCGGTGACGGTCCGCGAGGTCGAGCGGGAGCGCTGGTCGGCGTCCGAGCTGGCGCACTCCGTGCCCGCCGGGCACGCCGTACTGTCCCTCGCCTCGGTACGCGGGGACCACGCACCGCCGCTGCTGGTGGATCTGCGGACCTGACCCGGGCAACCGTACGCAGTGGCAGAATCGAGGTACGCCGTTCATACGGGACGGCGAAAAGGCCCAGCAGCGCACGCCCACCCCTCCCGTCCCTCTGCCGAAAGTCCGCGGTCCCATGCCGGTCACCCTCGCCTCCCTCGTCCAGCACTCCGCGCTCAAGCTGACCGTGCGCGCGGGGGAGGACCGGCTGGGGACCCCCGTGCGCTGGGCGCACGCCAGTGAGCTGGCCGACCCCGTGCCGTACATGGAGGGCGGCGAACTGCTCCTCGTCACCGCCATGACGCTGGACGCCGCCGACCGCGAGGCGATGCGCCGCTACGTACGGCGTCTGGCGGGCGCGGGCGTCGTCGGGCTCGGCTTCGCCGTCGGCGTCAACTACGAGGACATCCCCGACGCGCTGCTGGAGGCCGCCGAGGCCGAGGACTTCCCCCTCCTCGAAGTACCGCGCCGCACTCCCTTCCTCGCCATCAGCAAGGCCGTCTCGGCGGCCATCGCCGCCGACCAGTACCGCGCCGTCACGGCGGGCTTCGAGGCCCAGCGGGAGCTGACGCGCGCCGCGCTCTCCGACGGCCCGGCCGCCCTGCTGGCCAAGCTCGCCGCCCATGTGGACGGCTGGGCCGCGCTGTACGACGCGTCCGGAGCCGTCGTCGCCGCCGCTCCCGACTGGGCCACCCGCCGCGCGGCCCGGCTCACCGGTGACGTGGAGCGGCTGCGTGAGCGGCCCGCGCCCGCCAGTGCCGTCGTCGGCGGCACGGACGACCGCGTCGAACTGCAGTCGCTGGGTACGGGACGACGGGTCCGCGGCGCCCTCGCGGTCGGTACCGCCGCGCCGCTCGGCACGGCCGAACGGTACGCCGTGCACTCCGCCGTGGCGCTGCTGACGCTGACGACGGAACGCTCCCGCTCGCTGCAGGCCGCCGAACAGCGGCTCGGCGCCGCGGTGCTCCGGATGATGCTGTCCGGGCAGCACGACCACGCCAGGGCGGTCGCCGGGGATCTGTACGCGGGCCTGCTGGACGCACCGTTCCGGCTGCTGATCGCCGAGCCGGTGGGCGAACCCGACCCGGCGGCCGAGCATCCCGTGCACGCGTTCGCCGAGTTCCTGGAGTCCGCCGCGTCCCGGGCGGGGGAGCCGGTGCTCACCGTCTCCGAGCACGACGGACGGCTCGTCGTCCTGGCCGCGGACGGCGGAGCGGTCGCCCTCGCCTGCGAGCCGTACACGGAGCGCGAGGCCGAGGAGGCGCAAGTCGCCGTCGGCATGTCCGCCCCGACCGGACCGATCGCGGCCGCGGGCGCCTACAAGCAGGCGGAACAGGCCCTCTCGGTCGCCCGCCGGCGGGGCCGTGCCCTCGTCGAGCACGAGGAACTCGCGGCCGGGTCCGTGCTGCCGCTCCTCGCCGACGATGCCGTGCGTGCCTTCGCCGACGGCATGCTGCGCGCCCTGTACGAGCACGACGCGACCGGCCGCGGCGATCTCGTCGCCTCCCTGCGCGCCTGGCTCTCCCGCCACGGACAGTGGGACGCGGCAGCCGCCGATCTCGGCGTCCACCGTCACACCCTGCGCTATCGCATGCGCCGCGTGGAGGAGATCCTCGGCCGCTCCCTGGACGACCCGGACGTCCGCATGGAGCTGTGGCTCGCCCTCAAGGCGACGGAGAACGCCACCATGGGTCCGGCCCCGGACCCGGCCCCCGAGTGAGGAAATCCCGTTCGGCTGCCCGAACTCGGGCAGAAAACATGGCGTTTACGTGTTGCGCTGTCTAGGGTCCTGCCTCGTGACAGCAGCTGGGCGGGGACACCTGTGGGGCCGTCCACGAGACGAGAAGGACCGATGACACAACCCACCGCCGATACCGGCATGCCCGCGCCCGGCAGCTCCGGCGCGAGCACCGCGCCCGCCGGCCCGACCGCGCCCGTCGACTCCACCGTGCCCGCCGGCCCGACCGTGCCCGTCGAGTCCACCGTGCCCGCGGGACCGACCGTGCCGGGCCGCCGGATATCGGGGGCCGTGTGGGGCGCGCTGGCCATCGTCTACGTCGTGTGGGGCTCCACGTACCTCGGTATCCGGGTCGTCGTCGAGACCATGCCGCCGTTCCTCTCGGCCGGCGCGCGCTTCATCGCCGCCGGGCTGATCCTCGCCGCGATCATCGCCTGGCGCCAGGGCCTCCCGGCGCTCAAGGCCACCCGTGCCCAGCTGGCCTCCGCCGCGCTGGTCGGCCTGCTGCTCCTCCTCGGCGGCAACGGACTCGTCGTCCTCGCCGAGACCGCCGTGCCCTCCGGCCTCGCCGCGCTCCTCATCGCCGTCGTCCCGGCGTGGGTCGTCGTGCTGCGTCGCGCCTCCGGTGAGCGGCCCGGGCTCGCGGCGTACGGCGGTGTACTGCTCGGGCTCGCGGGCCTCGCCGTGCTGACCGTGCCGGGTCTCAGCGGCGACGTCCGCCTGTGGGGGGTGTTCACCGTGATCGCCGCGACCGTCATGTGGTCGGTGGGGTCCTTCTCGTCCTCCCGGATCCCCATGCCGGCCAACCCGTTCGCGGCCAGTGCGTACGAGATGGTCGCGGGCGGCATCGGCTGTCTGCTCGTCGGCCTGGGCCGCGGCGAACAGCACGGCTTCGTGCTCTCCGAGGTCTCCGGCCGGTCCTG
The DNA here is from genome assembly GCF_044757085.1 of Streptomyces sp. NPDC091376. NCBI lineage: Bacteria > Bacillati > Actinomycetota > Actinomycetes > Kitasatosporales > Streptomycetaceae > Streptomyces > Streptomyces sp. NPDC091376. The sequence goes on along the minus strand of NZ_JBIVUF010000007.1, from coordinate 67,275 downwards.
GACCGCCCTCGCCTATCTCGTCGTCTTCGGCTCGCTGATCGCGTTCACCGCGTACGCCTGGCTGCTGCACTCGGCGCCGCTCTCGCTGGTCGCCACGTACGCGTACGTCAACCCGGTCGTGGCCGTCCTCCTCGGCGCGCTGATCCTGGGCGAGCAACTGACCTGGCCCATCGCCCTCGGCGGCGCGGTCGTCGTGGCGGGCGTGTTCCTGATCGTCAGCACGGAACGCCGCCGCTGAGCAGCTGCCCGCGTGTCGCCCCCGCCTGCCGCCGGCACCTGCGGTGACCTGCGCACTCGCCAAAGCGGCAGGGGTGGCCCCGCCGACCACTCCAACGCGGACAAACCCCGATCGGGCCGGGCCGCCCTACCGTGTGGGAAGAGCCACCCACTACTTCGGAAGGGCCGGGACCCCCTATGACTTCCACGCACGCCTTCTGGCTCGCCGGCCGCCAGGCCACCGGCGAGACGACCTTCGACGTGACCTCCCCCTGGGACGGCCGTCTCGTCGGCACGGTCGCCGTCCCGACCGATGCCCAGGTCGAGGAGGCCGTGGCCGCCGCGCACGCCGTCATCGACGAGTTCGCGGCGACCCCCGCCCATGTCCGCGCGGCCGCCCTCGACCATGTGTCGAAGCGCCTCGTCGAGCGCACCGAGGAGATCGCCCAGCTGATCTCCGCCGAGAACGGCAAGCCCCTCAAGTGGGCCCGCGGCGAGGTCGGCCGCGCCATCTCCGTGTTCCGCTTCGCGGCCGAGGAGGCCCGCCGCTTCAACGGCGGCGAGGCCCAGCGCCTGGACACCGACGCCGGCGGCCAGGGCCGGCTCGCCCTCACCCGCCGCTTCCCCAAGGGTGTCGTCCTCGGTATCGCGCCGTTCAACTTCCCGCTGAACCTGTGTGCCCACAAGATCGCCCCGGCCATCGCGGTCGGCGCGCCGATCATCCTCAAGCCGGCGCCCGCCACCCCGCTGTCCGGACTGATCATCGGTGAGCTGCTCGCCGAGACCGAGCTGCCCGCCGGCTCCTGGTCCGTGCTGCCGGTGCCGAACGACAAGATGCCCGCCCTCGTCCAGGACGAGCGCCTCCCGGTCATCTCGTTCACCGGCTCCGACAAGGTCGGCTACGCGATCATGGACTCGGTGCCGCGCAAGCACTGCACCCTGGAGCTCGGCGGCAACGGCGCGGCCGTCGTCCTCGCCGACTTCGCCTCCGAGGAGGACCTGGACTGGGCGGCGACCCGTATCGCCACCTTCTCCAACTACCAGGGCGGCCAGTCCTGCATCTCCGTACAGCGCGTGATCGCCGACGCCTCCGTCTACGACCGACTGCTGCCGAAGATCGTCGCGGCCGTCGAGGCCCAGGTCACCGGCGACCCGTCCGACTCCGCCACCGACGTCGGCCCGCTGGTCAACGAGGACGCCGCCAAGCGTGTCGAGTCCTGGGTCGACGAGGCCGTCGAGGCCGGCGCCCAGCTCCTCGCCGGCGGCAAGCGCGACGGGGCCTCCTACGCGCCGACCGTCCTCACCGGCGTACCGGCGGACACCACCCTCGCCTGCGAGGAGGTCTTCGGACCGGTGCTCACCGTGCAGAGCGTGAACGGCGAGGCCGAGGCCTTCGCGGCGGCCAACTCCTCCAAGTACGGCCTCCAGGCGGGCGTGTTCACCCACGACCTGCAGAGCGCGTTCCGCGCGCACCGCGCGCTGGAGGTCGGTGGCGTGGTCATCGGCGACGTCCCGTCCTACCGCGCCGACCAGATGCCGTACGGCGGCGCCAAGCAGTCCGGCGTGGGCCGCGAGGGCGTGAAGTTCGCGATGGACGACTACACCTACGAGCGGGTGCTGGTCCTCACGGGGCTCGCCCTCTAGTACGTCCGGAACCGACGGCCGGAGCCCACTGTGCGGGGGCTCCGGCCGTCCTTTTGTGCTAGCGGGGCGGGATCCACCCGGCTGCTCCGCAGGACTGGTGGGCCGGTCGATAATCGGGTAGATACGGACGAGTAGCACCGGACGGTAATTCCGGTCCGGCCGCCCTCGATTCAGCGGCGAGGTGAGTCCCTCATGTCCGCCCCATCCACTCCGCAGGACGCCCCGAAGGTCACCGTGACCCCAGACGTCACCGGGGCACCAAAGGTCACCGAGCGTGAGGCACGTCAGGTCGCCGAGGCCGCGCGCGAGCAGGGCTGGCGCAAGCCCAGCTTCGCCAAGGAACTGTTCCTCGGCCGTTTCCGGCTCGACCTGCTCCACCCCCATCCGCTGCCGTCCTCCGAGGACGTGCAGCGCGGCGAGGAGTTCCTCGCCAAACTGCGCGACTTCTGCGAAACGAAGATCGACGGCGCACTGATCGAGCGCCAGGCCAGGATCCCCGACGAGGTGATCGGCGGGCTCAAGGAGCTCGGCGCCCTCGGCATGAAGATCGACATGAAATACGGCGGTCTCGGCCTCACCCAGGTGTACTACAACAAGGCCCTGGCCCTGGTGGGCTCCGTGAGCCCCGCGATCGGCGCGCTGCTGTCCGCGCATCAGTCGATCGGCGTACCGCAGCCGCTGAAGATCTTCGGCACCCAGGAGCAGAAGGACACGTTCCTGCCGCGGCTGGCCCGCACCGACATCTCGGCGTTCCTGCTCACCGAGCCGGACGTCGGCTCCGATCCGGCGCGCCTGGCCACCTCGGCCGTCCCCGACGGCGACGACTACGTGCTCGACGGCGTGAAGCTGTGGACCACCAACGGCGTCGTCGCCGACCTCCTCGTCGTCATGGCCCGGGTCCCCAAGTCCGAGGGCCACAAGGGCGGTATCACCGCCTTCGTCGTCGAGGCCGGCTCCGAGGGCATCACGGTCGAGAACCGCAACGCCTTCATGGGCCTGCGCGGCATCGAGAACGGCGTGACCCGCTTCCACCAGGTCCGGGTCCCGGCCGCGAACCGCATCGGTCCCGAGGGCGCGGGCCTCAAGATCGCCCTGACCACGCTCAACACCGGCCGGCTCTCGCTGCCCGCGATGTGCGTGGGCGCCGGCAAGTGGTGTCTGAAGATCGCCCGCGAATGGTCCGCGGTGCGTGAGCAATGGGGCAGGCCCGTCGCCACGCACGAGGCGGTCGGCGCGAAGATCTCCTTCATCGCCGCCACCACCTTCGCCCTCGAAGCGGTCGTGGACCTGGCGTCCCAGATGGCCGACGAGGACCGCAACGACATCCGCATCGAGGCCGCCCTCGCCAAGCTGTACGGCTCCGAGATGTCCTGGCTGATGGCCGACGAACTGGTCCAGATCCGCGGCGGCCGGGGCTTCGAGACCGCGGACTCGCTGGCCGCCCGCGGTGAACGCGCGGTCCCCGCCGAGCAGTTGCTGCGCGATCTGCGCATCAACCGCATCTTCGAGGGTTCGACCGAGATCATGCATCTGCTGATCGCACGTGAGGCCGTCGACGCGCACCTCTCGGTCGCCGGGGACATCATCGACCCCGACAAGTCCTTGGGCGACAAGGCGAAGGCGGGTGCGGCCGCCACGGCGTTCTACGCCCGCTGGCTGCCCAAACTCGTCGCGGGTCCCGGGCAGCTGCCGCGCTCGTACGCCGAGTTCCACCCGCGCGGCCACGAGGACCTCTCCACCCATCTGCGGTACGTGGAACGCGCGTCGCGCAAGCTGGCCCGCTCCACGTTCTACGCCATGTCCCGGTGGCAGGGCCGGATGGAGACCAAGCAGGGCTTCCTCGGCCGCATCGTCGACATCGGTGCGGAACTCTTCGCGATGAGCGCCGCCTGCGTACGGGCGGAGCTGCTGCGGAAGACCGGCGACCACGGTCGCGAGGCGTACCGGCTGGCCGACGCCTTCTGCCGGCAGTCCCGCATCCGCGTCGAGGAGCTCTTCGGCCGGCTGTGGACCAACACCGACGACCTCGACCGTTCGGTGGTGAAGGACGTCCTCGCCGGCTCCTACACCTGGCTGGAGGAGGGCGTCATCGACCCCAGCGGCGACGGCCCCTGGATCGCGGACGCCTCTCCGGGCCCGTCGGCGGCGGAGAACGTCCACCGTCCCATCCGCTGACCGTGCCGCGGTGGCCGTCCCCTGCGGGGCGGTCACCGCGGGCCCCACTCGTCCCGGCGGCGTGTACGGCCCGTGGGCCGGCGGCCGGTTCCGGCCGCGTCGGGCCGGCCGTGACGCCTGACGCCCCGTGAGCCACAATCGTGCGGCGACGCACGATCACGCGGAACTCGACGCTGGGGGCAGGATGTTCGGGGCGGGGAACCACACGGGCGGCCGGCTGGGCGGACACGGCACGCGGGGCGGACGGCAGACGCTTCGCGCCGCCGCGGCCACCGCCGTCGTCGCCGCGGTGCTCACCGGCACCGCCGCCTGCGGCGGCGAGGCACAGGACTCCGCGAAGCCCGGTGCGACCCCGCGGTCCACGGCTGGCGCCGGCACCGGCGCGCTGTCCGAGCAGCAGCTCACCGCCCTCGCGTTCACCGACGGCGAGCAGGTCGGCCCGTACACCGCCTCCGAGTTCAGCCTCGGCGAACCGTACGGCGAGGACTTCACCGCCGATCCCGCCGACTGCCAGCCGCTCGTCAGCCTCGCCTCCGACGTCACGTCGTTCCACCCCGTGGCCGAGGTGCACCGCGAGGTCGACGACCCCGACGAGATGCTCGGCCCCAACGTCGCCGTGCAGCTGCGCTCGTACGCCGACGACGGCGCCGCCCGGGTCATGAAGGCCCTCGACACGGCGGGCAGGCAGTGCGCCGGAGGATTCACCGAGGTCCGCGCCATCGCGCGGGCCAAGTACCTGAAGGCCGAAGCGGCCAAGGCCCCGGCCGTCGGCGACGAGGCGAAGGCTTACCGCTTCACCATCCTCGACGTCAAAGGCAAGCTGAAGCTGTACGAGTACCTCACGGTCGTCCGCTCCGGCACGACCACGCTGTCCTTCCGCGCGGGGATCACGGACACGAAGGACATCGGGGGAGTACCCCAGGAAGTGATCAAGGCCCAGTGGGACAAGTTCTCGGCGGGGAAGCCCGCGGGCGGCGCGTAGGGGACGCCCTGTCCGTGCCCGCGGCCGAAGCGGCCACAATGGGGGGCATGAGCGACAGCCCATCCCCCCTCGCCGACCCGCACATCGCCTTCGATCCGTCCGAAGGCCGCCGGGACATCGTCGTCCTCGGCTCCACCGGGTCCATCGGCACGCAGGCCATCGACCTGGTCCTGCGCAACCCCGGCCGCTTCCGCGTCACCGCACTCTCCGCCGCCGGCGGCCGGGTCGGACTGCTCGCCGAGCAGGCGTACCGACTGCGGGTGCGCACGGTCGCCGTCGCCCGCGAGGACGTCGTGCCCGCGCTCCGGGAAGCGCTGCGCGAGCAGTACGGAACGGGCGAGCCGCTCCCCGAGATCCTGGCGGGGCCCGAGGCGGCGACCCAGCTCGCCGCCTCCGCATGCCACACCGTCCTCAACGGCATCACCGGTTCCATCGGCCTCGCCCCGACGCTCGCCGCACTGGAGGCGGGCCGCACGCTCGCGCTCGCCAACAAGGAGTCGCTGATCGTCGGCGGCCCGCTGGTCACGGCGCTGGCGAAGCCCGGCCAGATCATCCCCGTCGACTCCGAGCACGCCGCCCTGTTCCAGGCCCTGGCCGCCGGCACCCGCGCCGACGTGCGCAAGCTCGTCGTCACCGCCTCCGGAGGCCCCTTCCGCGGCCGCACGAAGGACGAGCTCGCCGACGTCACGCCGCAGGACGCCCTCGCCCACCCCACCTGGGCCATGGGCCCGGTGATCACGGTCAACAGCGCCACGCTGGTCAACAAGGGGCTGGAGGTCATCGAGGCGCACCTCCTCTACGACATCCCGTTCGACCGGATCGAGGTCGTCGTCCACCCCCAGTCGTACGTTCACTCGATGGTGGAGTTCACGGACGGTTCGACGCTCGCCCAGGCCACCCCGCCGGACATGCGCGGCCCGATCGCCATCGGGCTCGGCTGGCCGCAGCGGGTGCCGGACGCGGCTCCCGCCTTCGACTGGTCGAAGGCCTCGACCTGGGAGTTCTTCCCGCTCGACACCGAGGCGTTCCCGTCCGTGGGACTCGCCCGGCACGTCGGAGAACTGGGCGGCACCGCCCCGGCGGTGTTCAATGCCGCGAACGAGGAGTGCGTGGACGCTTTCCTCGCGGGACGGCTGCCGTTCAACGGAATCATGGATACGGTCACGGCAGTCGTCGGCGAACACGGCAACCCCGGACGGGGAACCTCGCTGACGGTCCCGGACGTCCTGGAAGCGGAGACCTGGGCGCGCGCACGCGCCCGGGAACTGGCTGCACTGGCAGCGAAGGCGACAGCGGAGGCTCGCGCATGACGATTCTGTTGACGGTCCTCGGCATAGCGCTCTTCGCCGTCGGACTGCTCTTCTCCATCGCCTGGCACGAGCTCGGCCATCTGTCCACGGCCAAGCTCTTCGGCATCCGCGTGCCCCAGTACATGGTCGGCTTCGGTCCCACGATCTGGTCGCGGCACAAGGGCGAGACGGAGTACGGGATCAAGGCCATCCCGGCCGGTGGCTACATCCGGATGATCGGCATGTTCCCGCCAGGACCCGACGGCCGTATCGAGGCCCGCTCCACCTCTCCCTGGCGGGGAATGATCGAGGACGCCCGCTCGGCGGCCTTCGAGGAGCTCAAGCCCGGCGACGAGACCCGGCTCTTCTACACGCGCAAGCCGTGGAAGCGCGTCATCGTGATGTTCGCGGGCCCGTTCATGAACCTGGTCCTCGCCGTCGCGATCTTCCTCGGCGTCTCGATGTCCTTCGGCTTCGCGACCCAGACGACGCAGGTCGCCGGCGTCCAGAAGTGCGTCATCCCGCAGAGCGAGGAGCGCAGCACCTGCGAGGCGACGGACCCGACGTCACCGGCCGCGGCCGCGGGCCTGCTGAAGGACGACCGGATCGTCGCCTTCAACGGGGTCCCGGTCAAGGACTGGGGCGATCTGTCCAACCGCATCCGCGAGAACATCGGCCCCGCCACCATCACGGTCGACCGCGGCGGTCAGGAGAAGGTCCTCCAGGCCACCCTGCTCAAGAACATGGTGGCCAAGAAGGACGCCGACGGGCAGGTCGTCCCCGGGGAGTTCGTCCCGGCCGGCTATCTCGGCTTCGCCGCCAGGACCGAGATCATGCCGCAGACCTTCGGCCAGTCCCTGGACCGCATGGGCGACATGTTCGAGAACGGCGTGGAGTCGATCATCTCGCTGCCCGCCAAGGTGCCCGACCTGTGGGCCGCGGCCTTCGGCGACGGCGAGCGCAAGGACGACTCCCCGGTCGGAGTGGTCGGCGCCGCACGCATCAGCGGTGAGGTGCTCAACCTGGACGTGCCCACGCAGAACATCGTGGCCACGTTCCTGATGCTGCTCGCCGGCTTCAACCTCTCGCTGTTCCTGTTCAACATGCTGCCGCTGCTGCCGCTCGACGGCGGTCATATCGCGGGAGCGCTGTGGGAGTCCGTACGACGCAACGTCGCCCGGATCTTCCGCCGGCCCGACCCGGGGCCCTTCGACGTCGCGAAGCTGATGCCGGTGGCCTACGTGGTCGCGGGGATCTTCATCTGCTTCACACTGCTCGTGCTGGTCGCCGACATCGTCAACCCGGTGAAAATCTCGTAGCAGCCCGCTGTTCACCGCGGCCGGACACCATGAGGTGTCCGGCCGCGTCCCTTCGGGTGGTTTGCCGCCGCGGTGTGCTGGGGTCCAGGCCCGTGGCGTAATCTCGAAGGCTGGAGCCCGCCCTCTCGGGGCCTCGATCCACACCTTGGGGTTGCACAGCAGATGACCGCGATTTCTCTCGGAATGCCGGCCGTTCCGACCAAGCTCGCCCACCGGAGGGTCAGCCGCAAGATCCAGGTCGGCTCGGTCGCCGTCGGTGGCGACGCACCCGTCTCGGTGCAGTCGATGACGACGACGCGGACCTCCGACATCGGCGCCACGCTGCAGCAGATCGCCGAGCTCACCGCGTCCGGCTGCCAGATCGTCCGGGTCGCCTGCCCCACGCAGGACGACGCCGACGCGCTGTCCACCATCGCCAGGAAGTCGCAGATCCCCGTGATCGCCGACATCCACTTCCAGCCGAAGTACGTGTTCGCGGCCATCGACGCGGGCTGTGCCGCCGTCCGCGTCAACCCCGGCAACATCAAGCAGTTCGACGACAAGGTCAAGGAGATCGCCAAGGCGGCCAACGACGCCGGCACTCCGATCCGTATCGGCGTGAACGCGGGCTCGCTCGACGCGCGGCTGCTGAAGAAGTACGGCAAGGCCACCCCCGAGGCGCTCGTCGAGTCCGCGCTGTGGGAGGCGTCGCTCTTCGAGGAGCACGGCTTCCGCGACATCAAGATCTCGGTCAAGCACAACGACCCGGTCGTCATGGTCAACGCCTACCGCCAGCTCGCCGCCCAGTGCGACTACCCGCTGCACCTCGGTGTGACCGAGGCGGGACCGGCCTTCCAGGGCACCATCAAGTCCGCCGTCGCCTTCGGCGCGCTGCTGAGCGAGGGCATCGGCGACACGATCCGGGTCTCGCTGTCCGCGCCGCCGGCCGAGGAGGTCAAGGTCGGCATCCAGATCCTGGAGTCGCTGAACCTGCGCCAGCGCCGTCTGGAGATCGTCTCCTGCCCGTCCTGCGGCCGCGCCCAGGTCGACGTCTACAAGCTGGCCGACGAGGTGTCCGCGGGTCTGGACGGCATGGAGGTGCCGCTGCGCGTCGCCGTCATGGGCTGCGTCGTCAACGGACCCGGTGAGGCCCGTGAGGCCGACCTCGGCGTCGCCTCCGGCAACGGCAAGGGCCAGATCTTCGTCAAGGGCGAGGTCATCAAGACCGTCCCCGAGTCGAAGATCGTCGAGACCCTCATCGAGGAGGCGCTGAAGATCGCCGAGCAGATGGAGAAGGACGGCGTCGCCTCCGGAGAGCCGGAGATCTCCGTCAGCGGCTGACCCCGTGCGACACGAAGGACCGGGCCGCCCCAGCCGGGGCCCGGTCCTTCCGCACGAGGGGGTACCGTCCGGCGTCTCCAGGTAAAGTGCACAGACCAGCAGGCCGCAGCCATCACAGGGCGCGTGCCGACGCTAGCCGACCGAGCGGCACCTGTCGTTGCCCGCAAGGAGTGATGGAGGGCCCTCTCGTGCTGACGCAGACCACCACTCGGGTCCTCGACCCCGGCGACCTCGGCGCCGCCCTCGCCGTCCTGGAGAGCGACCCCGTCACCAACGCCTTCGTCACCGCCCGGGTCCAGGTCGCCGGTCTCGACCCCTGGCGCCTCGGCGGCGAGATGTGGGGCTGGTACAGCGACGGAATGCTCCGCTCGCTCTGCTACTCCGGCGCCAACCTCGTCCCCATCTGCGCCACCCCCGAGGCCGTCCGCGCCTTCGCCGAACGCGCCCGCAGGACCGGCCGCCGCTGCTCCTCCATCGTCGGACCGGCCGAGACCACCGCCGCCCTGTGGCAGCTGCTGGAGCCCAGCTGGGGACCGGCCCGCGAGGTCCGCACCCGCCAGCCGCTCATGATCACCGAGTCCATGCCCCCGGACGTCGCGCCCGACCCGTACGTCCGGCGCATCCGCAAGGACGAGATGGATGTGATCATGCCCGCCTGCGTGGCCATGTTCACCGAGGAGGTCGGGGTGTCACCGCTGGCCGGCGACGGCGGACTGCTCTACCAGGCCCGCGTCGCCGAACTCGTGGGTGCCGGCCGCTCCTTCGCCCGCATCGACGACGGCCGGGTCGTGTTCAAGGCCGAGATCGGCGCGGCCACTCCACTGGCCTGCCAGATCCAGGGCGTCTGGGTCGACCCCGCGTTCCGCGGCCGCGGCCTCTCCGAGACCGGGATGGCGGCCGTGATCCGCTACGCCCTCGCCGAAGTCGCACCGGTGGTCAGCCTGTATGTCAACGACTACAACACCGCGGCCCGCGCGGCGTACCGACGTGTCGGATTCCGCGAGGTCGGTGCGTTCATGAGCGTGCTGTTCTGAGCGGCTGACGGCGAAGTAGGGTTCCCGCATGGAACACGATGTCGAGGTCGCTCCGGTCAACCTCGCCGCACGCGTGGACGACGCCCTCGCCGTGCAGGCCCTCGCTTTCGGGCTCACCGAGGACGAGATCGGGATCCGTCGCCATATCGTGCTCCGGCATCTGCTCTGCCCCGGCGCCCACGCCCTCGGAGCGACGACGCCCGAGGGCCGTCTGGTGGGCTTCGTCTACGGCATGCCGAACGACCGCACCCACTGGTGGTCCACCGTCGTCGAGCCGTACCTCCGCGGCAACGGCTGCGACGACTGGCTGGACGACTCCTTCGTGATCACCGAGCTGCACGTCCACCCGGCGTACCAGGGGCGAGGCATCGGCCGCTCGCTGATCACCACCATCACGGACGGCGCGTCCCAGCCCCGCTCCATCCTCTCCGCGATCGACGTGGAGAGCCCGGCGCGCGGACTGTACCGGGCCCTCGGCTACGAGGACCTGGCCCGCCAGGTCCTGTTCCCCAGCGCACCGAAGCCGTACGCGGTGATGGGGGCGCCGCTGCCGCTGATGCGGGGCGCGTGAACGCGGAACTGATTTCCGCCCGCTGGCACCGCCCGGCTAACCTCCTGCACATCACCCTTCCTTGCACGCAGGAGTTAACCCATGGCAGCCCAGGTCCAGCGCATGTCCCGTCTGATGGTCAAGACACTGCGCGACGACCCGGCGGACGCCGAGACGCTCAGCCACAAGCTGCTGGTCCGCGCGGGCTACGTCCGTCGTAACGCGGCGGGCATCTGGAGCTGGCTGCCGCTCGGCATGCGGGTCCTGGAGAACGTCGCCCGCGTCGTCCGTGAGGAGATGGACGCCATCGGCGCCCAGGAGGTGCTGCTGCCGGCCCTGCTGCCCAAGGAGCCGTACGAGGCGACCGGGCGCTGGGAGGAGTACGGCGCCGAGCTGTTCCGCCTCCAGGACCGCAAGGGCGCGGACTACCTCCTCGGTCCCACCCACGAGGAGATCTTCACCCAGCTGGTGAAGGACCAGTGCACCTCGTACAAGGACCTCCCGGTCATCCTGTACCAGATCCAGACGAAGTACCGCGACGAGGCCCGTCCGCGCTCGGGCATCCTGCGCGGCCGTGAGTTCCAGATGAAGGACTCCTACTCCTTCGACACCTCCGACGAGGGTCTGGCGGAGTCCTACCGGCTGCACCGCGAGGCCTACATCAAGATCTTCCAGCGCCTCGGCCTGGAGCACCGCATCGTCTCCGCCGTCTCCGGCGCGATGGGCGGCTCTGCGTCCGAGGAGTTCCTGGCCCCGGCGGCGGCGGGCGAGGACACGTTCGTCTACTGCCCCTCCTGCGACTACGCCGCGAACACGGAAGCGGTCACCTTCGCGCTGAAGCCCGTCTCCGGTGAGCACGGCCCCGTCGAGGAGCTGGACACCCCCGACACCCCCACCATCGAGACGCTCGCCGAGCACCTGGGTGTGCCGGCGTCCGCCACGCTCAAGAACCTCCTCGTGAAGGTCGACGGCGAGATCGTCGCGGTCGGCGTGCCCGGTGACCGCGAGGTCGACCTCGGCAAGCTCACCGACCACCTCGCGCCGGCCACCGTCGAGCTGGTCACGGCCGAGGACTTCGTGGGCCGCCCCGACCTGGTGCGCGGCTACGTCGGCCCGCAGGGCCTGGAGAAGGTCCGCTACATCGCGGACCCGCGCGTCGCGCCGGGCACCGCGTGGATCACCGGCGCCAACAAGCCGGACACGCACGCCCGCAACGTCGTGGCCGGCCGTGACTTCGAGGTCGACGACCACCTCGACGTGGTCGTCGTCGAGGACGGCGACCCGTGCCCGTCCTGCGGCACCGGGCTCAAGCTCGACCGCGCGATCGAGATCGGCCACATCTTCCAGCTCGGCCGCAAGTACGCGGACGCCTTCCAGCTCGACGTTCTGGGCCAGAACGGCAAGCCGGTCCGCGTGACCATGGGCTCATACGGCATCGGCGTCTCCCGCGCGGTCGCCGCGCTGGCCGAGCAGCACGCCGACGAGCAGGGCCTGTGCTGGCCGGGCGAGGTCGCCCCGGCGGACGTCCACGTCGTCGCCGCGGGCAAGGCGCTCCAGACCGAACTCGCGCTCGACGTCGCGGAGAAGCTGGGCGCGGCGGGCGTACGCGTGCTGGTGGACGACCGGGCCGGGGTCTCCCCGGGCGTGAAGTTCACCGACGCGGAGCTGATCGGCGTCCCGAAGATCCTGGTCGCGGGCCGCCGCTCGGGCGAGGGCGTCGTCGAGCTCAAGGACCGCCGCACGGGCGAGCGCGAGGAACTCACCGTCGCCGAGGCCCTGGCCCGCCTCACGTCCTGACCTCCTGCCGTGGCGCCCGGGCCGGTCCCGGGCGCCACGAGCCCGTGCAATCCACCACTCCCCGGCCCGCCGACGTGCGACGGCCCTGCGCCCGCGACAGCGCCCCGTGGGTCCGCGCGAGGCCGTGTCCGGCGAAGGGCGCCGTGCCGTGCGCCCGCAGTGCGGGGAGCACGGCGTCCGGCGCATGCCGTCGAAAGGCGGTGGGGGTACCCCCGGCCGACGCCGGCGCAGCTCGTCCGCGTACCGCACGTACCGGAATGACCCCGACGACGCGCCATGGGCGCGTCTCCCGTGCCCGGAGGGCTACCGGGGCGTCTCCCTCAGACACGCGCGCCCGGGGTGGGAGCACCTCCCAGGCACGAGCCCGGGGCGGGGGCCGTCTCCCGGGCGCAAGCTCCGGGGGAGTGCCGGGCGTCCGCGCGGCGGGCGGGATTCGCCGGACACACCTAGAGCCAGCCGGCGAACTCCAGCGAGAGTTCGCCCTCCGCGCGGCGCCCCGCGGCGATCGCCCGCGTGCCCGACTCCACCGCGCGGAACAGCGTCCAGCCGCGCAGGCGGTCCCGATCGACGTCCAGGGAGTCCGCGAGGCGGTTCACCCGGCGCCGGGCGGAGGAGGCGCCGGCGGACGCGGCGATCAGGTCCTCGGCCCGGTCCCGGGCCAGCCGTGCGAGGTCGTAGGCCCGCTCGCCGACCAGCGGCTCAGGACCGACCGCGAGCCACGGCGTACGGTCGCCCGCGAGGACCTTGCTCTGGCGGAAGTTGCCGTGGAGCAGCAGTTCCTCGGGGGACAGCGCGGTCAGCTCCTCCCGCGCGGACAGCGCCGCCGCCACCAGTGCCGCAGGCGCCACGTCCGCGCGGCCCGACAGCGCCGCCGCCTGACGGCCCGTGCGCTCGGCCACCGTCTCGAAGGCGTGCCCGGCCGGCGGTTCCACCCACAGTCGTCGCAAGGTGCCCGCCGCCTCCAGCAGCGCCTTCGCGTCCGGCAGCGAGCGCACCGACATCTCGGGGTGCAGGCGCTCCAGCAGCAGCGCCTCCTCGGAGCCGCCCAGGAGCCGCACCGCGCCGAATCCGTCCCAGTGCGCGAGCGCGGCCCGCTCCAGTTCCGGCGCCGCGAACGGCGGGACGATCTTCAGCGCGGCCTGCGTACCGTCCTGCCGCCGTACGAGGACGACCAGGCTGCTCCGGCCGCCCGGCGCCATCACCCGCTCGATCTCCAGACCGTGCCGGGCGACCGTCTCCTCGAAGAGCTTCGGCAGCCGTCCGAGCCAGTCGTTGTCGCCGAGCGCCCGCACCAGACGCTGGGGCGGTTCAAAACCCATGCGTGCGTCGTTCCCTTTCACTGCCCTGCGGCCCGCTCGGCAAGCCCAGGAAAGGCTACGCCGGTGCCGCGCCACCGCACCGCCCGCACCGCCGCCTCGCTCAGGGCCTCCGCCGCCTGCCGGCGCAGCGGCCCTTCCGCGGCGCGGACGAGATCGGAGTAGACGCCGGCGACCCTGTCCTCCAGCACCGCGGCGAGACGTACCGCGGCCGCGGCATCCGGCACCGCGAACGGCAGAGAGTACGCGGCCTGTGCGGCGACGGGCTTTCCGCCGAGGTCGCGGACGGTCCGCTCCCACGCGTCGCGGCGTGCCAGGTGCGCCGAGTAGGCCGACCTGGCCTCGGGGCGCCGGTCCTCACCGGCCCGGCCGCCGACGACGCCGTACCCGTACACCGCGGCGTGCTCGGCGGCGAGCACGGCCTGCACGGCGTTCAGCGTGCTCATCAGCGGGACCCCTTCGTCAGCAGATACACATGCACGGCTCCGGCCGCGGCGACCGAGGCGAGCAGCCGGGCGTACTCCGGCGGCGCACCGGTCAGCGCGGCGGTGTGCGCCCCGGCGGTACTCCGCTCGGCCGAGGCCAGTTCCCGCACAGCCGTACCGGCATCGGCGGGAACGGCCGGCGACGGCGACGCGCTGGACGACGGCGACGCCGCAGCCCCGGCCGACGAGGACGGCGACGGCGACGGCGACGGCGAGAAGGCGGGCCGCGGCCGGTCCCCCGTCGGCGACAGCGCCTGCACATGCAGCGCCACCTGCGCCCGCAGCGGGGCCAGCCGGGGCGCCAGCCCCGGATGCGCGGCGAGGACCGCGTCGTACCGCCCGAGCAACGCGCTGCTCAGAGCCGCGCTCCGACGTCGCAGCAGGGTCTCCGCCGAGACGGACGGCGGCGGGTCGCGCCGGGCGCCGGGCTCGTCCGAGGAGCACCCGGACAGCGCCGCCGTGGCGGCCGCTCCCGCCCCTATGAGCGCACGTCTGCGTGTCGTCCCGGTGCGCTCCACGCCCTGTCTCCTCGGCCTCGCTGTGATCACCGCAGGCGAGCGTACCTGCGGGTCATCCGTGGGTGGACGGCAACACCCCCCGGGACCGGATACCCTTTGTGCTGACACGCGACGAAACCCACAACAGCACACGCGGCCGAGGAGTCACCCGGATGAGCACCACCCAGAGCGAGAGGCTGCGCGGACTGCTCGAACCGCTCGTCAGCGCCGCGGATCTGGATCTGGAAGAGATCGAGCTGTCCCGGGCCGGCCGCCGCCGTGTGCTCCGCATCGTCGTGGACTCCGAAGAGGGTGTGGATCTCGACGCCTGCGCCGAGCTGAGCCGTGTCATCTCCGACAAGCTCGACGAGAGCGACGCCATGGGGGACGGCGAGTACCAGCTCGAGGTGACCTCCCCCGGCGCGGAGCGCCCGCTCAAGGAGCACCGCCACTACGTTCGTGCCAAGGGCCGCCTGGCCAGGTTCCAGCTGATCACCCCGGAGGGCGCGCCCGCCGGCGAGCTGGTCGCCCGGATCCTCGACCTGGACGACGAGGGCCTCGACCTGGAGGTGCCGGGTGTGAAGGGCCGTAAGCCCACCACCCGCCGTGTCACCTTCGCCGAGATCGCCAAGGCGCGCGTGGAGATCGAGTTCAACCGCAAGGACAAGAAGGAAGAGGAGGCGTAGCCGTGGACATCGACGTGAAGCTCCTGAGGGGCTTGGCACAGGAGAAGGAGATTGCCTTCGACCTGCTGGTCGACGCGATCGAGTCGGCCCTCCTCATCGCGTACCACCGCACCGAGGGAAGCCGCCGGCACGCCCGCGTCGAGCTCAACCGGCAGACCGGGCATGTGACGGTGTGGGCGAAGGAGGACCCGGCGGAGCTCGAGGAGGGCCAGGAGCCCCGCGAGTTCGACGACACCCCGCACGACTTCGGCCGCATCGCCGCGTCCACCGCCCGCCAGGTCATCCAGCAGCGGCTGCGGGACGCCGAGAACGACGTCACCTTCGGCGAGTACGCCCGCCGCGAGGGGGATGTCGTCGCCGGCCAGGTCCAGCAGGGCAAGGACCCCAAGAACGTCCTGGTGAAGCTCGACGACAAGCTGGAAGCCATCCTTCCGGTGCAGGAGCAGGTCCCGGGCGAGGACTACACGCACGGACTGCGGCTGCGCACCTATGTCGTGCGGGTGGCCAAGGGCGTGCGCGGTCCGTCCGTCACCCTGTCGAGGACCCACCCCAATCTGGTGAAAAAGCTCTTCGCCCTGGAGGTCCCGGAGATCGCCGACGGCTCGGTCGAGATCGCGGCGATCGCCCGTGAGGCCGGCCACCGTACGAAGATCGCCGTGCGGTCCACGCGCAGTGGTCTGAACGCCAAGGGTGCGTGCATCGGCCCGATGGGCGGCCGGGTGCGCAATGTCATGGCCGAGCTGCACGGCGAGAAGATCGATATCGTCGACTGGTCGGACGACCCGGCGGAGATGGTCGCCAACGCCCTCTCCCCGGCCCGTGTCTCCAAGGTCGAGGTCGTCGACCTCGGCGCCAGGTCCGCACGGGTGACGGTGCCCGACTACCAGTTGTCGCTGGCGATCGGCAAGGAGGGCCAGAACGCCCGCCTCGCCGCGCGGCTCACCGGATGGCGCATCGACATCCGTCCGGACACGGAACAGCCCGCCGAGCAGGACTGAGAACCTCCGGCCGGCAGGCCGGGCCCCGGATGCCGTCCGGGAACAGATCACGGAGCGGGAGCGTTCCGTGACCGAGGGATCGCCAAGAGTTTTGAGCCATCAACTGTTCGATTCTTGCCCCAAAGGGGTGAGGTCGGTACGGGGAGGTAGACTGAGTCGTGTCTGGTCGGACGCACGCCCGCGCATGCCCTGAGCGAACGTGTACAGGGTGCAGGGAGCGAGCGGCCAAGCGCGATCTGCTGCGCATCGTGGCGGTCGAGGGCGCATGCGTCCCCGATCATCGCGGTACGCTGCCCGGCCGGGGTGCGTATGTGCACCCCGCCTCGGTCTGTCTCGACCTGGCGGTCCGCCGCCGGGCGTTCCCGAGGGCCCTCAGGGTCCAGGGGCCGCTCGATACCGCGGATGTACGCCGCACCATCGAGGCGATGGCGGCGTCGCAGGCAGCACCGTAAGAAGGTAGGAAGCAGTACCGCACGGATCCCCATGCGGTCAGGTACCTCGCGAGTTGGAAGTAGGTCGAGATTGCGATGAGCACTCGATGAGTACGCGATGAGTACGCCCATGAAGTAGCGACGGTCCGGCGGTAACCCGGACCTAAAAGGAGCGAAGTGGCTAAGGTCCGGGTATACGAACTCGCCAAGGAGTTCGGTGTGGAGAGCAAGGTCGTCATGGCCAAGCTCCAAGAACTCGGTGAATTCGTCCGTTCGGCGTCCTCGACGATCGAGGCGCCGGTTGTACGCAAATTGACTGATGCTTTCCAGCAGGGCTCCGGGGCCTCCCCCGCGAAGCGCGCTGCCGGAAAGCCCGCGGCGCCGCGCAAGGCGACGCCCTCCCCCGCAGCGGCAAGCCGCGCGGGAGGTGCCCCCACGCCCGCCGCGCCCTCCCCGGCGCAGGCGGCGCGTCCCGCTGTCCCCAATTCCCCCAAGCCCGGCGCACCGGCCCCCAAGCCGGCTGCTGCCGAGGCTCCCCAGAGTGCTCCCGCGGCTGCGGCTCCGGCTGCCCCCGGCCCGCGGCCGACCCCGGGCCCCAAGCCCCCGGCCGCTCCGAAGCCGGCTCCGGTCACCCCGGCCGCTCCGGCCGCGCCCGAGTTCACCGCGCCCCCGGCCGCTCCGGCTGCCGGTCCCCGGCCCGGTGCGACTCCCGGTCCGCGTCCGTCCGCTCGTCCCGGCCAGGGTGGCCAGGGTGGCGGAGGCCGTCCCGGCGGCGGTGCCCCGCGCCCCGGTGGTGAGCGTCAGGGCTCGCGTCCCGGTGCCCGTCCCGCGGGCCCGCGTCCGGGCAACAACCCCTTCACGTCCGGCGGCTCCACCGGCATGGCGCGCCCCCAGGCGCCCCGTCCGGGTGGCGCCCCGCGTCCCGGTGGTGCCGGTGCGCCGGGCGGTCCGCGTCCGCAGGGCGCCGGTCAGGGCGGTCCCCGTCCGCAGGCCGGTCCCGGCGGTGCCCGTCCGACCCCGGGCGGCATGCCGCGTCCGCAGGCTCCGCGTGGAGCCGGTGGCCCCGGCGGCGGCCCCGGTGGTAACCGTCCGAACCCGGGCATGATGCCGCAGCGTCCCGCTGCCGGTCCGCGCCCCGGTCCCGGTGGTGGCGGCGGCGGTCGTGGCCCCGGTGGCGGCGGCGGTCGTCCCGGCGGTGCCGGTCGTCCCGGCGGCGGCGGCTTCGCCGGCCGTCCGGCCGGTCCCGGTGGCGGCGGTCGTCCCGGTGGCGGCGGTGGCGGCTTCGGCGGCCCGCGTCCCGGTGGCGGCGGCGGTGGCGGCTTCGGCGGTGGCGGCGGTGGCCGTCCCGGCTTCGGCGGACGTCCGGGTGGTCCCGGCGGCCGTGGTGGCACGCAGGGTGCGTTCGGCCGTCCCGGCGGTCCGGCGCGTCGTGGCCGTAAGTCGAAGCGGCAGAGGCGCCAGGAGTACGAGGCCATGCAGGCCCCGTCCGTCGGCGGTGTGATGCTGCCTCGCGGCAACGGCGAGACCGTTCGTCTGTCGCGCGGTGCGTCGCTCACCGACTTCGCGGAGAAGATCAACGCCAACCCGGCGTCGCTCGTCGCCGTGATGATGAACCTCGGCGAGATGGTCACGGCCACGCAGTCCGTGTCCGACGCGACGTTGCAGATCCTCGCCGGCGAGATGAATTACACCGTTCAGATCGTCAGCCCGGAGGAGGAGGACCGCGAGCTTCTCGAGTCCTTCGACATCGAGTTCGGCGAGGACGAGGGCGGCGAGGAGTTCCTGGTCGCGCGTCCGCCGGTGGTGACCGTCATGGGTCACGTCGACCACGGTAAGACCCGGCTGCTGGACGCCATCCGCAAGACGAACGTCGTCGCGGGTGAGGCCGGCGGTATCACGCAGCACATCGGTGCGTACCAGGTCTCGACCAAGGTCAACGAGGAAGAGCGCCGCATCACCTTCATCGACACCCCGGGTCACGAGGCGTTCACCGCCATGCGTGCCCGTGGTGCCAAGTCGACCGACATCGCGATCCTCGTGGTGGCGGCCAACGACGGTGTGATGCCCCAGACGATCGAGGCGCTGAACCACGCCAAGGCGGCCGACGTGCCGATCGTGGTCGCGGTCAACAAGATCGACGTCGAGGGTGCGGACCCGACCAAGGTGCGCGGTCAGCTGACCGAGTTCGGCCTGGTGGCCGAGGAGTACGGCGGCGAGACCATGTTCGTCGACATCTCCGCCAAGCAGGGTCTGAACATCGACTCCCTGCTGGAGGCCGTGGTCCTGACGGCGGACGCCGCCCTGGACCTCCGCGCCAACCCGGAGCAGGACGCGCAGGGCATCGCGATCGAGTCCCACCTCGACCGCGGCCGCGGTGCCGTCTCGACCGTCCTGGTCCAGCGAGGCACCCTGCGCATCGGTGACACGATGGTCGTCGGCGACGCGTACGGACGTGTCCGCGCGATGCTCGACGACAAGGGCAACAACGTGGAGGAGGCGACCCCGTCGACTCCCGTCCTGGTCCTTGGTCTCACCAACGTCCCGGGCGCCGGCGACAACTTCCTGGTCGTCGACGAGGACCGTACGGCCCGTCAGATCGCCGAGAAGCGTGCCGCCCGTGAGCGCAACGCCGCGTTCGCCAAGCGCACCCGCCGGGTGTCGCTGGAGGACCTGGACAAGGTGCTCAAGGCCGGCGAGGTCCAGCAGCTCAACCTCATCATCAAGGGCGACGCGTCCGGTTCGGTGGAGGCTCTCGAGTCCTCGCTGCTCCAGCTCGACGTCGGCGAAGAGGTCGACATCCGGGTGCTGCACCGCGGTGTCGGTGCGGTCACCGAGTCGGACATCGACCTGGCGACCGGCTCCGACGCCATCGTGATCGGCTTCAACGTGCGCGCCGCCGGGCGTGCCACGCAGATGGCCGAGCGCGAGGGTGTGGACGTCCGTTACTACTCGGTCATCTACCAGGCGATCGAGGAGATCGAGGCGGCCCTCAAGGGCATGCTCAAGCCGGAGTACGAAGAGGTCGAGCTCGGTACGGCGGAGATCCGCGAGGTCTTCCGCTCGTCCAAGCTGGGCAACATCGCGGGTGTTCTCATCCGCTCCGGCGAGGTCAAGCGCAACACCAAGGCGCGCCTCATCCGCGACGGCAAGGTCATCGCGGAGAACCTCAACATCGAGGGCCTGCGTCGCTTCAAGGACGACGTCACCGAGATCCGCGAAGGCTTCGAGGGTGGTATCAACCTCGGAAACTTCAACGACATCAAGATCGACGACGTCATCGCGACGTACGAGATGCGCGAGAAGCCGCGCGGCTGACGCACACAGTGGTCGGGGCCGGTCGACGGGACGTAATCCCGTCGATCGGCCCCGGCCGTGCGTGTACGGTTCTTGATGTCCCTGCCAAGAGCGGGCAGGGCATCTACCGAACCCGTACCGGCGGGACATCCGGACATACATGTTTGTGGGGACGCTGTCCTTCGATCTGCTTCTCGGCGACGTTCGCTCGCTGAAGGAGAAACGCTCCGTGGTCCGCCCGATCGTGGCCGAACTCCAGCGCAAGTACGCGGTGGCAGTGGCCGAAGTGGGCGGTCAGAACCTTCACCGCAGGGCCGAGATCGGCCTTGCGGCGGTGTCCGGGGATCCGGGTCACCTCACAGACGTACTGGACCGGTGCGAGCGCCTCGTCGCCGCCCGGCCCGAGGTGGAACTGCTGTCGGTTCGACGGCGGCTCCACGGGGACGAAGACTGAGTAGTAAGCGAAAGAGGAGAAGGACCGGTGGCCGACAACGCGCGGGCCCGTAAGCTGGCCGATCGCATCCAGGTCGTGGTCGCGGAGACCCTGGACCGGCGAATCAAGGATCCGCGGCTGGGCTTCGTCACGATCACGGACGCCCGGGTCACCGGCGACCTGCGGGAGGCCACGGTCTTCTACACGGTCTACGGGGACGACGAGGAGCGTGCCGCGTCCGCCGCGGCGCTGGAGTCGGCCAAGGGTGTCCTCCGCTCCGAGGTCGGCCGGCAGACCGGGGTCCGCTTCACGCCGACCCTGAGCTTCGTCCCGGACGCCCTCCCCGACAACGCGCGCACGATCGACGATCTGCTCGACAAGGCGCGCGCCAAGGACGCGGAGGTGCGTGAAGCCTCCACCGGCAAGACGTACGCCGGCGAAGCCGACCCGTACCGCAAGCCGGAGGACGAGGACGAGGACGGGGACACAGCCTCCGAATGACTCAGCACAACAGGACGCCGGACGGACTTGTCATCGTCGACAAGCCGTCCGGCTTCACTTCGCACGACGTCGTCGCCAAGATGCGCGGCATCGCCAGGACCCGCCGGGTCGGCCACGCCGGCACCCTCGACCCGATGGCCACGGGAGTCCTGGTCCTCGGCGTCGAGAAGGCCACCAAGCTCCTCGGCCATCTCGCCCTGACCGAGAAGGAGTACCTCGGTACGATCCGGCTCGGCCAGAACACGGTCACGGACGACGCCGAGGGCGAGATCACCTCGTCCACCGACGCCTCCGGGGTCGCGCGCGACGCCGTCCACGCGGGCGTCGCCGAGCTGACCGGCGACATCATGCAGGTCCCGTCCAAGGTCAGCGCCATCAAGATCGACGGCAAGCGCTCGTACGCGCGGGTGCGTGGCGGCGAGGACTTCGAGATCCCGGCCCGTCCGGTGACCGTGTCGTCCTTCCAGGTCTACGACATCCGCGAGGCGGTCGCCGACGACGGCACCCCCGTCGTCGACCTCGTCGTCTCGGTCGTCTGCTCCTCGGGCACGTACATCCGGGCACTCGCCCGCGACCTCGGTGCCGGGCTCGGCGTGGGCGGACATCTGACCGCGCTGCGCCGCACCCGCGTCGGTCCGTACAAGCTCGATGTGGCGAAGACGCTGGACCAGCTCCAGGAGGAGCTGACGGTCATGCCGATCGGCGAGGCCGCGGCGGCGGCGTTCCCCCGCTGGGACGTCGACGAGAAGCGCGCCCGGCTGCTCCTGAACGGCGTACGGCTGGACATGCCGGCCTTCGACACGGAGGGCGCGGTGGCCGTCTTCGGCCCGGAGGACCGCTTCCTGGCGCTGGTCGAACAGCACCGGGGCAAGGCGAAGAGCCTCGCGGTCTTCGGCTGACGGCCCCGTCGCGGTCCTGACCGGTGCGTCGAGCCCGGTTCGCCGGAGGACTCCATCGTGGAGCGGGCACGGCCGCTGCCCGCTCCACGATCCCCCTCGCAGGGTGTCTATCCGCATCGCCGTGCGGATTCACCCCATCGGGCAGGCGCTCGGAGTGCACCGAGGGGGCACTGGGGGGCGCGTTCGCCCGGCGGTCTTCTCCTGGTGATCAACACCGGCCTACCGTCGGGCCATGGGACGCGGGGACCTGGCGACGTTGGTTCGTATCTGTGATCCGGCGGGCCGGCCGCGTGGGACCGGGTTCGTCGCGGACGACCGGGGCACGGTCGTCACCAGCCATGAAGCCGTCGACGGGCTCGACAGGGTCATGGTGCGTCCACCGGGCGACGGTGTCGTGCGCCTTGCCGGTGGCGATGCCGTCGTGCCGGTTCCGGAGGCGGATCTCGCGCTCATCCGTACCGAAGGGCTCGACGTACGGCCGCTGCCGGTGACCGTACGGGACACGGTGGACAGCGGCGCCTACGTACGCGTCCCCGCGGGTGGCTGGCGCGAGGCCCGGGTCCTCGGCGCGGCCCGGGCCACCTACACCGCCGCCGACCGCTTCCATCTCCTCGACGACGCCCTGGAACTGGCGATCGGCGCGGACGGGAGCGACGCCCTGCGGCCCGGCGGCACGGCCACGGGCGGACCCGTGCTGGACGCCACGACCGGTTCCGTCGTGGCGGTGCTCGGCACCGCGCTGCACACGGGGCATCCGGCGGCCGGATTCGCCGTACCGCTGCGAGCGGCCGCGGCGCGTGATCCCGCCGGGCCGCTCGCCGAACTGCTGCGGCGCAACGCGGCGACGGTTCCCGGGTTCGGGGACGACCTCAATGTCGCGGGCGCGCTGCGGCTCGCCGCCGTCTCCCTCGGTCCGGCAAGTCCGGCCGGGAGCACCGGCGTCCGCACCGACCCGGTCGAACGTCCCGCCGTCATCGAGGAGTTCGAGGCCTTCGAGGAGTCCGGAGCACTCGTCCTCGGGCTGACGGGAGACGCCGGAACCGGCCGCACGACCGAACTCACCGCCCTCGCCGCCCGTCGCGCCCGGGCCCCGGAGCCGGCCGTCAGCCTCTGGCTGCGCGGCGCCGACCTGCGCGAGGGCGACGCCTCCCTCGCGGACGCCGTCGCTCGTACGCTCGGCCGGTCGGGCCGTATCGTCGCCGGTGTCATGGCCCAGCGCCGTGGCCCGCAGGCCGTTCCCGGCGCCGGCTGGGAGGCCGGTCCCGGGGAAGTGGCGCGCGTCGCGCGGGAAGCCGGGCGCCCGCTGTTCGTTCTGCTCGACGGTCCCGAGGAGATGCCGGCCGCCCTCGCCGGCCGACTGCGCGCATGGACGGCGCGGACGATGCGCTGGCTCCGTGAGAACGACGTACGGCTCGTGATCGCCTCCGGACACGACCACTGGGAACGGTCCGGGTACGGGGAGCAGCCCGGGGCGCTCCGTCCGCGGACCGCGGCTCACCGCCCGGTGGTGCGTCTCGCCGCGCTCACCGAGCAGGAGGCGGAGGACGCCCGCGTCCGGTACGGACTGCCGCCCGGAGCCCTGACCGGCGCCGACGCCCGCCATCCGCTGGCGCTGCGGCTGCTCGCCGAGGTCCGTGAGGCACTGCCGGGTGACGTACCGGGGAGGCCGTCCCGGGACGAGATCTTCGGTGCGTACCTGGATCTGGTGTGCCTGCGCGCGGCGGCCCGGATCGCGGCGGCGGCACGGCCCGAGCCGCGGGCGACAGCGGTGCGGCGGCTCGCGGCGCGCGTCTCGGGGCAGGTGCACGAGGCCGCGAGACGGTCTCTCGGCCCGGGGGAGGGAGGGCTCGACCGGGAGACCTTCGGGGAGTTGTTCCCCTGGCGGACGGGCTGGGCGTCCGCGGTCCTGGGCGAGGGCCTGCTGGTCCGCGCGGGCGCCGGATACCGCTTCGCGCACGAGGAGTTCGCGCGGTGGCTCCAGGCGGCGCACCTCGACGTGGACGGGGTACTGCGCCCACTGCTCGGCCATGCGGGACCGGACGCGGCGGAAGACGTCGCGCCCACGCCGCCGCGGCACCTTATCGGTACCGCGGTCCAGGCCCTGCTGCTCATCGACCGCCGCTCCGGGCCGTCCGCGCTGGGGCCGCGGCTGACGGCCCTGATCGAGGCGCTGGACGAGGCGTTCGACGAGGCGTTCGACGAGAGGGAGCCTTTGTCGGACGACGCGCGCTGGTGGGCGTGCGGGCTGCTCCGGGAGACGCTGCTGCGTGTCCCCGCGCCGCGCGCGTACCTCGGCGTCCTGCGCACCCTCGCGGACCGCGTCACCCGCCGTTCCCTGCGCGGGGGCGGACCACGGAACCTGGGCGGACTGGGGGAGTTCGGGCCCTGGTTCTGGCAGCGGCTGCGCGTCGGCGAGGCCGAGCGGATGGATCTCTTCCGCCGCCTCGTCCCGGCGGACGGTGCTCCGCAGAGTGCCGCCGGGACCGCGCCGGGCGGCTCCCCGCCACGCTTCCTCGACGCGGTCGCGGAGGAGCTGGCCCGCTCGCCCCGGGACGTACAGCCGCTGCTCTGCCGCTGGTTCACCGATGACCGGCCCCTGCCGGCGGGGCCGGGAGCCGCGATGCGGCCCACCGTCGCCGGAGCCGCTCAGGCGCTGCTCCACACCCATCGCGGACGGTCGGTGGACGATCTGTGCGAGGCGCTCGTCAGCACCGCCCATCCCCGCGCGGCGGAGCTGCTGGCCGCTCTCGTGGAGGACGAGCCGTCCGCCGTCTGCCGGGCCGTCGACCGCTGGGCGCACGACGACAGCCGGCCCGGCCGTCGTCTCGCCGCGGCCACGTACGGTCCGGCCGTCGCCGTCCGGGTCACCGGTGGGACCGACCGGGACCTGTTGCGGTTCGCCGCGCTGGCGCTGCTGGCCCGGCCGGCCGACACCGCACTGCACGGCGCCGCGCTCGCGCTCCTCGTACGGGACCCGCGCACCAGGGCCCGCTACCTCGGGCGGGCGCTGGCCGCGTACCGCCGCGGGGACCGGGGGCTGACCGCGGACGTCCTCGCCGGCGCGGCGTCGACCCATCCGGAGCCCGTGTTCGCGGCGTTCCGCGCCAGGCTGCGCGAGGCCGCCGACGGGCCGGAGGACGGGCCGGGAGACGGGCCGGGCGCCGCACCGGGCTCCGGAGACCGTGCGGGCCCCGGCGACGGTGCGGGCGAGGTCCTGCGGGCGCTGGCCGAGTTCGGCACGCCCGCGCTGGCCCGCCGCGCCGCCGTGCTCGTGGCCGAGCACGCCGGCCTGCGGCCCGGTGCGGCGGCGGGCGCCGCGGCCTTCGTCGAGC
Organism: Streptomyces sp. NPDC091376; assembly: GCF_044757085.1. Taxonomy (NCBI): domain Bacteria; kingdom Bacillati; phylum Actinomycetota; class Actinomycetes; order Kitasatosporales; family Streptomycetaceae; genus Streptomyces; species Streptomyces sp. NPDC091376. The sequence goes on along the minus strand of NZ_JBIVUF010000007.1, from coordinate 42,077 downwards.
GCCGGCTGGAACACGGCCCGGCCGCCCGTGCCGTGCTCGTCCCCCTCGTCATGGACCTGCTGCGGGGACGGCCCGTGGAGGTACGGGGCGCGCTGGCCGGCGTGCTCGCGGCGCCCCCGGTCTCCCGGGCCTCCGAGCCGCTGCGGGCCGGGCTGCTCGACGTGCTGCTGGAGCACGAGCGGCACGAGAGCGGGAACCTGGCGGTCCTGGACGCGTTGCTCGAGGCCGCGGCACTCGGCTCCGGCCGGTGCGCGGACGCCCGGACCCGCGAGCTGGTCCACCGCACCGGCGTCCTGTTCGTCCGTACGCTCGAGGGCGCGAACCGCTTCGACCGCCGCCTGGTCGAGCTGGCCCACCGGGTGCCCGGCTTCGCCGCTCAGGTCGTGACCTGGCAGGCCGAGGCGTCGCAGGAGTGGGCGGCGTTGGTCGGCCCGAGCACGCGCCGGACCCTGGAGGCGCTGGGCAGGCCGGTGCCGATGCCGACGGAGGACCGTGGGCATGGCAGTCTTAGACCTGCGTAAGACGCATCATGACGTACACAGGTTCGATTCGGGTTGGGCGAGGAGCGGTCACAGTGCAGCGCTGGCGTGGCTTGGAGGACATCCCCCAGGACTGGGGGCGCAGCGTCGTCACCATCGGTTCCTACGACGGTGTGCACCGGGGCCACCAGCTGATCATCGGGCAGGCCGTGGAGCGGGCTCGCGAACTGGGCGTCCCGTCGGTCGTGGTCACCTTCGACCCGCACCCCAGCGAGGTCGTGCGCCCCGGCAGCCACCCGCCGCTGCTCGCCCCGCACCACCGGCGCGCGGAGCTGATGGCGGAGCTGGGTGTCGACGCGGTGCTGATCCTCCCGTTCACCTCGGAGTTCTCGAAGCTGTCGCCCGCGGACTTCATCGTGAAGGTGCTGGTGGACAAGCTCCACGCCCGCGCCGTGATCGAGGGACCGAACTTCCGCTTCGGCCACAAGGCGGCCGGCAACGTCGAGTTCCTGGCCGACCTCGGCCGGACGTACGACTACGAGGTCGAGGTCGTCGACCTGTACGTCCGCGGTGAGGCGGGCGGCGGCGAGCCCTTCTCCTCCACCCTGACCCGGCGCCTGATCGCCGAGGGCGACGTCGAGGGGGCGGCGGAGATCCTCGGCCGTCCGCACCGCGTCGAGGGCGTGGTCGTCCGCGGTGCCCAGCGCGGCCGTGAGCTGGGCTATCCGACGGCGAACGTCGAGACCCTCCCGCACACCGCGATCCCCGCGGACGGCGTCTACGCCGGCTGGCTCACCGCCGACGGCGAGCGGATGCCCGCCGCGATCTCGGTCGGCACGAACCCACAGTTCGACGGCACGGAGCGGACCGTCGAGGCGTATGCGATCGACCGCGTCGGCCTCGACCTGTACGGGCTCCACGTGGCCGTCGACTTCCTCGCGTACGTGCGCGGCATGGCCAAGTTCGAGTCCGTCGAGGCCCTGCTGGACGCCATCGCGGACGATGTGAAGCGCGCACGCGAACTGACGACGGAGTACGACGCGTAACCTCTGCGGCGGGCCCGCGCCAGGGCCCGGACAGGATCCGGGCGCCGTGCACCTGACGGACTCAGGCGCCGCGTACCCGAGGCGCCGCCCAGTGGCAGGCCACCGCGGCCGGGCCCGAACCCGGCAGGACCGGCAGGTCCTCGGTGCGGCAGCGGTCGGCGACGCCCGTCGTCTCCGCCTCGCCCGACGCCAGGATCTGACAGCGTGCGTGGAAGCGGCAGCCCGCAGGGATCCGGGACGGGTCCGGGGGCTCCCCGGTGAGGACCACCGCAGGACCGGCGGACTCGGGGAGGACGGAGAGCAGCGCCCGCGTGTACGGATGCCGCGGCGCCGTCAGGACGTCCTCCACCGGCCCCGTCTCCACGATCCGGCCCAGGTACATCACGGCGACCCGGTCCGCGATGTTCCACGCCAGGCCCAGATCGTGGGTCACCACCAGTGCGGAGAGCCCCAGTTCGTCGCGCAGCCGCAGCAGCAGCGCCAGGATCTCGCCCCGGACGGAGGCGTCCAGCGAGGCCACCGGCTCGTCGGCGACGATGAGTTCGGGCTCCAGGACGAGCGCGCCCGCGATGACCACACGCTGCCGCTGGCCTCCGGACAGCTCGTGCGGATAGCGCAGGAAGAACCGCTCCGGCGGCCGGAGCCCGGCCCGCGAGAGCGCCTCCGCGACCGCGGCGCGCTCGTCGCCCCCGTACCCGTGGATCCGCAGGCCCTCCGCCACCGCCTCGTACACGGTGTGCCGGGGATTGAGCGACCCGCTGGGGTCCTGGAGCACCAGCTGGACGCGTCTGCGGTACGCCTTCAGGGCCCTCGACCCGTACGACAGCGGCGCCCCGCCGAACGTCACGCGCCCCGCCGCCGGTTCGACCAGCCCGAGCAGCGTCCGCGCGAGGGACGTCTTGCCGCAGCCCGACTCGCCGACGAGCGCGACGATCTCACCGGAGCCGATGTCGAGATCGATGCCGTCGACGGCGCGGGCCGCCGGCGCGCCCCTTCGTCCGGGGAAGGTCACACGCAGGCCGGCCGCCGCCAGCAGGGAAGCCGCGGTCACGGGGGACTCCTCGACGCTCGTCATGCCTGCACCGCCGCCCCGGCATGGACGCACGCGGCCTGCCGGCCCGGTCCTGCCTCGCGCAGCTCCTGCTCGTCCCGCGCACAGGCGTCCAGCGCCACGGGGCAGCGCGGATGGAACGTACAGCCCCTCGGCAGCGCCGACGGGTCGGGCGGGTCACCGGGCAGCCCCTGAGGCGCCCGGCGCGAGGCAGGGTCCCCGATGCGGGGGAACGCCGCCGACAGCGCCCGTCCGTACGGGTGCTCCGCCGCGTCGTACACGGCCCGCGCGGGCCCCTCCTCGACCACCCGTCCCGCGTACATCACCGCGAGCCGGTCGCAGGTGTCGGCCAGCACCGCCAGATCGTGGCTGATCATCAGCAGGCTGATGTCCTGCGCGGCGACCAACTGCTCGATCAGCCGCAGAATCTGCGCCTGGATCATCACGTCCAGTGCCGTCGTCGGCTCGTCGGCCACGAGCAGCCGCGGATCACAGGCCAGCGCCATCGCGATCATCACGCGCTGCCGCTGCCCGCCGGACAGCTCGTGCGGATACGCCGCCGCGCGCGAGGCCGGCAGCCCCACCTGCTCCAGCAGCTCCCCGGCCCGCCGTTTCGCCGCACCCGGCGTCGCCCGCCCGTGCACGAGCAGCGGCTCCGCGATCTGCTCCCCGATCCGGTGCACCGCGTTGAGCGAGTGCATCGCCCCCTGGAAGACGATCGACGCCCCCGCCCAGCGCACGGCCCGCAGCCGCCCCCAGGACATGGTGAGGACGTCCTCGCCGTCGAGGCGGATCTCGCCCGACAGCCGCGCCGACACGGGCAGCAGCCGCAGCAGCGCCAGCGCCAGCGTCGACTTCCCGCACCCCGACTCGCCCGCGACACCGAGTTTCTGCCCCGGGCCGAGCGCCAGATCGACACCCCGAACGGCCGGGACGGCACACGCCCCCGACCCGTACGTCACCCGCAGGTCCCTGACCTCCAGCAGACTCAACGCCCCACCCCCAGCTTCGGGTTGAGCACGGACTCGATCGCCCGTCCGCACAGCGTGAACGCCAGCGCGACCAGCGCCACGGCGATCCCCGGCGGGGCCAGATACCACCAGTGCCCGGACGACACGGCACCCGCCTCCCGGGCGTCCTGGAGCATGCCGCCCCATGACACCACCGACGGGTCGCCGAGGCCGAGGAACGCCAGCGTCGCCTCCGTCAGGATCGCGGTGGAGATGCCGAGCGTCGTCTGAGCGAGGACCAGCGGCATCACATTGGGCAGCACATGGCGGGCCATGACGTGCCGGTGCCCTCCTCCGAGCGCCTTGGCCCGCTCGATGTACGGGCGGGACTCGACCGCGATCGTCTGGGCCCTCACCAGCCGCGCCGTCGTCGGCCAGGTCGTGACGCCGATCGCCAGGATCACCGTCCACACGCTCCGCGACATCACCGTCGCTAGCACGATCGCGAGCACCAGCGTCGGCATCACCAGGAACCAGTCGGTGATCCGCATGACGACCGTGGCGAACCAGCCACCGTAGTGACCGGCCACGATCCCTACGAGTGTCCCGATGGCCACCGACAGCACCGCCGCGAGCAGCCCCACGGTGAGCGAGATCCGCGCGCCCCACACCAGCAACCCGAGCAGCGAGCGCCCGAACTGGTCGGTGCCGAGCGGGAATGCTCCGCTCGGCGACTCCAGCGCCCCGCCCGGGGCATGGGTGACGCTCTGCACCTCGCTGCCGACGAGCAGCGGTGCGGCGAACGCGATCAGGGCGAGCAGCGCGAGCCCGCCGAGTCCGGCGACGCCCGCGCGGTGCGTACGGTACGCGCGCCAGAACCGTACGGCGGAGGCACGGCGACGTGTCCAGGTGAGAGTCATCGGCCCACCCTCGGGTCCAGCATCGGATACAGCAGATCGGCGAGCAGGTTCATCAGGATCATCGCGCCCGCGAAGACCACGAACAGCCCCTGCACCAGCGGCAGATCGGGCACGCTCAGCGCCTGGTAGAACAGCCCGCCGAGGCCGGGCCAGGAGAAGACGGTCTCGACGAGGATCGACCCGGCGGCCACATGGCCGAGATTGATGAAGACCATCGTGACCGTGGGCAGCAGCGCGTTCGGTACGGCGTGCCGGCGCCGCACGGCATCGTCCCGCAGCCCCTTCGCCCGCGCCGTCGTCAGATAGTCGCTGCCCATCTCGTCCAGCAGGGAGGAACGCATCACCAGCAGCGTCTGGGCATAGCCGACGGCGACCAGCGTGAGCACCGGCAGCACCATGTGGTGGGCGACATCGAGGACGTACGCGAGACCCGTCGCGTCCCCCGACTCCATACCCCCGGTCGGGAACATGCCGGGGATCGGGCCGACGCCCACCGAGAAGGTGATGATCAGCAACAGTCCGAGCCAGAACGACGGCACCGACCACAGCGTCAGCGCCACCCCGGTGTGGAGCCGGTCGCCCGTTCCGCCGTGCCGCCACGCCGAACGCGTACCGAGCCACAGCCCGAGCGCCGAGTAGATCACCACGGCCACGCCCGTGAGCAGCAGCGTCGCGGGCAGCTTCTGCGCGATGAGCTCTCCGACGGGGGCGCGGAACTGGTACGACATGCCCAGGTCGCCGGTGAGCGCGCCCGCGCAGTAGTCGGTGAACTGCCGCCACATCGGCAGATCGAGGCCGAACTGGCGGCGCAGCGTGGCCAGTTGCTCCGCGCTCGTGGGCATGCCGTGGGTCATGGCCTTGACCGGATCGCCCGGGATGATCCGGAAGAGGAAGAAGCTGGTGACGAGCACGGCGAACAGCGACACGACCGCACCCGCCAGCTTGCCGGCCACATACGCCGGGTACGCCGAGGCCGTCGCACCATCGCGCCGGTCGGCACGCGCCTCCGGGGACCCCGGTACCCCGGCCGCGGTCGTCGCGGCCGGGGCCGTCTCCGTGCTTGCCGTGCCGCTCATCGGCTACTCACGGTCGTCCGCGGAGGCGCGGCGTCGCCGACTGGTGATGACACCGACCGCTATGACCAGGACGACCGACACCCCGATGCCGATGGCCACGGCGGCGGACGAACCGCCGCCGCCGGACGACGAGCCGCCGGCCGCGGCCGGTTCCGCCGACCACCAGCTCCAGTAGCCGTCCTGGCCGTACAGATTGCCGGCCGCCTCGGGCATCGTCGTGATGGACTTGATCTGGTCCGTGCGGTAGGCCTCCAGCGCGTTCGGATAGGCCATCACGTTCATGAATCCGGTGTCGTACAGCCGGGACTGCATCTGCTTGACCAGAGCGCTCCGCCTGGTCGCGTCGTACTCGACGGCCTGCTGCGCGTACAGCTCGTCGAACTGCTTGTCGCAGATGAAGTTGTCCGTCGCCCCGGTGTCCCGGGGGGTGGCGGGGAGTGCGGAGCAGGTGTGGATGGACAGGACGAAGTCCGGGTCGGGATTGACGGACCAGCCGTCGAACGCCAGGTCGTAGTCGCCCTTGAGCCAGGGGTCGGAGACGTTGTCGAGGCAGTCGACCTTCAGCCCGACGCCGAGCGCGCCCCACCATTCCTGGAGGTACTTGCCGATCGCCTTGTCGTTGGGGTCGGTGGCGTGGCAGAGGATGCGGAAGTCCAGGGCCTTGCCGTCCTTGCCGACGCGCTTTCCACTGCTGTTCTTCCGGTATCCGGCCCGGTCGAGCAGTGCGGCCGCCATCGCCGGGTCGTACGCGATCCGCCGGGCGGTGTCCGGTTTCCAGAAGTACGGGCCGAAGCGCGGCGGGATGTAGCCCTCGCCCTCCACGGCGTGGCCCTGGAAGACCTTCTCGACGATGGTCTTGCGGTCGACCGCATGGAACAGAGCCTTCCGCACCACCGGGTCGAGGAGCGCCGGATGGCCGCTGCCGAATCGTCCGCCGTTCCTGGCCCGGGCGCCCGGGTTGGTGGCGAGGGCGAAGAAGCGCCGGCCGGGTGCGTCGTTGACCTTGATGTTCTCGGCGTTCTCCAGCGACGCGGCCTGGGCCGGGGTGAGGTTGGGGACGAAGGAGACCTCGCCCTTGCGCAGCGCGGCGACCGCCGCGTCGCCGTCCTTGTAGTACCTGAACACCAGCTCGTCGAACTTCGGTGCGCCGCGCCAGAAGGTCTTGTTGGGCCTCAGCCTGATGTACTGGTCGACCTTGAAGTCGGTGAGGACGAACGGGCCGTTGCCGACGACCGGGAACTGCTTGTCGTTGTTGAACTTCGAGAAGTCGCCGACCTTCTCCCAGACGTGCTTGGGGACGATCGGCACATCGAGCGCGGTCATGTTCGCCTGGGGCTTCTTCAGCTCGATGACCAGCGTCTCGGGGTCCGGGGCGGTGACCTTCCGGAAGTTGGCGGTGAAGCTGCCGTTGGCGGTGGCGGCGTTCGGGTCCGTCATCATCTTGTTGAACGTCCAGGCGGCGTCGGCCGACGTCACCGGCCTGCCGTCGGACCAGGTGGAGTCCTTGCGGATCGTGTACGTCCACGTCAGCTTGTCCGCGGACGGCGTCCAGGTGGTGGCGAGGCCGGGAATCGGGCGCGCGTCCTTGGCGTCGTAGTTCGTCAGGTACTCGTAGACGAGGCGGTGGACGCTGGTGGAGACCAGCCGCTGCGCCAGGAACGGACTGAGGGAGTCCACGCTCTGCGAGACGGCGACGGTCAGGACGTTGTCCGCGCCGTCCTTGCCGTCCTTGCCGTCCTTGCCGTCCGCTTCGGTCATGACCGCCCGGGCATCGGCCGACGCCTGCGGATGAGGCGGTACGACGGCGAGGGCTGAGGCCGCGATGCCGGAGGCGACCAGCAGCCGGAGAACGCGACGCGGCCGGGGCAGGCCCTTCGGCCGACGGGTGAGGTGCGGAGCCGTTGTGATCATAGGACGTTGACCTCGCGTCGTAACTCGCTTGGAGGCGGCACGTGGATCTTCTGGGCGCCAACTGGTGATGCGAAGGTCTATCAGCGTGGTCCAGACGAGTCAACGATCCTGTGATGCCGCGTCAAATCCGTTGTGGACTGCGAGAACGCCGAAGGGCCCGCACCGTGGAACACGGCGCGGGCCCTCATTGGTCTGAACCGCTGAAGCCCTACTGCTGAGGAGCCGGCGGTGCCTGCGGGGGCTGTTGCGGCTGCTGCTGCGGGTAGCCGTATCCGGCGGGCGGAACAGGACCCGGGAGTTCGGGCCGGCCGGGCTGCTCGCCGTGCGGACCGGGCTGGCCGGGGATCTGGGCCTGTGCCGGAGGCTGGGCGGGCGGGCCCGGGAACGGCCCCGGCTGCGCCGGGGGCTGCCCGGCTGGGCTCGGCGCGGACGGCGCCTGGGGAGGCAGCGAATGGTGCCACTGCTGCTGCGCGCCCGGGACGGGCCCGCCGTACGGCTGCTGTCCACCGTAGGGCTGCTGCCCGCCGTACGGGGGCGGCCCGCCCTGCGGCTGCTGACCGGCCTGGGGCGGCTGTCCTGCGTGCGGCGGCTGGTGCGGGTTCGGCGGATAGGGCTGGCCCGGCTGCGGCTGGCCCGGCTGGGGCTGGGCCGCGTACGGCTGGTGCGGCATCGGCGGCGCCATGTGCGGGGGCTGGTGCCCCTGACCGCCGGAGGTCCACAGCCCCTGGGCCTGCTGGGCCCGCACGAAGTCCTCGGCGACCATCGCGGACAGATTGAAGTAGGCCTCACGGGTCTTCGGCCGCATCATGTCCAGGTCGACCTCGGCGCCCGCCGACAGGTGCTCGTCGAACGGCACGACCACGACACCGCGGCAGCGGGTCTCGAAGTGCTGCACGATGTCCTCGACCTTGATCATCTTGCCGGTCTCGCGGACACCGGAGATCACCGTGATCGAGCGCTGCACCAGATCCGCGTAGCCGTGTGCGGAGAGCCAGTCGAGCGTGGTGCTTGCGCTGCTCGCGCCGTCCACGGACGGTGTGGAGATGATGATCAGCTGGTCGGCGAGGTCCAGCACACCGCGCATCGCGCTGTAGAGGAGGCCGGTGCCGGAGTCGGTGAGGATGACCGGGTACTGCTTGCCCAGCACCTCGATCGCACGCCGGTAGTCCTCGTCGTTGAACGTCGTCGAGACGGCCGGATCCACGTCATTGGCGATGATCTCCAGACCGGAGGGCGCCTGCGAGGTGAACCGGCGGATGTCCATGTACGAGTTGAGGTACGGGATCGCCTGGACCAGGTCGCGGATGGTCGCGCCGGTCTCGCGCCGCACCCGTCGCCCGAGCGTGCCCGCGTCCGGGTTGGCGTCGATGGCCAGGATCTTGTCCTGGCGCTCGGTGGCCAGGGTGGCGCCGAGCGCGGTGGTGGTCGTCGTCTTGCCGACGCCGCCCTTGAGGCTGATCACCGCGATGCGGTAGCACGAAAGCACCGGCGTACGGATCAGTTCGAGCTTGCGCTGCCGCTCGGCCTCCTCCTTCTTGCCGCCGAGCTTGAAACGGGCGGCGGCACCGGAGGGGTTGCGACTCGATTTGGCCTTCTGCTTGTTGTTGCGCAGCAGGCGGTCGGAGGAGAGCTCGACGGCCGCGGTGTAGCCGAGCGGGGCACCCGGCACGGAACGCTCACGCTGGTCGTGCGCGACGGGCGTGGGCCAGGCCGCACCGGTCCGCGGGTCGACGGGAGCGGCCGGAGGCTGCTGGACCTGGGGCTGGTGCGGAGGCTGCGGTGTCTGCGGCGCGTGTGGCTGGTGGGGCGTGTGCGGGGTCTGTGGAACCTGGGGAGTCTGCTGGGCGGGCACACCGGGCTGCTGCGCCTGCGGGAAGCCGTAACCGCCGTGCACCGGCTGCGGGTTGGGACCCGGCACGGCGGGCGGCAGGGGAGCGCCGGGCTGGTGGGCCTGCGGCTGATGGGCCGGCAGGTGCTGGGGCTGCTGGGGCTGGGGGAAGCCGTAGCCACCCTGCTGGGCGGGGAGGTTGGGGTTCTCGGCACCGGGCTGGGGGAAGCCGTAGCCACCCTGCTGGGCGGGGAGGTTGGAGTTCTCCGCGCCCGGCTGCGGGAAGCCGTAGCCACCCTGCTGAGGGCCGACGCCCGCGGTGTGCGCGGGCCAAGTGGGCTGCGCTTGCGGCTGCTGCGGCTGCTGTTGTGCCGGCATCGCGGGCTGGTCGGCCTGCTGTGCCTGCACGGGCCACTGGGGCGCCGCCGTCGGCGCGGCCGGCTGGAACGCGGGCGGCAGCGGGGGCAGGCCCGCGCCCTGCGCGCTCGGGGCGGTTTCCCCGGACGCGACGACCGGGGCGGAGTCCTGCGGAGCGGAGTCCTGCGGGGCGGAATCGCCGGGTGCGACGTCGGCGGGTTCGACGACGGCCGGCTCGTCGGTGCTGTCCTCGTGTGCTGCACCGGTATCGCTGTCCGTGTCCTGGGCCCCGGCCGTCGCCTCCGCAGCGGCGGCCACGGGGGTGTCGGCCCCGACCGCCCTCTCACCCGCGGCCTCACCCGCGGCCTCGTCGGCGTCGAGGCGGGCGTCGGGAGCGGGGTCGGAGGCGGAGTCAGCGTTGGCCTCGGCCTCCGCCGCTGCGGCCGCCTCCCTCTCCGCGATCTCGCGCTTCAGCGCGGCGGGGGAGAACCGCATCGTCGCGCCGCTCTCGATGTCCCCGCCGCCGAACGGCTGAGGAGCGCCGCCGCCCGTATCGGCCGAAGCGGCGACAGGCGCGGGGGCTATCGGATCAACCGGGGCGACCGGCGCGGCCTCGGGCGCCGGTACCGGCGGCTGAGCGGGCACGGACGACTGCTCGGGCGTCTGGGCCTGCGCGGGTGCAGGCGTCACGGGCGGCCAGTTCGGCTCGAAGCCACTGCCCGGAGGCAGTCCGGGCACGGCGACCGGCGCTCCGGACGGCGGCGGAGGGGTCCCTCCCTGCGTGGCCGGGCCCCCCGCCGAATCTCCTGACGCATTCTGCGTGTACCAGGCAGGCGGGGTGTAGTCGATGGTGAACTCACCCGTCAGCTCCGCGGGCTCCGCGTCGGACTGATCGTCGACGGGCACGCTCCAGTCCCCGCGGATCTCGTCCCGATCGCCGTTCACTTTGCCTCCTGTGGTCGAGCACCCTTGTGCCGTGGTGGGTGGGGGCGACCGTGCCGTCTTCCGGTCCGCCCGGCTCTCCCCCGTACGACGCCGCGCACCTGCCCGCAGGTTCTCGCCGCGCTCTGACCCACCCTAATCGTCAACGCTGTCGGTACGGCAGGCCGGACCACCCGTCGACGACTGTCCGGTAGGTCACCCCTGCCTCAGCACTGGCCCCGTGTGACACGGGTGGGCCGCAGCGTGAGGGGTGAACCGGGCAAAGCCGTACGGACCATGTCAGTCGAGGCGCTACAGGATCGTCACATGCCGACGGCGCCCGCCGCTCGCCGTACGGCCCCCGGTCAACTCCCGGACCCGGCCCGGCTCCGGGTGCCTGAACGCATGCCCGTACCCGTACCCGTACTCGGTTCCGGATCCGACTGCCCCGACTCCGGGCTCGTCCGGCCGGCGCGGGCGCTCAGCGCAGATCGAATTCCCCGTCGCGCGCACCCAGGACGAACGCCCGCCACTCGGCCTCGGTGTACCGCAGCACGGTGTCCCGGTCCACCGACGACCGCATCGCCACGGCACCGTCGGGCAGATACGCGATCTCGACCCGCTCCTCGTCCGCGGTGGTGCCGGGGGCGCCGTGCCACTCGACGCCGGAGATGTCGAGGGCGTAGAGCTCGTCCTTCTCTTGTGCGCTCCCCATGAGCCACGTTCCTTTCGGTGGTGCCGCTTTCGGTGGTGCCGGGGCGAAAGAGCCCGGAACGGCCCGGTCATGCCCTGTTCCCAGGGGACTTCCCGTGAGGCGCCGCGCAGTTGGATGTTGCCCCCGTCACACCGGGCATCCTATCCAGCGGAGTTCGCGACCACTCCCGTTCCGGACGGGCTCTCGATCTTCGGACGGCGCCCGCGGTCCGCGCCGGCAGCCGTCCTCAGCCGTCCTCAGTCCATCCGGCGGGCCACGCCCAGCAGCCCCGTCTCGGCGTCCGTGGCGCTCGTCATCACCCATTGCCGCTCACGACCGGACACCCAGAGCGTGACCCCGTCCGCCAGTGTCGGCAGCGCGTCGCTCTCCGCCCGGGAGAGCCCCAGGATCCGGCCGATCTGCTCCGCCTCCTGCGGCGAGACCCGCTGCACCCCCACCAGCGTCGAGTCACGCAGCAGCCGCGGCGCGACCGGGCTCAGATACGGAAGCAGGGTCAGCACCGACTGCCAGGGCGACGACACCACGCGCCCCCGCGGCGGCCGCATGCCGCAGTCCCGGATGACGACCACCGGACTGCCGACCGTGGCGCCCATCGGCGGGACGCGCCCCACATCGTGGAGCGTGATGCACTCCAGGCCCGCGCCCGCGGCCTGCGCCAGCATCGTCCACGCCTGGGCACGGCCCGTCTCCACCACCACCCGTGCGCCTGTGCCCGCCGCACGGAGCGCCAGCACCTGAGCCGTCCAGAGCCCGCCGATCAGCAGGACGTCGTAGGGAGTCGACCGGTGGAACCCCACCATCTGCGGGCGGCCCTCCGCGTCGTCACCGATGACGACGCCGTCGTCCCCGACGGGCAGGGAGAGCGCCCCGAGGTCGTCCGCCGCCATGGTGTGACCCGCGTGGCGCGGGCCGAGCAGCCCTCGCAGCCGTCCTGCCGGTCCGGTCGTCACGCCCATCACCGCGCACCTCCCAGCGGCATCGTCGCCAGCGCGCCGGGCAGCTGTTCGCGGTCCAGTCGCTGCAGTCCGACCTTCGCCGACCGGGCTGCCTGCTCCAACACCCGCCGGACCCCGACCAGTTCGGTGTCCGAGCCGCCGGTGATCCGTACGTGGCCGCCCACGGTCATCGCTCCCTTGTGTGCACCCCGGCGCAGGGTGAGGCTGAAGGTGGTCGCGTAGGCCGGGGCCGAGGTGAGGGTCGACACCAGCTTGGGCAGCGGCTGCGCCCCGCGGCCCAGCTCGGGCCAGCGGCCGACGGCGTACGTCGTGTGCCAGCGGTCGTCGCAGCGCCAGACCCGCGACGTCTCGGTGGTGCGGCGCTGCGCGGTGGCACCCGGCCGGCCGGCGAGCGCCGCGGCCCTGGGACTCGCGCAGGCCGCCGTCGCCATCGTGGAGTTGAGCTCCTCCTGGTCCAGGACCACGGCCTGGAACCCGGCTCCGGTGATACGGCTCGCCACATGGTCCGCGACGCGTACGAGACAGCGCTGGGCACCCTCGGTCCCGCCGCCGCGGGCCTCGACCGCCTCGCGGCAGAGCTCCGGGTCCAGCTTCACCGCGACCCAGGTCATCCTCAACGCGGGTGCGCCGGTGCGCTCCTGGAGCGGGGCGTACGAGAGCCGGGCGACCGACTGCTGCGGCAGGTGCGGTGCGGGCGCCGAGCGCACCTGCTGCACCAGCTGCACCGACTCCAGCGTGATGTCGTCGACCTGGAGCGCACCGCCCAGCAGCGACAGCGGCAGGGCCCGCGCGCCGAAGGCGGGACGCAGCGCGGAACCGCTCGCCTCGACCCGTACGACGGCCGTCAGGAACGTGCCGTCGCCGAGCATGCCGACCGTACGCCGGTCACGGTCCACATACGTGTGTGGGCGCAGTCCCGGCATCGCCTCGACAAGCGGCGCCAGCGAGGGATCCAGGTCCGCGGGGGAGGGCTCGGCGGCCCGCCGCCGCGCGCGGAGGTCCATCGCGGTCGCCAGCCAGTCCTGCAGAGCATGGCCGCGCCGGCGCAACACCGCGAGCAGCACCAGGACCGAGGCGACGACGACCGCCGGCACCATCCAGAGTCCGCCGAGCGCAGCCCCCACCACGACCAGCGCGAGTGCCAGCTCCACGAGCATCAGCTGCCGCAGCTGAAGAGGGCCGATCCGGCTGGTACGCGACAGGGGCCGCAGGGTCGTTGAGGCCGGGGCCGTCCGAGGGGGCGCGACCGCAGGGGCGTTGCTGCGTTGCCGCCGGGAACTGCCCGGGGCCTGTCCGGAAGTCCGCCCACTTCGCGCGCGCGTCGCCGTACCCATCGCCGCGTTGCCCCCTCGTGTCCGTATTTGCCAAATTCTTATGGGCGTTGACCGGGCGATCACCCTACCTGAGCAGTGGGGAGCAAGCGCCAGCAGGCATAGTAGGGGGCGGTGCGGCGGCGGGCCCCATGACGTGGGTGTGGGAATCTGGTCGCCCAGCGGGGAGAGGGACAGCGGACAGATGGCATCACGTCGGGACGAACTCAACGCATACACCTTCGCGAAGCGGAGACTGGTCGCGCAGTTCGTGCAGCCAAACACGACCGGCTCGGAGGAGGGCGCACCTCGTCCGTTGCGTGCGGTGGTTCCCGGAGCCATCGTCGGGGTGGTCGTGCTCGCGGTGTTCGGCGCCTGGGGAATGTTCAAGCCGGTGGCACCCCAGAAATGGGACTCGCCCGGCGAGAACGTCATCATCGCCAGCAAATCGACAACTCGCTATGTCGTTCTGAAGACCAACGGCAAGACACAGCTCCACCCTGTCCTCAACATGTCGTCGGCGAAGCTGCTCCTCCTGCCCGACAAGGGCAAGGTCATCAACGTCGACGAGTCGGTCCTCGACAACGGCAAGATCCCGCACGGCGCCACTCTCGGCATCCCGTACGCCCCCGACCGGCTGCCCGACGCCAAGGACGCCGGCGTCGCCAAGCGCTGGGCCGTCTGCGAGCGGCCGGGCGAAGGCGGCCTGGCCATCCAGAAGGCGGCGTTCGTCCTCGCCGAGCGCGAGGAGAAGAAGACCGAGGGCGCGAACCGGCTGCGCGGCGGTGAACTGATGTACGTGGAGGGCCCGGACAAGGCCCGCTACGTCGTCGACGCCGAGGGCACCGCCTACCCCGTGGAGAAGGACGAGCTGCTGCTGCGCCAGGTGGTGGGCCTCGGCCGCGAGGCCCAGCGGGTCTCCGCCGCCTGGCTGGAGACCCTCCACAAGGGCGACAGGATCGCGTTCCCGAAGATTCCCGGTGCGGGCCAGGACGCGGGCGTGCCCGGCGACCTGGAGCCCGGGGTGAACAAGGTCGGCATGGTCCTCAAGGCCACCGACGGGACCAGGACCCAGCAGTACGTCGTCCTGTCCGGCCGGGTGGCGCCCGTCACCGACTTCACCGCCAAGCTGCTGCTCAACAGCAAGGACCTGATCGACATGGGTCAGGACGGCCAGGCGAAGTCCGTCAGCGCCGCCACCTTCCAGCCGGGCGAAGCCTTCGGCCAGGACAAGAAGTGGCCGTCGCAGGCCCCGAAGCCCGTCAACTCGGCCGGCGCCGACGAGGGAAGCCGCAACACGGTCTGCAACGTCCTGCGCGAGGTGGACGACGACGGTACGACCACCCTCAGCACCTGGGCGGGCACCGACTTCCCCGCGCCCCTGCCGACCGGTTCGAGCAGCGCGTACGTCACTCCCGGCTCAGGTCAGCTGTTCCGCCAGTTCAAGGGATCCCGCACGGACACGGGCTTCCTCTTCCTGGTCACCGACACCGGGCTGCGCTACGCGATGCAGTCCAACGGCGACAGCGCCACGGACGACTCCGGCATCGGGTCCTCGGGCTCGAAGAAGGAGAAGGAAGCGCGGGCGCAGGAGGCACAACAGGCCCAGAACCGGCTCGGGTACAAGGACGTGGATCCCGTACCGGTGCCCGCCGCCTGGTCCACCTTCCTGCCCACCGGCCCGCGCCTGTCCACCGGTGCCGCGAGCCAGCCGCAGGGTTCGTGAGGACCGGCCCCGACATGACGTACACACATGACCCGCGCCCGCACCGGCGCGCCCTTCCGCGCCCTCGCCTGCTGACCGCCGCTGCCGCAACCGCGCTCCTCGCCGTCGTCGGTCTGCCCGTGGCGCCCGCGTCGGGGGACACGACCGATCAGTGCACGTACCCCGGGAAGATGTATGCGGGCCGCCCCTGGGCGCTGCAACGCGTGCTGCTGGACGAACTGTGGAAGCAGTCCACCGGCAAGGGCGTGCGGGTCGCCGTCATCGACACCGGAGTCGACATCAGGAATCCGCAGCTGAAGAGTGCGGTCGACGTCAAGAGCGGTGTCAACCTCCTGGACAAGAACCTCAAGGATGACGACGGCAACAAGATCGAGCGCGGCAAGGAGGACGGCACCACGGACACCGTGGGCCACGGCACCAAGGTCGCCGGCATCATCGCCGCCCGGCCCGCCAAGGGCACCGGCTTCGTCGGCCTCGCCCCCGACGCCGTGATCATCCCCATCCAGCAGAACGACGCCGAGGGCCACGGCACCGCACAGTCACTGGCCAAAGCCATCGACCACGCGGTGGCCAAGGAAGCCGACGTCATCAACATCTCCCAGGACACGGCCAACGCCGTGAAGCCCTCGCCACTGCTGCAGCAGGCCATCGACAAGGCCCTGGCCAAGGACATCGTCGTCGTCGCCTCGGCGGGCAACGACGGAATGGGCGGCAACGTCAAGAAGACCTACCCGGCTTCGTTCGAAGGCGTCCTGGCCGTCGCCTCGTCCGACCGCAACAACGAGCGGGCGGCGTTCTCCCAGTCCGGCGACTTCGTCGGCATCGCCGCCCCGGGCGTCGACATGATCTCCACCGTCCCCGGCGGCGGCCACTGCACCGACAACGGCACCAGCTTCTCCGCCCCGTACGTCGCGGCCATCGCCGCGCTCATCAAGAGCAAGCACGGGGACTGGACCCAGGAGCAGATCGTCGCCCAGATCCAGCAGACCGCGGAACGCTCCGTCGCCGGCCACGACCGGCTCGTCGGCTGGGGCGTCGTCGACCCGGTCCGCGCCCTCACCGAGGACGACAAACCCATCGAGAAGCCGGTCGCCCACGAAGGCCTCACCCGCGCCGAGGCACCGACCCCCGCCGAACTCCACCTCGGCGAATCCGCGGACGAACGCAACGCCCGCGTCGCGACGTACGTCGTGGTGGGCGGGGGAGTCCTGGTGGCGGTCATCGCCGGCGGTGCGGTGACGGTGCGGGACTCACGACGCCGCAAGCGACGGACCGCTCAAAGTGCGCTCGGATGAGACGTTCGCAGCGAGATCGGGACGAGACGGTGACGTTGCAGCAGCACACGGGTCCACGGCGGACCAACCGCAGAAGTCTCGTGACGGATAAGAGACTTGGGGCTGTCATAGCCCGTGGATAGAGTGGTGTACGAGGTAGTTGGCGGACCGTGGGACACCACGGTCGCAGGTAGGACAGCAGTAGCAAACGGGGAGGATTGGCTCGTGCTCGAGGCAGTTGGTGACGGGGGCGGCAATGGCTGACCTTGGCGTCGGAGTAAACGCGCTGGAGCAGTTCCGGAGCCGGGTCGACGCGGCCCTCGCCGATCTGGAGACCAGTGACGGCGGCAAGACAAAGGTCGCGGCGGAGCGGGTCACCCGCGGGTCGTTCGGCGTCGGGCTGCCCTTCGTGGAGGCCGAGGGCTTCTACAAGGAGTACAACCGCGTCCACAAGGCACTGGTCTCGCTGTCCAAGTCGCTCGGCGACCAGATCGAGTTGCTCAGCATCGGCGTGCACGCGGCCGATGTCGGCTACGGCAACGTCGAAGACGCGCAGCGCGCTCGGTTCCACGAGATCCGCGCCCGGCTGGACAGGGAGCGGGACGAAGCGATCGAGCGCGAGCTGGAGCAGCAGCAGAAGTCCGCGCAGCCCGCACAGCCTCGCCAGGATGCCAAGTCCGGCACCAAGGATCTGGGGTGACGAGTGATGAGTGAAGAGAAGCAGCCGAAGTCCGACACCCAGCCGCCCCTGACGAAGCAGGAGCTGGAGCAGGCGAAGGACCAGGAGCAGATCGAAGGCCAGTTCGCCGCCACCGACATGGTGGAGCAGATGCAGAACTTCTTCGACGTCTTCGGCTTCGGATCCACCGGCAGCGTCTTGGGCTCGACCGCGTTCGACGGCCGGAAGCTCAACGAGATGCTGGACTTCCTGGAGAGCACCAACCCTGCGGACCTGGAGCACGCCGGCGAGGCTCTGGAGAAGGCGAACGTCGCCATCAACAAGGCCGCCAAGGAGCTCGACGATTTCGTCAAGCAGACCGACTGGGAGGGCGAAGGCGCCAAGGAGTTCCAGCGCTACGGCGCGGAGGTCGTGAGCTACGCCTGGTCCGTCGGCAAGATGGCCAACGCGGTCGGCGCCCAGATGAAGGTCGCCAGCACCGGCCTGACCTCGGTCCGCAACGCGCGACCGCCGCGCGACAACCGCGCGATCCAGAAGGACGTCAAGGACTTCAAGCTCCCCGAGCAGACGGCCGACAACCCCGAGTACCAGAGGGCCCTGCAGGTCGAGAAGGACCGGCAGGAGGCCATCAACCAGATGAACCGCCTGGCCTCGTTCTACGTCGTCTCCCAGAGCACGCTCGCCGCGCAGGAGGCGCCGAAGCCGCCGGCGGCGTACAAGGCTGCGGTGCCGAAGCCTACGGGCAGTATCGACGATGCCACGGGCTATGAATCGGCTGGCGGCCGTTCGGGGGATTCACGTACTCCCAGCCCCACGAGCCTGGGAGAGTCCGGCGTCGCCGAGACCGCACCGCGCACCGAGGCGCCTGGCAGGCCCGGCTCCGTCCCAGGATCCACATCGATGGAGATCGACAGCGTGGCCACGGCCCCGCCGCCGACGACCACCGGCCCGACCACGGCGCCGCCGACCGCCGTCAGCAACCCCAACCAGGCAGCCAATCCGATCAACCTGCCGCCCACCAGTCTCGGCCTGCCAGGACGAGCCGGTCCGGCTCCTCGGCCAGGCGATCCGAGGACCGCAGGGGGGCCGCCGAGCAAGGCCGTGGGCCGTGCAGGCACGACGGGCGGCTCGCAGCCGCCCATGGGACGCTCAGCCACGTCGACCGGGCGGTCCCCGGCAGCTCCGAACGGCACGTCGTCCGGCCGTTCGCCGATGGTCGGTCGCCCGAGTGCCACGGGCATGCCTGGCGGAGGCACCGGACGTCCCGGAACAGGCGCAGGCAGTAGCCAGGCGCCCATCGTGGGTCGCCCCGGAGGCACAAGCCAGCCCGCCGCTGGACGCAGCACCGGCACGAGCGGACCGAGCGGCAGCCGTGGCAACGGAATCATCGGTGGCACTCCTCAGCGTTCCACCGGTGGAAGCACGGGGTCACGCATTCCCCGAGGCACGATCATCGGTGGAGACAGCCCTGCCACGGGACGCTCCTCTGCGGCCCGGCCGAGCCAGGCAGGTGTCGTAGGAGCCAGCTCCGCGAGCCAGGCTGCCCGACCGGTCGGGCGCGGTACGCCCAGCGTGAATGGAGTCGTCGGCGCCCCCCGCGCGCCCGGCGCGCGCCCTGGTGCCACGGGGGGTACCGGCGGTCGTGCCAACCAGCGGCGAAAGGGACCCGAGGAGCAGGAGGGCACAGCCCGCCCTGACTACCTGACCGAAGACGAAGAGACATGGGCGAACCGCCGACGCGGTGCTGTACCGCCGGTGATCGACTAACCACTGGAAGGCTTGGAAGTCAGAATGACGGCAGGAACGATCGAGGGCGGAAGGCTCCGGCGAGGTTTCGGAGCCATGGCTGTGATGGCAGCGATGGCGTGCGGATCCGTCATTGCTGCCCCTGCGGCGCAAGCCGCTGATGGGCAGTCAATGCAGTGGTACCTAGGTGCCATGCATGCCGAGGAGATCTGGAAGGCCTCGACCGGCAAGGGTATGAAGGTCGCCGTCATCGACAGCGGGGTCAACCCGGCTACCCCCTCCCTCAAGGGTCAGGTCCTCAAGGGAATGGATGTGGCGGAGGCCAAAGGCGACGAGACCGACGACTACTCCGGCCATGGCACGACGATGGCCGAAGTCATCGTCGGAACCGGTGCAGGCGGGGGCATCAAGGGGCTGGCTCCGGATGCTCAGGTGATTCCCTTTCGGGTCAGTGACACCAAGCTGCAGAACGAACAGAAGGTGAACGCCTTCGACATGGAGGAGGCGATCAAGGCTGCAGCAGACAGTGATGCGAAGATCATCAACATCTCCATGGCCACCGACTTCTACAGCTCCGACGATCGGCAGGCCGTCGAGTATGCCCGGTCCAAGGGAAAGCTGCTTTTCGCGGGTTCCGGCAACAACGCCGATGAAGCCAACAAAGTTCAGTATCCGGCCGCCTATCCGGCGGCGGTCGCCGTTGCCGCAACGGGCAAGGATGGCAAGGTAGCCGACTACTCCACGTTCGGAGACTACGTGGACATCGCTGCCCCCGGCAGCAACATGCCCAAGTGGTGCGACGAAAAGTTCAAGAGCTACTGCGAGGGCCAGGGCACCAGCTACGCCACCGCCATTGCCTCCGCGTCCGCCGCGCTCATCTGGTCCGCCCACCCGGACTGGACGGCGAACCAGGTCCTCCGTGTCATGTTCGAGTCCGCGGGACGCGGTGAGGACTGGAAGGAAGGCACGGTGAGCAACTACCTCGGCCACGGCATCGTCCGTCCCGGCGCCCACATCAACCGCGGCGTGGGCAAGCCCGGCGACCCGGGCATCAGCCCCCTCACCAACACCAAGGTCGGCGGCGGCACTGCCGGCGGCGACTCGTCCTCCGCCTCATCCGCCCCCTCTGCACCAGCTTCGTCACAAGCACCAAAGGGCGGGGCGGAGTCGGACGCCGTTGTGACAGGCTCCAGCAAGAGCACTGATGACGGCGGTCAGTTGGGGCTCATCATCGGGATCGGCGCAGCCGTGGTCATCGCAGTCGGCGCCTTCGCTGTCATACGCAAGCGTCGCAGCGCCTGACCGAACCTCCGGGCCATCAAGGCCCGTTCAGACCTTCACCTCACGTTGTGCTTTCACCTTGTCAGTATCTGGTGAGGCGCAACGCAGCCAGTCACAACAGTAGTTCAGAAGGGAAACGCAACCGTGTCACAGGGCCAGCGGCTTTCAGACCAGCAAGTCATCCAGCTCGAGAAGCAGCTCTTCGAGAAGTTCAACTCGATCAAGGGCCAGCTCCAGCAGATTCAGGGCACGATCGACAGCCTTGAGGGCCAGTGGAAGGGCATCGGTGCCGGGGCCTTCAACACGAAGCAGCAGGAGATCAACACCTCCATGGTGGGTCTCGGCAACATCCTCGCGAAGTTCCTCGAGGCGATGAGCAGCTCGAGGAAGATCAAGGACGGCACGGAGGACGACGTCCGCGCCGCCGTGCAGGCGATCAACGTCGACCTCGGCGTCGGCACCAGCGCTGCTCCGAAGTCCGGCATCAGCAGCCTCTGAGCCGCTGGACGCATTCGATCTCGGCGCGCGACAGCCGAGTGACCACAACACGTGAGATGAGGGAATCATGGGCATGAACTCGGGTGACGAGCTCGTCGTCAAGTACGACGGCCTCGACATGGCGGCGACCACGCTCGGCAACCAGGCCAAGAAGCTCGAAGAGGACCTGCGGGAGATCAAGACCGCCATGGCCACCGTTGCCGCCGGCTGGGAGGGCGAGGCGCACAACGCCTACGTCCAGGAGCAGGTGAAGTGGGACAAGGAAGCTGCGGACATCCACCGCGCCCTCATGCAGATCGGCCAGGTCGTGGCGAACGCGGGCGGCGACTACATGGGTGGCGACAAGAAGGCCGCCAGCTACTTCGCCTGACGCGTCCGGCTACGGCCGACGCATCGGGACGCTGATCAGCGGTGGGCACGCGCGAGGGGTGCCCACCCTCCGTCCGTTCCGACGCGAAAGACCCCGGGAGCCGCACAGGCGGCTCCCGGGGTCTCTGCTTTGTGCTCAGTCGTAAAGGACGTAGCCCGAACTCAGGACGCGGACCCCTTGCATGCCGCAGAGTCCGCAACGGACTTCGCGTAAGCGAGGAGCAGTTTCTTGGCTGCGTCGGTATCCGAGAACTTCTTGTCGTAGATAAGGACTCTGATGAAGAGGTCTCGTTCGGGATGAGCCTTGGCGGCCACCGGGCAGGGGATGAGACGGACCCCACCCTGGTTGCTCCAGGTGTACGTCCCGTCCTCGCTGGTGTGCTCGCCGAGGTCGATGTAGGGGTTGCTGCCGGCCACCTTCGTCAATGAGTCGCCCTTCTTCCACTCCGAGAAGGCGCTGAGTACAAGCGCGTCGTTGACGACGACCTCACAGTGCGTGCGGCCCACTTCTCGCGACGACGCGCGCGCCTCAAGGGTCTTGCCGCTCTTGGGCAGTACCGCATCGAGTGCGGCGGCGGGCACCGGGGTGCCGCACAGATCCGACGGCACGCTGAAGGACCGCGTATCCTCCGGTTCCTGGCAGGCAGTAAGCACCATCGCGAGCTGGGCGGCTGCCACAAGCGCGGCGAGCCGCCGCGCCGTTCGCTGCTTCGGAGCTGGCGCCGCGACCCGTCCGAGGGCTGTGGACGTGCTGGTAGGAGTCATTGGGCGGGAACCTCCGTGGTCAGATGGCCTGCCATGTGGCGGACGTTTGCCGCGGCGTCCGAGAATCCGTTGTCGCGCCCCTCCAGGGCCCAGTCCGCGACCTGGTCCTTGTAATCGTGCCCATGAGCCTTGGCTGCCTCGATGGCTGCGATCTGGCTCTGTGCCCCGCTCAGCTCCTTGCCCTTCTCCCATAGGCCGGCTGCCTGCTTGCTGGCCTCTGTCAGCACGTCGGTCTCGGACTGCTGGAAGACGTGCTCGAGAACCATGCTGCTGACGGTGCTTGTGACGCCGCTGGCGATTGCGCCACCGACCGGTGTGGCGATGAAGCTCACACCGACTCCAATGCCAGTGCTGACACCCCCGGACCACGCGTTCTTGTGCTGGGCGACCGAGTCGGAGAACTCCTTTGCCTCCTTGCCGGCTGGGCCCAATACGGCTTCTTGCACGCCGATGGCCAGCGTTCCGCTTACCTCTCCGGAACGGCGGGCGATCGCCTCGATCGTGTTCTCGGGCGACTGTGGGTACTGCTGGTTCGCCGGCAGGTCAGGGTTTAGGTGATAGTCCATAAGGTCGGCCATGTAGGATTTTTGGCCCACTTCAACCGCTGAGTAGCCGTCGGGACTCTGTCCCACGCTGACCAGGAAGGCAGTGACGTCCTTGTGCTCGAGTTCCGCCTGGGCGCCCGCCAGGGGGAAGAGCTTGTCGGTGTTCCCCTTCAAATCGTCCGCGATCGCGCGGTTGATGTCCGGCAGGTACTCCGAGGCGATCTGGCCCATGCTGTCCGACATCTCGGCGTTGTCGGTGAGGCGCGTGGGAATCTCCGAGACCGACGCGACGATGTCCGCCATCAGTTTGGCCTGCGCCGGCGAGTGCGGAGCCAGGTCGGCCGTCGGCTTTTCGCCCGCCGGGTGGCCGGTCGTCGCTGCCTCCAGCGCCATCGCGAGGTTGTTACGCCCCGCGATGCTCTCCTCCATGTCCTTGTCGTAGTCCTTGGGCCAGTCGCGCTCCTCGAAGAAGTACTCGAAGTTGCTGAGAGCGCGCCGGTCGTCCTTGCCCTCCACCTTGAAGTCGTGGTCCTCGTCCTTCGTGACGAACGTGTCGCCGAAGAACTCGGTCGCGGCCGCAGGGCTGTTGGCGAGAGCCTTGAAGTAGCCGGTCATCGGGTCCCAGCCGGAGTCGGTTCCCGTGTGGTTCAGCTGCGGGTACATGCCGATGGGCTGCCAGGCCACGTGGGCGCCGTTGTGGGTGAGTTTCTTCTCCGCCGCGACGAGCTTGTTTCCGTACTCGTTCAGGAACTTGTCGTCGTAGTCGCCCCACCGCATCAGGTTGCTCATGACCTGACCACCGAAGGGCATTCCGCCGTTCTTCTCCAGCGGCTTGTCGGCGAAGGCGACGACGTCCCGCTTCCACGTCTCCATCGCGGCCGTGTCGCTCTGACTGGCGGTCGCCAGTGTCAGGCCCAGACTCTTCTGGAGGTCGTCGAACTGTTCACGCCGCTCGTGCATGAGCTCGGGATTGACCATGGGCCTGTTGAGGTCCGCCCAGAAGTCCAGCGTTCCCTTGCCGCCCAGGTTCGCGGCGAACCGTTCGGCGAAGAGGTCGTCGTTGGCGTACTTCTTGAGGCCGGCATTGAGCCGGTCGAAATCCTGGACGGTGAGGTCCTCGGGCTTCTTCTTCGCGAGCTTCGCCAGGGCGTCGGCTTCCTTGAGCGCGTCAGCGGCCGCGTCGCGGTCCGCGTAGTTGGCGTCGGAGAAGCCGAGCTTGCTCTGGTCGACGAGTGCCTTGAGGACCTTGGCTGCGGAGCTGTCGCTCTCCGTCGCGTCGTCGAGGATCTTCTGCACCTCGTCCCGCAGGGCCGTCACGTCCGAAGGGGTGTGACTGGGGACGCTCTTGCCGTCCGCGACCCGACCGGGATGGATGCTCATGCTGACCGTGAAGCCGCCGCCGGTCGTGGTGACGACGGTGAGGTTCTTCTTGAGCCCGCGCTCGATCGCGTCGTTGAGCTTGGTCTGGTAGTTCTTGAGCTCGCTGCAGGTGTCCCGCAGGATGTTGCGGATCGACGTGGCCTGGGTGTGCGCGTCGGCGAACTCGCCGGCCGTTCTGCCGATGAACTGCTTCGAGATCTTCTGGTTCTCGCCGGTCCAGTTCGCGCGATTCGCCTGTTCACGGAGCCCCTTGTCCGCGTCTTCCTTCAGGCTTGCGAGCTTGCCGACCAAGGTCGTCCAGTCGGTGACGGCTTCGTCGAGAAGTCCGAACTTCGCGGAGCGAAGAGATTCGAGATCCATGACTATTTGTCCTTCTCGTCCTTCTTCTTCTCGCCGTAGATCGGGTTCTTCTCACCCGGCTGCCCCACACGCTCGTCGAACCCGCTGTCGAGCGTGGCGATGCTGCTCAGTTGCCCCGTGATGTACTGCTCATCGTTCTTGTGGATCTTCGTGGTCACCCGCATGTGGTTCGAGATGTGGGAGCAGGCATCCCGGAGGGAGCCCAGCTGCTCGTCCCAGCGCTTGGCGACGTGGGCGAGCCCTGTTCCGATCTCGAAGCCCTCGGTCTTGAGGTCTTCAGCGGCCTTGGAACTGCTGGGGCCGGCCACACGCGCCTCGTCGTACAAGCGGTTGAAGAGCTTGTACGCGTTCGAGCCGATCTTCGCGAGGTCGGTCTCGGACGTCGTGAGATCGCCGTAGCTGCCTCCGCCGCCGCCGCCCTCGTCAGGCACCCGGTTCAGCTGCATCTGCTCCGACTGACGGCCGGCCGCCTGCGTCTTGAGCTGTTCCCACTCATCCCACGCCATCTGCCACACCTTTCCGGTTCTTCACTCGGCGCTTCAAGAGGAATCGATTGAGGTTTCTGTGCTCACTTCGTGCAGGGGCCCTCCGCGGCGCCGGCGCGCAGGTCGAAGTCGATCGGTGACATGCCCTCCGGCGCCGGCTGGTCGGCCGAGGGCTTGGCCGTGACCTTCAGGCACGTGGTGCCGTCCGTGCTGCTGACCTCGTAGTGCTCCACGTTGCCCTTCGGCGTCAGCTCGCCCGAACGCCACACCAGTAGCGCCGTCGGGTCGTCCCGCTCCGGTCCGTCGAGCTGTGGGTCCATGCGCTCGTTCCACGCGCCGTCGTCCCCTTCGAACACCGGGGACATCCTCGAGCCGTCCAGCCACTTCGCCACGGCAACGGTCCGTTCCAGCACCTCTGCCTGACCGGTCCCGTCGGGCAGCTCCCGTTCGTGGAGCTGATAGTTGGTCCAGGAGCCATAGAACGCCAGGCCGGCCGCCGCGAAGCAGCACAGCCGCTGGACGAGGAACCCGGCGCTGGAGGGCTCGGCGGCGGCAGGGTCGGAATGCCGTTGTGCCTGGAACCGCCACCAGATCGCCCGGTGGTCTGCGAGGCCGAGCGCGACGAAGGCCACGCCGAAGACCACCATGAATATTGCAAACCCAGACATGTCCCTGGTCCCTCTCTTCGGATGGCCCCAACGCGGCTCGACGTCCGGCGTGTGCCCGCCCGGGCGGGCACACGCCGGGAGCTCTGGGACGTCCAGCCTCTGCGCAGTAGCCGCTGGCGCCCTTCCGAAGGCACCGGGCACCACGCACCGCACGCCGGCCAAGCGATCACATGGTCACGCGGTCAGCTGTGACGCGGTCACATCGTCACGCGCTCACTGCGGATCCCCCAGCCACCCCGTCTGCACCAACGGCTTCCCCCGCTGCCGGGACACGAAGATGCCTCGTCCCGCGGGCATGGGCCGCATGCGGACGCCGAGCACCTCGCCCTCCTGCGGGTCGCCGGAGAGCAGGAGGCCCTGTGCGCCGAGTTCCATCATCCGTTGCAGGAACGGCTCGTACGCCGCGCGGCTCGCGCCCGCCGAGTTGCGCGCGATGATGAAGCGGACACCGACGTCCCGCGCGAAGGGCAGGTGCTCCGTGAGCTTGGCCAGCGGGTTGCCGCTCGACGTGGACACGAGGTCGTAGTCGTCGACGACCACGAAGACGTCCGGGCCCTGCCACCAGCTGCGGTCGCGGAGCTGCTGGGCCGTGACGTCGGCGGACGGCGCACGGCGCTGCATCAGGTCCGCCAGCGCGTCGACGTGGTGCTCCATGTTGTTGGACATCGGCACGTACTCGGCAAGGTGCGTGGCGGGGGTGACGTCGAGCAGCGCGCGCCGGTTGTCGATCACGAAGAACTTGGCGGCGTTGCCGTCGTACCGCTGCGTCAACTGCTTGATGAGCAGGCGCAGCAGGTTCGACTTGCCGGACTCGCTCTCACCGAACACCAGGAAGAACGGGTCGCGCCCGAAGTCGGCGAACACCGGCTCCAGGTTGTTCTCGTCGATCGCGAACGACACTCCGCGCCGGGGTTCTGCGAACCCTGCGGGCAGTTGGTCCCCGGCGAGCTCGCGCGGGAGCAGACGCACCTTCGGGGCGGCGGCGCCCGGCCAGTGGCGACTGACCTCCTGCACCATCGCTGAGGTCGCCTCGGACAGGTCGCTGTCGGACTGGATGCCGTCGATACGCGGTACCGACGCCATGAAGTGCAGCTTCTCGGGAACCAGACCGCGGCCGGGGACTCCCTGCGGCACGTTCATGGCGATCTTGCGGTCCACCTCGGAGTCCATGGTGTCGCCCAGACGGAGTTCCAGGCGGTTCATCAGGTGGTCCTTGATGTTGGAGCGCACGTCCATCGACCGGGACGCCGTCAGGATCACGTGGATCCCGTAGCCCAGCCCGCGCACCGCCATGTCGACGACCGCGGACTCCAGCCCCTCGTAGTCGCTGCGGAAGTTGCCCCAGCCGTCGATGACCAGGAAGACATCGCCCCACGGCTGGTCCGTCACGGAGATCTCACCGCGGGCGCGGAGCCTGCGGTACGTGGCGATCGAGTCGATTCCGGCGCTGCGGAAGTACTCCTCGCGCCGGGAGAGGATGCCGTAGACCTCGGCCACGGTGCGGCGGACCCGCTCGGGGTCCAGGCGCGACGCGACCCCGCCGACGTGCGGCAGTCCCGCGATGGACGACATGCCGCCGCCGCCGAAGTCCAGCCCGTAGAACTGCACTTCATGCGGTGTGTGCGTCAGCGCGAACGCCGAGATGAGGGTCCTCAGCAGAGTCGACTTGCCGGACTGCGGGCCGCCGACGATCTGCATGTGGCCCGCCGCCCCGGAGAAGTCCCGGTAGAGCACGTCACGGCGCTGCTCGAAGGGCTTGTCGACGACACCCAGCGGGACGACGAGCTTGCCGGCGCCCTCGAATCCCGGCTGCGTCAGTCCGCGCCCCTCCACACCGGCGAGGTCCGGCAGGATCTCGTCCAGTGGCGGCGGGTTGTCCAGCGGCGGCAGCCACACCTGGTGGGCCTCCGCGCCCCGGCCCTCGAGCCGTCGCACGATCACGTCGAGCACGGAGTCGGCGAGCGCGTCGTCCTCCGGAGTACGCGCCTCCGGGACGGCGGCCCGGGTGGTGGGCGCCGCGTAGCGGACCGGCACGGGCGCGGCCGTGAACGGTACGGGCCGGCGGTCCACGGGCAGCGGACCGCCGGGCACCGCCGCGTGGTGCGCGTTCGACCGGTACACCCCGGAGACGTACGCGGCCTTGAACCGCACCATCTCGTCCGTGCCGAACTTCAGATAGCCGGAGCCGGGGACGTTCGGCAGCTGGTACGCGTCGGGGACGCCGATCGCCGCACGCGACTCGGCCGCGGAGAACGTGCGCAGACCGATCCGGTACGACAGATACGTCTCCAGGCCGCGCAGCCGGCCCTCCTCCAGACGCTGCGAGGCCAGCAGCAGATGGACGCCGAGCGAGCGGCCGATGCGGCCGATCTGGACGAACATCTCGATGAAGTCCGGCATGGCGGTGAGGAGTTCGCTGAACTCGTCGATGACGAGGACGAGCGACGGAATGGGCTGCAGCGCGGCACCGGCCGCGCGCGCCTTCTCGTAGTCGTGGATGTTGGCGTAGTTGCCCGCGTCGCGCAGCAGCTCCTGCCGGCGGTTGAGCTCACCGCGGATGGAGTCGCCCATGCGGTCGACCAGCGTCAGGTCGTCCGCGAGGTTGGTGATGACCGCGGCGACGTGCGGCATCTGCGACATTCCGGCGAAGGTGGCGCCACCCTTGAAGTCCGCGAGGACGAAGTTCAGCGTTTCCGATGAATGCGTCACGGCGAGGCCGAGTACGAGCGTACGGAGCAACTCGGACTTTCCGGAACCGGTCGCGCCCACGCACAGCCCGTGCGGGCCCAT
Organism: Streptomyces sp. NPDC091376; assembly: GCF_044757085.1. Classification (NCBI taxonomy): domain Bacteria; kingdom Bacillati; phylum Actinomycetota; class Actinomycetes; order Kitasatosporales; family Streptomycetaceae; genus Streptomyces; species Streptomyces sp. NPDC091376. The sequence continues at coordinate 13,991 of NZ_JBIVUF010000007.1, read as the reverse complement.
GCCCTCCTGCGCCGCCTCCTTGAGGTCCAGCATGACCGGGGAACCGTCCTCGCCCACACCGATCGGGACGCGCAGCCGCTCGGCCTGCGAGCGGGGTCGCCAGGTGCGGCTGACGTCGACGGAAGCGGCGTCGCCCAGGTTCAGCAGATCGGTGAACTCGAGGTTGGCGAGCAGGGGTTCATCGTCGTCACCGCCCATGGCGACACGCAGCGGTGCGAGCTGCCGGGCGAGCGCCTCGGCGGCTTCGACACTCAGCCGGTCGGGCATTCCGTCGTACACCAGGCCGTGCCCCGACTCCAGTTGCAGGGAGTCGGGGTGGACCGAGACGGACAGCCCGCCGCGCATCGCGGCCATCTCACCGGGCACGACCTCGATGAGCGTCACACCCTGCAGCCCTTCGGCGGCGGCGAGCGCCGACATCGGGGGCACGGACTGACCGTCGAGCACGACGACGACGTGGGGCCGGTCGAGCAGCGGCTGGTGGCCGCCCTGGAAGCGGGGCCGCCCTTCGAGGTGGCTCGCGAGCATGTCCTGCAGCTCGCCGGCGTCGGTGGTGATGAGGCGGCGGCTGCCCGCACCGTCGGCGGCGCCCGGCGCCTGAACGTGCGGCAGCCACTTCGCCCACTCCCAGTGCGGAGCAGCGGAGGAGCCGGCCGCGATCGCGACGACGAGGTCCTCGGGGGAGTGCAGCGAGGCCAGCGAGCCGACCATCGCGCGCGCGGTGGAGCGGACGGACTCCGGCTCGCCGCTCACCGTCAGGTGGTAGAAGGCGCGCAGCGACACGGCCATCGGCAGTCCGTCGAGAGTGCCGTGGGTGCTGAGGAACTTCTGCATCGCGCCCGCGGTCAGCGGCTCCAGCTCGTCCACCGGCGCGGTGTCGGGCGCCATGAGCGGCGTCGCCAGCTGCTGGCTGCCCAGTCCGATGCGCACCTGGGCGAAGTCGTCGTCACCCGTCCGGCGTTCCCACACCCGGCTGCCCTCGGCGACGAGCGCCCACAGCTGCTCGGGCGACGGATGCAGATAGAACTGCGCGTCCCGTTGCAGACGGGCGGTCCGCAGGACCGTACGCCGGGTCTGGGTCAGGTACTTGAGGTAGTCGCGGCGCAGATCGGCGAGCTGGCCCTGGGTACCGCGCCGGTAGCGCACCAGCATGGCGATGCCCATCGCGACCGTCGACGCGATCATCACCATGCCCATGATCCGCATGATCGGATTCGGCGTCATGAAGAAGAAGACGACGGAACCGCCCATACCGAGCATCGGCAGCAGCTGCATCAGCACGCCCTCCTGCTGCCCTCTGGGCAACTCGGGCGGTGGTTGCAGCTGCACCTGCTCGCCGGGCACTTCGGACGGCAGGGCCCGTGGTGGGCGCTTGACGACGATCTGACTCACAGCTCACCAATTCCCTTGCCGGACGGAAATGTTCCTATCGGCGCCCCCGTGGCGACGGGTTCCGTCCGCGGGGAGGGATCCTACTTGCGCGGGGGTGCGGGGGCGGGCGGTAGGGTGGCGCGACGTGTTTGCGCACGCATGAACTACCGCAAAAAAAGGGTCATTCGGAACGCAGTGCCGACCCGGCGGTCCATGCGAATCACGAGGGGATGCAGCAGGTGAGTATGACGGCCCCAGCGGCGGCCACCGGATCCGGTCACCCGGGTCCCGCGACTCCGTCCGGCGGCGGAACCGGCTTCTGCCGGGTCACGGTCGTCGCGCCGGACAGTCGCGTCGACGTGGCTCTGCCCGAAGACATCCCCGTCGCCGACCTCTATCCGGAGATCCTCCGGCTGTCCGGGCAGAGCCCCGCGGCGGGCGCCCCGGTGGGCTACCACCTCGTGCGCCGCGACGGCACCGTGCTCGACGGCGCGCGCTCGCTCGTCGCGCAGCGCATCCTCGACGGCGAGCTGCTGTCGCTGCGGCCCTTCGCCGAGTCGCTGCCCCCCGCCGTGTTCGACGACGTCTCCGACGCCGTCGCCTCCGCGGTCGCCCGCGACCGCACGCTGTGGAACGACGCCCTGATGCGCGGCGCCGGGCTCTTCGGCGGCTCGGCGCTGCTGGTACTGCTCGGCTTCGTCCTGTGGTCGGCCGACCCACGTCACGACATGCACAGCCTGCCGGGCATCCTGGCCGCCGTCGCCGGCGTACTGCTGCTCGCGCTCGCCTGCGTACGGGCCCGGGTCTACGACGACCGCGGGGCGGCCGTCGCCCTGGGCATCGGCGCGATGGCGAACGCCGCCGTCGCCGGCGCGGGACTGCTGCCGCCGGCGAGCGGGCAGGGCATCGGACGGCTGCAGTTCCTGCTGGCCTGCGCCGCAGTGCTGGTCGTCTCGGTGATCCTGATGATGGTCGCCCCCGGCGGGGACGGTCCCTTCGTCGCGTTCGTCTTCGCCGCGGCCATCGGCCTGCTCGTCACCTTCGCCGCGATCGTGACCGGGATGGAGCCGTCCGAGACCGCCGCGGTGTGCTCTCCGCTCGCCGTCGGGGCCCTGGCCTTCCTGCCCGGTCTCTCCACGCGCTTCGCCCGCCTGCCCGTCGGCTTCGAGCCGCCGCGCACCTCGGTCGGCGGCTACGGGGCCGAGCCCGCCTCGCCGCAGGGCCCGGTCGACGCCGAGCGCATCGCCGCCCAGGCCCGTCGCGGCCACGAGCTGCTCGTCGGCCTCGTCGGGGGCTGCGCCCTGCTGGCCGTCGGATCGGCCGCGGTCCTCGGGTTCTCCGACGACGTGTGGGGCCAGCTGCTCGCCCTCGCCACCGGCATCGCCATGCTGATGCGCGCCCACCTCTTCCGCTACACGGCGCAGGTCGGCTGCGCCCTCGTGGCGGGCCTCGGGTCGCTGATCCTGCTCGGCCTCGGGCTGTGCCTGAACCCGCCCACCGAGCTGATGCACGCCGCCCTGAAGGGCGACGGCACCGCGCTCGACATCCGTACGGTCTGGCTGTCCGCCGCGGTCGCCGGCGTCGCCGCACTGATCATCGCCATCGGGCTGATCGTTCCGCGCAAGGGCGTCACCCCCTTCTGGGGCCGTTTCCTGGAGATCGCGGAGACGACCGTCCTGCTGACGCTCGTGCCCCTGTGCCTCGCGGTCTTCGACGTCTACCACTCGATCCGGGCGCTGACCTCCTGACCCTGCGCGGACTGACCCTGCGCGGAGAAGGACCGCCCGGGACGACCGCCCGGAAGGACCGCCGAGAAGGACCAGAGAGACGGACCGGTGCGCCCCACGAGCGTGCCGGTCCCTGCCCCGCTCGGCAGGCTGCCGCGAGCTGGTACTCTGTGTGACGGCCGTTTGTGTACGCGTACCCCGGAGCATCGAAACTCTGGAGTGCAGCGCCCATCGTGCCTTCGCCTCCGAGCAACGGAAGCTCCCCTGAGACCAAGACCAGGGGCACTCGCAGGCGCATCGAACCGAAAGAGGAGTACCGAGTGTCTCTCGACGCCGCTACGAAGAAGCAGATCATGTCCGAGTTCGGCACCAAGGAGGGCGACACCGGCTCCCCCGAGGTCCAGGTCGCGATGCTCTCGCGCCGGATCTCCGACCTGACCGAGCACCTCAAGACCCACAAGCACGACCACCACTCCCGCCGTGGTCTGCTCATCCTGGTCGGTCAGCGCCGCCGGCTGCTGCAGTACCTGGCCAAGAAGGACATCCAGCGCTTCCGTGCGCTGGTCGACCGGCTCGGCATCCGCCGTGGTGCGGCGGGCGCGAAGTAAGACGCCGTGAAGGGAGCGGTTCCCACTCTGAGGGGGCCGCTCCCTTTGCTGTACGTGCGGGATGTCACAGACGCTTTGTAGTCTGGTCGCACAACGCAATACCGAAAACGGAACACCGAACGAGGAGGAGCGCCCCTCCGCCGCCGGTCCTCGGTAGTGGCCCCCGGAATCATCATCCGGGTGCTTCGATCGAAGACCGGCCCGCACACAAGGCGCGCTTCTCCGCCACCGTCCTCCCGCCACACGGGCCGGGGGACGCAGACGAGGAGATATCGCTAGTGGAGAACGAGACCCACTACGCCGAGGCCGTCATCGACAACGGCTCCTTCGGCACCCGTACCATCCGCTTCGAGACGGGCCGCCTGGCCAAGCAGGCCGCCGGTTCCGCCGTGGCGTATCTGGACGACGACACCATGGTGCTGTCGGCCACCACCGCGTCCAAGAACCCCAAGGACCAGCTGGACTTCTTCCCTCTGACGGTCGACGTCGAGGAGCGGATGTACGCCGCGGGCAAGATCCCCGGCTCCTTCTTCCGCCGTGAGGGCCGCCCGTCCGAGGACGCGGTCCTCACCTGCCGTCTGATCGACCGCCCGCTGCGCCCGTCCTTCAAGAAGGGCCTGCGCAACGAGATCCAGATCGTCGAGACGATCATGGCGCTCAACCCCGACCACCTGTACGACGTGGTCGCGATCAACGCCGCCTCCTGCTCCACGCAGCTGGCCGGCCTGCCCTTCTCCGGCCCGATCGGCGGCACCCGTGTCGCGCTGATCAACGGCCAGTGGGTGGCCTTCCCGACGCACACCGAGCTCGAGGACGCCGTCTTCGACATGGTAGTCGCGGGCCGCGTCCTGGAGGACGGCGACGTCGCGATCATGATGGTCGAGGCCGAGGCCACCGAGAAGACCATCGAGCTCGTCAAGGGCGGCGCCGAGGCGCCGACCGAGGAGGTCGTCGCCGCCGGTCTCGAGGCCGCGAAGCCGTTCATCAAGGTCCTCTGCAAGGCGCAGGCCGACCTCGCCGCCAAGGCCGCCAAGCCGACCGGCGAGTTCCCCGTCTTCCTCGAGTACCAGGACGACGTCCTGGAGGCGCTCACCGCCGCCGTCAAGGACGAGCTCTCGCAGGCGCTGACCATCGCGGGCAAGCAGGACCGCGAGGCCGAGCTGGACCGCGTCAAGGGTCTGGCCGCCGAGAAGCTGCTCCCGCAGTTCGAGGGGCGCGAGAAGGAGATCTCCGCGGCGTACCGCTCGCTGACCAAGTCCCTGGTCCGTGAGCGCGTCATCAAGGAGAAGAAGCGCATCGACGGCCGTGGCGTCACGGACATCCGTACGCTCGCCGCCGAGGTCGAGGCCATCCCGCGCGTGCACGGTTCGGCGCTGTTCGAGCGTGGCGAGACCCAGATCCTGGGCGTCACCACCCTGAACATGCTCCGTATGGAGCAGCAGCTGGACACCCTTTCCCCGGTGACCCGCAAGCGCTACATGCACAACTACAACTTCCCGCCGTACTCCGTCGGTGAGACCGGCCGCGTCGGTTCGCCGAAGCGCCGCGAGATCGGCCACGGCGCCCTCGCCGAGCGCGCCATCGTGCCGGTGCTGCCGACGCGCGAGGAGTTCCCGTACGCGATCCGTCAGGTGTCCGAGGCCCTCGGTTCCAACGGCTCGACGTCCATGGGCTCGGTCTGCGCCTCCACCATGTCGCTGCTGAACGCCGGTGTGCCGCTGAAGGCCCCCGTCGCCGGTATCGCCATGGGTCTGATCTCCCAGGAGATCGACGGCCAGACGCACTACGTCGCCCTCACCGACATCCTCGGTGCGGAGGACGCCTTCGGTGACATGGACTTCAAGGTCGCCGGTACGAAGGAGTTCGTCACCGCCCTCCAGCTCGACACCAAGCTGGACGGCATCCCGGCCTCCGTCCTGGCCGCGGCCCTCAAGCAGGCCCGCGACGCCCGCCTCCACATCCTCGACGTGATGATGGAAGCGATCGACACCCCGGACGAGATGTCCCCGAACGCCCCGCGGATCATCACCGTCAAGATCCCCGTGGACAAGATCGGCGAGGTCATCGGCCCCAAGGGCAAGATGATCAACCAGATCCAGGAGGACACCGGCGCCGAGATCACGATCGAGGACGACGGCACCATCTACATCGGTGCCTCCGAGGGCCCGGCCGCCGAGGCCGCCCGCGCCACGATCAACTCGATCGCCAACCCGACCATGCCGGAGGTCGGCGAGCGCTACCTGGGTACGGTCGTCAAGACCACCACCTTCGGTGCTTTCGTCTCCCTGATGCCCGGCAAGGACGGCCTGCTGCACATCTCGCAGATCCGCAAGCTCGCCGGTGGCAAGCGTGTGGAGAACGTCGAGGACGTGCTCGCGGTCGGCGCCAAGGTCCAGGTCGAGATCGCCGAGATCGACCAGCGCGGCAAGCTCTCCCTCATCCCCGTGATCGCAGACGAGGACGCTGCCGGCGACGACGCCGAGAAGAAGGACGACACCGACAAGTGACGTCCCGTAGTGCCAGGACGACGGCCCGCACCTCCTCGGAGGCGCGGGCCGTCGCCCGTACCCAAACGCTTCTCCAGGGCGAGCACGGCATCGGTACGGTGCGTAAGACCACCCTCCCCGGCGGCCTGCGCATCGTCACGGAGACCCTGCCGTCCGTACGCTCCGCCACCTTCGGCATCTGGGCGCACGTCGGCTCCCGCGACGAGACCCCCTCGCTCAACGGCGCCACCCACTACCTGGAGCACCTCCTCTTCAAGGGCACGCACAAGCGCTCCGCCCTCGACATCTCCTCCGCCATCGACGCGGTGGGCGGCGAGATGAACGCCTTCACGGCGAAGGAGTACACCTGCTACTACGCGCGGGTCCTCGACACCGATCTGCCGTTGGCGATCGACGTCGTCTGCGACATGCTCACCGGATCGCTGATCCTCGACGAGGACGTCGACGCCGAGCGCGGCGTCATCCTCGAAGAGATCGCGATGACCGAGGACGATCCGGGCGATGTCGTCCATGATCTCTTCGCGCACACCATGTTCGGTGACACCCCGCTGGGCCGCCCCGTGCTCGGCACGGTCGACACCATCAACGCGCTGAACCGCTCCCAGATCGCCCGCTTCTACAAGAAGCACTACGACCCGACCCATCTGGTCGTCGCAGCGGCGGGCAACATCGACCACGCGACGGTCGTACGCCAGGTCCGCAGGGCCTTCGACAAGGCAGGCGCCCTGACGCGTACGGACGGCCTGCCGGTCGCCCCCCGTGACGGCAGCAGGACACTGAAGACCGCCGGCCGTGTCGAGGTCCTCGACCGCAGGACCGAGCAGGCCCACGTGGTCCTCGGCATGCCGGGCCTCGCCAGGACCGACGACCGCCGCTGGGCCCTCGGCGTACTGAACACGGCCCTCGGCGGCGGCATGTCCTCGCGCCTGTTCCAGGAGGTCCGCGAGAAGCGCGGCCTCGCCTACAGCGTCTACTCGTACACCTCGGGCTTCGCCGACTGCGGACTCTTCGGCGTCTACGCGGGCTGCCGGCCCAGCCAGGTCCACGACGTACTGAAGATCTGCAGGAACGAACTCGACCGGGTCGCGAACGAGGGACTGGCGGACGACGAGATCGACCGCGCCATCGGCCAGCTCTCCGGCTCGACCGTCCTCGGCCTGGAGGACACCGGCGCGCTGATGAACCGCATCGGCAAGAGCGAGCTGTGCTGGGGCGCCCAGATGTCGGTCGACGACATGCTGGCGAACATAGCCGCGGTCACTCCCGACGACGTCCGCGCGGTGGCCCGTGAGGTCCTGGGGCAACGGCCCTCGCTGTCGGTGATCGGCCCGCTCAAGGACAAGCAGGCCGACCGACTGCACGAATCCGTCTCGTAGAGAGAGCAAGAGCATGAGCAAGCTGCGCGTGGCCGTTCTCGGCGCCAAGGGCCGTATCGGCTCCGAGGCGGTACGGGCCGTCGAAGCCGCCGACGACATGGAACTCGTCGCCGCGCTGGGCCGGGGCGACAAGCTGGAGACCCTTGCCGAGACCGGCGCCCAGGTCGTGGTCGAACTGACCAACCCCGCTTCGGTGATGGGCAACCTCGACTTCTGCGTACGTCACGGCATCCACGCCGTCGTCGGCACCACCGGCTGGACGGACGAGCGCCTCGCGCATCTGCGCACTTCGCTGGACGCTTCCCCTACCTCCGGCGGGGAGGCACCCACCCCGTCGACGGGCGTGCTCATCGCGCCCAACTTCTCCATCGGCGCCGTCCTCACGATGAAGTTCGCCGCTCAGGCGGCGCGCTACTTCGAGTCGGTCGAGGTCGTCGAGCTGCACCACCCCAACAAGGCGGATGCCCCCTCCGGTACCGCCACGCGCACCGCCCAGCTGATCGCCGCGGCACGTGCCGAGGCAGGCTGCGCACCGCAGCCCGATGCCACGGTCACGGCCCTGGACGGCGCACGCGGGGCGGACGTCGACGGGGTGCCGGTGCACGCCGTACGGCTGCGCGGGCTGCTGGCGCACCAGGAGGTCCTGCTGGGCGGGGAGGGCGAGACCCTCACCATCCGCCATGACTCCCTGCACCACAGCAGCTTCATGCCGGGCATCCTGCTGGGCGTGCGGCGTGTGGTGACGACCCCCGGGCTCACCTTCGGCCTCGAGCACTTCCTCGACCTCGGCTGAGTGCCCGGATGCGCGCGAAAGTCTCCTACTTCGTCACGGGTGCCGTCCTCGTCGTCTACTTCGTCCTGGTCGGCAGCCGGGGCGTGATGCTGATCCGGCACGGCACCCTGCTCACCGTCACCTTCGGCGTCGCGGTGCTGATCCTGCCGGTGATCGGTGTCTGGTTCCTCTGGAAGAACACCCAGTTCGTCAGGAAGGCCAACGCGCTGGCCGCCGAGCTCGACGCCGAGGGCGGACTGCCGGTGGACGAGCTGGCGCGTACGCCCGGCGGCAGGATCGACCGCGACTCGGCCGACGCCGTCTTCGCCCAGCGCCGCGCGGAGACCGAGGACTCCCCGGGCGACTGGCGCTGCTGGTTCCGGCTGGCCGTCGCGTACCACGACGCCAGGGACACCCCGCGGGCCCGCAAGGCCATGCAGAAGGCGATCGCCCTGCACGACGGCACGGCGTGAGCGCTGTCGTGGGGCCCGCCCCGGGATCGGTCACGGGGCGGGCGAAGCCGGGGTCAGCTTGCGGCGCCGTACTCCGCGCCCCAGGCCTCGATCGTGTCCGCGGCCCGGTCGAACGCCTCGACGCGTGACAGGAAGTCCGCGTTGTGATCCGTGAGCAGCGGGAGCGGCTCGTCGCCCTCACGGACGAGGACCAGCGCCTGCCCCTGCACCGTGCGCGGCAGCCCGAGCCACCGCACCGGCTGCTGCACCGTGCGCAGGCCCTTGACCCGCGCCCACGACAGGGTCGTCGTGGAGAAGAAGGCCACGCGCCGCAGCCCGTGCCGGCTCACCCAGGCGCCGATGCGCAGAAGCCGCAGCGCCGCGCAGATCATCAGCGCCCCGATGCCGATGCAGACACCGGCGCCGGGCAGGGCGCCGGCGAAGGCGATGACCATGGCGGCCAGCAGCACGAACGACGCGAGCAGAAGGATCAGCGCGGCCGCTCCGACCCGCCAGGGGCCAGGACGGTACGGCCGTCGCCACTGGTCGTGGTCGTGATCGTCGAACGGCAGCGCGACATCGTCGTCCGTCGCGTCAAAGGCGCGGTCCGCCGTCAGAAAGGGCAGGGGCACGGCTGGTCCTCACTCATCACCACGATGGGGCTTGTGCCCGGTGAGGCTATCGAGGCGGCCATCAGCCGACCACCCCAGGGGGGCCATGGGTGTGCTTCCCGCCCCCGTTGGAGCGGTGGGGGCAGGTCAGCGGCCGTCGGCGCCCCCGGACTGCTGGGCCTGGCTCGGCGCCTTGGGGGAGACCGGGGCCTCCAGGGCCGGCATGCCCAGAAGCAGCGATCCGACCAGCCCCGCCACCACGGTCAGGCCGATCAGCGTACGGCCGACGAGCTGCGAGGCACTGGGCCGCTGCGGGGAAGGCGGGGTGACGTTGCTACGGAAGCGCTCGGCCTCGGCGACGAATGTGAACGGAACGGCCTCTCGCCGGCGGAACATGGAGCGGGCCCCTTTCGGTGTGTGACGGTACGCGGCTACTGGTACAGACGCGTAGAACGGCCACTTGGTGCCCGATTCCGGCGAATTGGCACAGGGAAAATCGGGACGAGCCGCCCCGGCTGTCGTTGTAGAGGGTGCGCCGTAGAGAATGGGCGCCGCCCGAGCGACGCAACTGGAAGGACCCCCGCCGGTGACACACCCCCACGCCGACATCAAGCCCAGCTTCCGCAGCGATGTCACCGTCGAGCTGGTGAAGCACACCGCCGGCGACTCCGACGTGCTGTGGGCGGCCCGGGTCTCCACCGCGGGCGAGCAGTCCCTGGAAGAGCTCTCGAAGGACCCGGAGCGGTCGAAGGGGCTCATCAACTATCTGATGCGGGACCGCCACGGCAGCCCCTTCGAGCACAACTCGATGACCTTCTTCATCAGCGCCCCGATCTTCGTCTTCCGCGAGTTCATGCGCCACCGCGTCGGCTGGTCGTACAACGAGGAATCCGGCCGCTACAGGGAGCTGCAGCCCGTCTTCTACGTGCCGGACGAGTCGCGCAAGCTCGTGCAGGAGGGCCGTCCCGGGAAGTACGTCTTCGTGGAGGGCACCCAGGCGCAGCAGGAGCTGACCGGCCGGGTCATGGAGGACTCGTACCGCCAGGCGTACGAGGCGTACCACGAGATGCTCGGCGCCGGAGTGGCGCGCGAAGTCGCCCGCTCGGTCCTGCCCGTCGGCCTCTACTCGTCGATGTACGCGACGTGCAACGCGCGCTCGCTGATGCACTTCCTCGGCCTGCGCACCCAGCACGAGCTGGCGAAGGTCGCGTCCTTCCCGCAGCGGGAGATCGAGATGGTGGGCGAGAAGATGGAGGAGCACTGGGCCAAGCTGATGCCGCTCACGTACGCCGCCTTCAACGGCAACGGCCGTGTCGCCCCGTAGAGCACAGATGTACGGTCAGCCTTACTCGGTGTCCGTATTGCGGCGTTTCGAGAAGTTCATCTAGGCTGATCAAACGGGCCCGGCACTGCCTGAACCCCCGAGCAGGCAGTGCCGGGCTCCACTCACCACGGCATAGGTCACGTCCCCCGAGGGGGCCCTACGCGCTGAGCAGCGAGTAGCGTGTTACCCATGGCTCCAATCTCCACTCCGCAGATCCCCTTCGGGCGGGTCCTCACCGCCATGGTCACGCCGTTCACGGCGGACGGCGCACTTGACCTCGACGGCGCGCAGCGGCTCGCCACCCACCTGGTGGACGCAGGCAACGACGGCCTGATCATCAACGGCACCACGGGTGAGTCCCCGACCACCAGTGACGCGGAGAAAGACCAGCTGGTACGAGCCGTCCTCGACGCGGTGGGCGACCGCGCCCACGTCGTCGCCGGAATCGGTACCAACGACACCCGGCACAGCGTCGAGCTGGCACGCGCCGCCGAACGCGCCGGCGCACACGGCCTGCTCGCCGTCACGCCGTACTACAACAAGCCTCCGCAGGAGGGTCTGTACCGGCACTTCACGGCCATCGCCGACAGCACCGGCCTGCCGGTCATGCTGTACGACATCCCCGGCCGCAGCGGCGTACCGATCGACACCGAGACGATCGTCCGCCTCGCCGACCACCCGCGCATCGTCGCCAACAAGGACGCCAAGGGCGACCTCGGCCGCGCCAGCTGGGCCATCGCCCGGAGCGCACTGGCCTGGTACTCGGGCGACGACATGCTCAACCTGCCGCTCCTCTCGGTCGGGGCCATCGGCTTCGTCTCCGTCGTCGGCCATGTGGTCACCCCCGAGCTGCGCGCCCTGATCGACGCGTACACGGAGGGCGACGTCCAGAAGGCCACCGAGATTCACCAGAAGCTGCTCCCGGTCTTCACCGGCATGTTCCGCACCCAGGGCGTCATCACCACCAAGGCGGCGCTCGCCCTGCAGGGTCTGCCCGCAGGCCCGCTGCGCCTCCCGCTCGTCGAGCTCACCGAGGGCGAGACCGCCCAGCTCAAGATCGATCTCGCGGCCGGCGGGGTACAGCTGTAACCACAGACTTCACAACTGAATACGAACAACCAAAACGACAACAGCAAGTGCACGAATGTCATGCGCGCCACGTGCCCAAGCGGTACGTGGCGCGTGTGGTGAGGAGAGTCTTTTGAGTCATCCGCATCCTGAACTCGGCGCCCCGCCGAAGCTCCCCAAGGGCGGTCTGCGCGTCACACCGCTCGGCGGCCTCGGCGAGATCGGCCGCAACATGACGGTCTTCGAGTACGAAGGCCGACTGCTCATCGTCGACTGCGGCGTCCTCTTCCCGGAGGAGGAGCAGCCCGGCATCGACCTGATCCTGCCGGACTTCACCACGATCAGGGACCGCCTCGACGACATCGAGGGCATCGTGCTCACGCACGGCCACGAGGATCACATCGGCGGTGTCCCGTACCTGCTCCGGCTCAAGCCGGACATCCCACTGATCGGCTCCAAGCTGACCCTCGCCCTGATCGAGGCCAAGCTGCAGGAGCACCGCATCCGCCCGTACACCCTCGAAGTCGCCGAGGGGAACCGCGAGCGCATCGGACCCTTCGACTGCGAGTTCATCGCGGTCAACCACTCCATCCCGGACGCCCTGGCCGTCGCCATCCGCACCCCCGCGGGCATGGCCGTCCACACGGGCGACTTCAAGATGGACCAGCTCCCGATGGACGGCCGGCTGACGGACCTCCATGCCTTCGCACGCCTGAGCGAAGAGGGAATCGACCTCCTGCTGGTCGACTCGACCAACGCAGAGGTCCCCGGCTTCGTCCCCGCGGAGCGGGACATCTCGAACGTGCTGCGCGGCGTCTTCGCGGGTGCCCAGAAGCGCATCATCGTGGCCAGCTTCGCCAGCCACGTACACCGCATCCAGCAGATCCTGGACGCTGCCCACGAATACGGCCGCCGGGTCGCCTTCGTCGGCCGCTCGATGGTCCGCAACATGGGCATCGCCCGCGACCTCGGCTACCTCAAGGTGCCGGCCGGCCTCGTCGTGGACGTCAAGACCCTCGACGACCTTCCGGACCACGAGGTCGTGCTCGTCTGTACGGGATCCCAGGGCGAGCCGATGGCGGCCCTCTCCCGTATGGCCAACCGCGACCACCAGATCCGCATCGTCCAGGGCGACACCGTCATCCTGGCCTCGTCACTCATCCCGGGTAACGAGAACGCGGTCTACCGCGTCATCAACGGACTCACCCGCTGGGGCGCGAACGTCATCCACAAGGGCAACGCCAAGGTCCATGTCTCGGGCCACGCCTCGGCCGGCGAGCTGCTGTACTTCTACAACATCTGCAAGCCGAAGAACCTCATGCCGGTCCACGGCGAATGGCGCCATCTGCGCGCCAACGCCGAGCTCGGGGCCATGACGGGCGTTCCCAAGGACCACATCGTCATCGCCGAGGACGGCGTCGTCGTCGACCTCCTGGACGGCAAGGCCAAAATCACCGGCAAGGTCCAAGCGGGGTACGTGTACGTCGACGGCCTCTCGGTCGGCGACGTCACCGAGTCGTCCCTGAAGGACCGCCGCATCCTCGGCGACGAGGGCATCATCTCGGTCTTCGTCGTGGTGGACTCCACGACCGGCAAGATCGTGGGCGGCCCGAACATCCACGCCCGTGGCTCGGGTATCGAGGACGGCGCCTTCGACGCGGTGATTCCGAAGATCCAGGAAGCCATCCACAAGTCCGCGGCCGACGGGGTCTCCGAGCCCCACCAGCTGCAGCAGCTCATCCGTCGCTCGGTCGGCAAGTGGGTCTCCGACACCTACCGTCGGCGTCCGATGATCCTGCCTGTCGTGGTGGAGGTCTGACACCTCGTCGGGTGATCTTGGAGCGGGGCGGCCCTCGATTTGCATCGGCCGCTCCGCTCCAGTACGTTTACGGCTCCGCCTGAGGGAAGTCCAGCGCACTGATGTGTGCTCGGAAGGTCCACTCAACGGGGCGGGAATTCCGACTCAGAGTCTCTGATAAAGTCGGATCAGCCGAAAGGCAAAAGGCCCTCCAACGGCCACTGGATACAAAATCCGAACCGGGAACGGAACGGAAAAAGAATCTGGTAAGGTTGGAAACAACGAAGGGAAGCGCCCGGAGGAAAGCCCGAAAGGGTGAGTACGAAGGAAGCGTCCGTTCCTTGAGAACTCAACAGCGTGCCAAAAATCAACGCCAG